>JBOHCT010000006.1:0-43292 GCA_050699055.1 Streptosporangiaceae bacterium | reverse complement strand
TCGGTGTCCGGGACGAGTCCCGGCGGACCCTCGCCGTCGTCGAGACCGACGGCGGTACCGCGACCCTCCTCAACGAGCCCGGGCCACGGATCGGGGACGAGGAATGGCACGGCTTCGTGGAGAGGTTCCGCGAGCTGGCCGGGACCGCGGACGCCGTCGTCCTCTCCGGCAGCCTGCCGCCCGGCGCGCCGGCCGACGCGTACGCGGTCCTCGCCCACGAGGCGGGCGACGTACCCGTCGTGCTCGACGCGGACGGCGAGACCCTGCGGCAGGGTGTCGCGGGCCGGCCGGGGCTGGTGAAGCCCAACCACGAGGAGCTGATCGCCGCTACCGGCGAGGACGACCCGCTGCGCGGCGCCGAGGAGCTGCGTGCGGCCGGCGCAGACGCGGTCGTCGTGTCCCTCGGCGCGGCGGGCCTGGTTTGCTGCACCCCCGAGGGCCGCTGGCGGGCGCGCCTGCCCGAGCGGGTCAGCGGCAACCCTGTCGGTGCGGGCGACGCGGCCGTCGCCGCGCTGGTGCGCGGTCTCGTCGCGGGCACGCCGTGGCCCGAGCTGCTCGCCGACGCGGCCGCTCTGTCGTCCGCCGCCGTCCGCCGCCCGACCGCCGGCGACGTGGATCCGGAGACCTACCGTCGCCTGCTCGCCGACGTGCACGTGCAGAACGTGTGAAGGAGCTCTCATGCCACTCGTACCGACCGCGGAGATCGTCGACGAGGCACGGAGAGCGGACCGCGGCGTGGGCGCGTTCAACGTGATCCAGCTCGAGCACGCGGAGGCGATCGTGGCGGGCGCCGCGCGGACGGGTCGGCCGGTGATCCTCCAGCTCAGCGAGAACACGGTGAGGTACCACGGCGGGCTCGGCGCTGCCGGCGCGGCCGCTGTCGCGCTCGCCAGGGACGCGGACGCGCGCGCCGCCGTCCACCTCGACCACGCGACCGCCTTGGATCTGTGCCGCCAGGCCGCCGACCTGGGCTTCGGCTCCGTCATGTTCGACGGCTCGCGACTGCCGTACGAGGAAAACGTCCGCGCCACCGGGGAGGTCGCGCGCTGGGCCCACGACGACGGCCTGTGGGTCGAGGCCGAGCTGGGCGAAGTGGGCGGCAAGGAGGGGGCCCACGCGCCCGGGGTCCGCACCGACCCCGACGAAGCACGCCGGTACGTAACCGAGACGGGAGTCGACGGGCTCGCCGTCGCGGTCGGCACGTCGCACGCGATGAGCAGGCGCGAAGCGGTGCTCGACCTCGACCTCATCGCCGCGCTCCGCGAGGCGGTGCCGGTGCCGCTGGTCCTGCACGGCTCCTCCGGCGTGCCCGACGAGCAGCTCGCGGCCGCCGTACGGAGCGGGATGACCAAGATCAACCTGGCCACGATCCTGAACGCGGCACTTACCCAGACCGTGCGGCGGGTCCTCGCCCGGGACGCGGACCTCGTCGATCCCCGGAAGTACCTCGGCCCCGGACGGGACGCGGTGGCCGGCGAGGTCGCCCGCCTGCTTAGGCTGTTGGCGCGCGACCCGGCCCCAGATGAGAGGACCAGCGGGTGAACAGTGAGCTTGACGGGATCGGCGCGACCTTCGACCACGCGGCCGTGGCGGCACAGCGCATCCGCGACCTGCTACCCGTGTACCAGGACCTGCTCGGCGGAACGTTCCTGTACGGCGGGGACAACAGCCGGTGGGGGTTTCGGTGGCTCCAGCTCGCCTACCCTGACCGCACCAAGATCGAGCTGCTGGAGGCCCTCCCCGGGTCGGCGTTCCTCGAGAGCTTCTTCGCGCGTACATCCGGACGGGGCGGGCCGCACCACGTGACGTTCGCCGTCCGTGACATCGAGGCGGCGCTCGACCGGCTGAGCGAACGCGGGTACCGGCCGCACGCGGTGAACCTCGACGACCCGTCGTGGCGGGAGGCGTTCCTGCACCCGAAGGAAACCCACGGCACGCTCGTGCAGCTCGCCCAGCCGGGCGCGTCGTACCCCCCGGCCTCGGGCCTCACGCTGGACGACGTGCTCACCGGTCGGGGCGAGTACGGCACGGGCACCCAGAGCCCGTAGACCCGCCTCGCGGGCCCCCTCCTCTCCCGGGCCCCCCCACCGCCGATCTTGAAGTTGTCGGGCATCTACTCGCGAGTAACCCACCGATTTCTTCAAGATCGGCGGGTCAAAGGCCAGAGACCTCGAGGTCGACCCGCTCGTCGTAGAAGCAGAACATCCCCGCGACCGGCTCCGCGTCGTGGAACGGCTCGGGGTAGCTCCACACCGCGTCCCGGACGAGGCCGTCCCCCGACCGTACCGACCAGTACGACGCCGCACCCTTGTACGGGCAGCGGGTGACCGTATCGCTCGACTCCAGCAGGTCCGTACGCACGTCCTCCGACGGCAGGTAGTACCGCGCCGGCAGCCCGGTCTCGAACAGCAGGCTCGGCCGGGACGTCTCGGCGACCACCGTCCCGTCGACACGCACCCGCACCTTCCGCGAGCCGCGGAGGACGTCGATACGAGTGTACGGGTCCCGAGGGTGGACGAACACCTGCTCGTCCTCCTCGTACCACGCGTCCATCGCCCCCCAGTCGAAGGCGACGTACCCGGCGAGCCACGGCGCGGACGGCAGCGGCTCGGGGTAGCCCCAGGCCGCGTTCTCCGCCCTCCTGCCACCGACGACGACCGACCAGTACGACGCCTGGCCCTTGACCGGGCAGCGCGTCGCGTGATCGGTGGGCACGAGCAGGTCTCGACGCACGTCGGACTCGGGAAAGTAGTAGACGGGCGTGAGGCGGCTCTCGTGCAGCAGCCGCATGCCCTCGCTGTCCGCGATCGTCTCCCCACCGAGCTCCACGCGGACACGCTTCGGGCTGGGCTCGAAGTACAGCAGGTGCGCGGGAGCCGCGAGGTCGGCGTTGAAGACGCCCGTCGAACGCTGGCCGAAGGGACCGGTACCGATCATGAGGCCCATGCCAGTCACCCCTCTCCGTCGGGCACGTGCCCGGTGTCTGTCGCGGGCACGTAACCGCTCGATAACCGTCAGAGCGCTTCGGGGTCCGTGGGGAACTCGAAGCGGGATCATTACGTCCACGGTATGTCTCATCTTCTCGGGGAACTTGTCTCATAAGCCCGGTTTGCGGGGCCGGCCGGGCGCCAAGCGAGGGGACGCGGTGGGAGAGGACACGGCCGTGGCCGAGGGTGGGCGCGGGAAGCGCCTCTTCGGCGCGCTGCTGCTGACCCTCGCCTCGGCGATCGTTCCCGGCACCGCCCACCTCTTCCGGCGACGCTGGTGGATCGGCATCCCTCTCGTCTGCGGACTCATACTCCTTGTCGCCGCCGCCCTAGTGCTCGCGACGGTGTACCGTCGCGCGCTCATTCACGCCCTAGTGCGACCGGGCTGGCTGATTGCCGTCATCGTGATCCTGGCCCTGCTCGCCATCGCGTGGGCGACGGTCGTCGCCTGGTCGTACCTCACGGTGCGTCCGAGGCCGCTGACCGGCGTTCCGCGCTGGATCGCGGCCGGGGCCGTGGGCGTGTTGTGTCTGCTCGTCCTCGCCCCTTTCGCCGTGGCCGCCCGCTACGCCTCCGTCGAGCGCGATCTCGTGACCAGCGTCTTCGCCACCTCAGCGCCGCCCGCTCCACACGCGGTGGTAACGGGGAGAGACCGAGACCCGTGGCAGGGCAAGGGGCGCCTCAACATCCTGCTGATCGGCGCCGACTCCGACGTCAAGCGGTTCGGGCTGCGGACCGACGCGCTGGTCGTCGCGAGCATCAACCCCCGTACCGGGCGTACGGTGCTGCTCAGCGTGCCCCGCAACATGCAGCACGTCCCGCTGCCACCCGGCCGCATGCGCAGGCACTTCCCCCACGGGTTCCCCAACTACATCTACGCCCTGTACCAGTTCGCGGCCGAGCACCCCAAGCTCACCCCGCATCCGCGCCACCGCGACGCGGAGCTGGTGAAACGCACGATCGGCCACCTCATCGGGCTGCCGATCGACTACTACGCCCTCGCGGATCTCGACGGCTTCCAGGACATCGTCAACGCCCTCGGCGGAGTCTGGATGCGCGTGGACCAGCCGATCCGCTACGGCAAACGCGGACAGTTCGTCATCAAGCCCGGCTACCGCAAGCTGAACGGCAGGAACGCCCTCTGGTACGCCCGCTCCCGGCTACAGAGCAGCGACTACGTGCGTATGCGCAGGCAGCGCTGCCTCATCGGGGCGATCGCCCGGCAGGCGGACCCGGTCACGGTGCTGCGGCACTTCCAGGCCATCGCGCACGCGACCAAGCACACCGTGTCGACAGACATCCCGCAAGACCTGCTGCCCAACTTGGTCGACCTCGCCATGAAGGTGAAGCACGCGAAGATCACGAACATACAGCTCGTGCCGCCAGTGATCGACCCCGCCGACCCTCACGTCAAGCACATCCACGCGATCGTCCATCGCGCGATCAAGAACAGCCGGCACCACGCGAAGCCGGAGTCTCCGGTACGGGCCGAGCGGCCAGGCAGCCGGTCGCCCGCCCATGCCGGGCACGCCAAGAAGCCCAAGCCACCAACGGAGCAGCAGCCCAAGGGGAAATCTGTCTCGCTCTCCTCCGTCTGCCCGAGCCCATGAGCGGGCCCGAGGCCGTGTCTAGCGCGCGCCTCGTCGAGCTCAGGGTCCATGCCGCCGGCCGTCGAGCCACAAAGTCCACGGCCGCACGTCTTTCAAGCGGAGCACCCCACTCGTGGCCCACGGGTCCGCACCGAAGATGGACCGTACGTGCTGGTCGTCGATCGCCTCGACCGCGATCAACGCGACATCGTCGTCGCTGTCACTGCTGATCGGTCCGCCGAGGACGATAACTCCCTGGTCGACGAGGCCGTCGGCGAACGCGGCGTGCTGTTCCCAGGCTTGTTGTTCACGGATTCCACGGGTCGGTTCCCAGTTCGGCCCTTTGGCCGTCGTGACCGCGAATACCGCCATGACGCCTCCCTCAGCGCAGGCTTTCGCTCATCGACCCATCCTCTCGCGCGCGGGCGACCTCGGCCGGGAGGAGACCGGCGTCCGGCCCTTCCAGGCTCCGCCCAGCCCGACCCGGTGGCGTCGCGCCGAGTCCACGGTCATCGCGACGTACAGCAGCGCCAACAGCGGGAGGGTCGGCGCGCGCCAGGCGCCCAGGCCGTACAGCCGGAGCATCGGCACATACGTCGCCGCCATGACCCCCCACGCGGCGAACCCGAGCGCCGCCGCCCATGCCGCGGCTCCGGTGGTCGCCCCGGCCGCGAACGTACCGACCCCGGAAAGGGCCGCGGCAGGCGGAGCCGCGTACAGCAGGAGCATGCCCACGACCGTCCCGACGAGCATCAGCGGCGAGTGCCGGAGCTGGGTATAGGCGCTGCGCGCGATCATCGTCCACAGGTCGGCGAGGCGCGGGTACGGCCGCCTGCTCACGACGCCCGTCGCGAGCCCGAGCCACGTCCGGTCGCCGGCCCGCTTGACGAGGCGGCCGAGGGCAACGTCGTCGATCAGTGCCCCCTTGATCGCTGCGAGGCCGCCCGCCCGTTCCAGGGCCTCGCGGCGTACGAGCACACACCCGCCGGCCGCGGCGGCCGTGCGCGCACCTGGGCGGTTGACCCGGCGGAACGGGTAGAGCGTGGCGAAGAAGTACACGAAGGCGGGCACGACCGCCCGTTCCCAGAAGGACTCGGCCCGCAGCGAGGCCATCTGGGAGACGAGTGCACGGCCGTCGAGCTCGGCGGCGCGGACGAGCGCGGTGAGCGAGCCGGGTCGGTGCGCGATGTCGGCATCGGTGAGGAGCAGGTACGCGGGCATCCCGGCCGCCTCCACGCCCTGGGTCATCGCCCAGACCTTGCCCGCCCAGCCGGCCGGCGGTTCGACGCCTCGGACGATCCGGAGTGCGCGCGGCGATCCGGCGGCGAGCCGCTTGGCGGCCTCAGCGGTACCGTCCCGACTGCCGTCATCGACCAGGATCACGCGCAGGTCACCCGGGTAGTCCTGGGCGAGCAGGCTGGGCAGGGTCTCGGGCAGGATCGCCGCCTCGTCACGCGCGGGAACGATCGCCGCCACGTCCGGCCACCGGGGCGGGTCGCCGTGCACCTGAGGGAGGCGCTGGTCGGTCCGCCAGTACCCACCGTGAGCGAGCGCGAGGTACAGCCACGCCGCGAGGGCGACGGCGGCGAGCGCGGCGAGGACATGCACGGCGCCCAGCGTGCCACAGCGGCGTACCCGCGGTCCCTTGACCAGCTGGCCCGTGGCCGTCTCAAGGTAGACGCCGCGACCGGGGGCCGGGAGGCGACGGCGCCGCGATCGTCCGCATGTCGTTCCCTTTTGGGATGGTCACTCGACGCCCCCGGGTACCGGGGCGCCGGAGGGCAGTCCGGCGGCGACGTACGCGTCGTAGGTTGGCTGCCACGGTGTGGTCGTGGCGCTGTGCGGACCATCCGAGGGGATGCCGTCGAGCCGCTTGGTCAACTCGTCCAGGCAGACGTGCCATCCGGCGCCGTTGCGAGCGGCCTCGTCGCGCTCGGCGAGCACGTCGATGAGCGTCAGTCGACACCCGTCCCCGGCGGGTTCGAGATGCAGGTGCAGTTCGTCATCGCCCCAGGTAAACGCGAGATGGCTCGGCGGCTCGAACGCGAGCACGGTTCCTGTTCGATCGTCGGTGTACGGGTCGCCGCTGAAGGTCACCGTGCCGCCGGTGCGCTGTTCCAGCCGCACCCGCGAGGGGAACCAGTGCTCGAGTTCGTCGGGCTCGGTTATCGCGGCCCAGACACGGTCGACCGGGTGGGCGTACACGCGCTGGAAGCGGACGGCGGGACGGCCCTTGTATTCGAGGTAGCTGCCGAGATCCATCAGGTCCTCCGAGAGGTACGGGTGCTGTCAAGGTGGCGGCCGAGGGCGTCGAGGCTGTCGTTCCACAGCGCCCGGTACGGCGCGAGCCAGGCGTCGAGCTCGGCGAGGGGTGTCGGGTCGATCGTGTAGATCCGCCGCTGCGCCTGGCTACGCACCCGCACGAGGCCCGCGTCGCGCAGGACGCGAAGGTGCTTCGACGTCGTCGGCTGGGTGAGGTGCAGCGCGTCGGCGAGTTCGCCGACCGAGCGCGGCCGTTGCCGCAACTGGTCGAGCACAGCCCGACGGTTCGGATCGGTGAGCGCCACCCACGGAGCCTCTGCCATGCGACTAATATGCCGTAACCAACATATGCCCGTCAAGGCATACAAGGCTCGAGCCGGTACGGCCTCAGCGTGGGCGAGAGGCAACCGAGGAGCCGCGGTATCGGGTCGCGCCGGTGCGGACGTCGGTGAGCTGGACGATGTCGTACCGGTCCCGCAACCTGGCGATGGCTTCCTGGTCGGGTGGCCCGCCGCCGCGGAGAAGGTCGGCCATCTCGCGGAAGTAGTTCTCGTGTCCTCCAGGTACCGAGGACTGAAAGAACATCCGGACCGGATCGCTGGTTCTGTTCGCGAAGGCGTGGGGAACGCCGGAGGGCACATGCATGAACGCTCCCGGTCCCCCGCGCAAGAACCGCCGGCCGGAGCGAGACTGCCATTCATGCCAGTCCGGAAGCGTCCGATCGACGGGCTCGAACGCCAGTAGGTCGACTTCGCCCTCGAGGACGAAGAAGACCTCCTCGCCTCGGGTGTGAACGTGAGCGCCCACGTCGTACCCGGGGCCGATAACGACCTCGAAGCTGGAGGTACTCGTCTGGGGCCCCATCGCCGCCTTCAGCGTCGCGCCCAAGCCGGCGATCTCCTCACCGCCGCCGGGGGGCAACATGATTCCATCGGCGTCCATCGTTCCTCCTTCACGGGTCTCTGTCGCCGGCCCGGGCGGTCAGGTGAGGGCCAGGCCACCATCGACGGGAAGCCAGGCGCCGGTCAGGTGCCGGGCTCCCGGCCCGAGCAGCGCGAGCACCGCGGCGGCGATGTCGGCCGGTTCGGCTGCGCGGCGCAGCGGGGTGCGTTCGACGATGCTCCGCCGGGCCGGTTCGGGCAGTGCCTCGCTGCGGGCGGTGTGCACGAACCCGGGGGCCACCACGTTGGCGCGCACCCCGGACGGGCCGAGCTCCAGTGCGAGGCTGCGCACCGCGGCGTCGGCGGCGGCCTTGGCGATGCCCACATGGGCGAAACCTTCGACCGGGCGACGCGACCAACCGGAACCGATCGCCACCAGCCGGCCACCTCCGCGAGCGGCCATCGCCGGCGCGAACGCCCGGGCCGGCACGAGCACCGCCGCCAGCTGCGCGGCCACCTGCCCGGCGACCACCCCGGGATCCTGCCCGATCAGCGGACCGGGAGCGGGAGCACGACCACCCATCCCGGCGGCGCTGCACACCAGCACGTCGACCGGGCCGAGGGTCTCACCGACCCGGCGGGCCAGCTCACCCATGTCGGTCTCGTCGCGCACGTCGCCGCCGGCGGCGATCGCGCGGGCTCCGGTGCGCTCGAGCTCGCCGACCAGCGCCCCAGCATCGTCGCGGCCGTGGGCGTAGTTGACCGCCACCGACGCGCCCGCGCCGGCCAAGGTCCGGGCGATCGCCGCACCGATGCCTCGGCTGGCGCCGGTCACCACCGCCACCTGCCCGGCCAGCGTCCCATCGCCTGTGAACCGCTGCTGCTCGTTCACCGTCGATCACCGCCATCCCATTAGGGCTTCGCTCATGACTGTCGTAACTTGTGACAATCTCGTGCGTTAACATATTCCCATGGTGATGGAAGGAACAGGCACGGCTACCCCGCTGATCGAGCGGGCCGGCTTCCTGCTCTCCCAGCTCGGCTATCACGCCGCCGGCCGGTTCGCCGACCGGCTGGCCCCCCTCGGACTGCAGCCGCGGCACTTCGGGCTGCTCAGCCACCTTGCCGCCCGCGACGGGCAGACCCAGCAGCAGCTCGCCGACGCGATCGGCGTACACCGGGGCGCCATGGTCGGGTTGCTCGACGACCTCGAAGACCGCGACCTCGTGCAACGCCGCCGCGACCCCGGCGACCGGCGGGCGCACGCCGTCCACCTCACCGACGCCGCCCGCGACCTACTCATACAGGCACGCCGGGCCGCTGACGACCACGACGACGAATTGCTCGGCGGGCTCGACGACGACGAACGCCGTCAACTCATCGCACTGCTGCAACGCCTCGCCCAACACGCCGGGCTGCCCGGCGGCATCCACCCCGCCCTACGGAACCCGTAGCCCCCAGTTTCTCTTGAAGCAGCCGTTCGACTGGATACGGAGCGTCCGGCTGACGATCGTTCACTGAGACGCTGAGCTGCGCCGAGGTCAGCGAGATCGTCGACCGGCTTTGTGCTGGCCGCTCCCCGTGAGCGGAGACAAGGAGCGGGCTGCCCGGTACACGCTCATCTTCAGCGGCGCCACCCGGCGTCCGTCAACCGCGGCTCATCCCCGTCGCGGCAGGGCGTGGAGATGTCGTGCGAGCGCCTCGGCCTCCGAGACGGTGAGGGCCAGCGAGACGACCTCGTCCGAAGGCTCACCCGAAACCCCGCGGTGATACCACCGCACACTCCGCCCCGCGTCGACGCCGCGCCACGCAGCCAGGCCGAGCCGCAGGTCACGCACGGCATCGTCCGCCCTCGCCCACGAGTCCTTGGCCATGAGACCTCCTGGGTCCGGACGACATACTGTCCTCATGAGGACGTGACGGTACGATATCACGGCGCCCAAATCTCGAGCCCGGCACGGCGGGTAGCGTTAGCTCTTAGGGGTCCCGTCCTGAGGTGGAGTTGAGGTCTGGCATGAGGGCCGACGTAAGTGCGCGAGCGCCGAAGTATCATCGCGTGGCGGATGAGCTACGGCGCGGTATCCAAGGCGGCGTCTACTCCCCAGGAGACCGGCTACCGGCGGAGACTGAGCTGGTTGACCGCTTCCGCGCTAGCCTGCCAACGATCCGACAGGCCATGGGTGTGCTACGAGCGGAAGGGCTCATCGAGTCCCGTCATGGCGTCGGTACGTTCGTCAAGAAGACCCGACGGCTGCAACGTCGCTCGCGTCGCCGGTACGGCCGGGCCCGCGCTGATCAGCAGCTCCTCACCTCTCACCTGCGGCACGAGATCACGTTCGTCGGCCGTGCGGCTGCCCCCGCTCATATCGCCGAGCTGATGGACGTAAAGGAGGGGACTGAGGTCGTGATGCGCCGGCGGACCCTGTACGACAAGAGCACGGACCAGCCAGAGGAGGTGGGAGCGAGTTACCTTCCGGTCGAGGTCGCGGCAGGAACATTTCTGGAGGAGCCGGAAGTGGTACCGAAGGCCTTGTTTCTCTGCGTGGAGGACCTCGCCGACAGACATTACGCATGGGCGCGAGACCACTGGATATCACGACTCCCCCAGGCGGAAGAGGCCGACATCCTGGAGTTGGCTCCCGGCGCGCCTGTCATACATGTAATGCACGTGGCTCGCGCCGAGGACGGGACTGTCCTCGAGGTCTCGGAGTCCGTCTGGCCCGCCGATCGAATCATGCTCATTGATGATTATCCAATCGAGCGGGAGGCCACCTCTCCGGAGGCGTCGTCGGAGATATGATCAGTACTAACGGATCGTCGGCGGCAATGCCCGCCCCGCCAGGAGAGGTCGACCGCGTGCGCAGCCACTGGTGGTGGCGGCGAGGATGGCGGCCGGATCGGAGCTTCTACACGTGGCATCTCACCTTCGAAGGAAGCAGTGAGCTGCACGACCTCGTTTCTTCGTGCCACGCCGCCCTGAGCGAGGTGAATGGACTCGATCTCGTCCCTAGCGAGTGGCTTCACGTGACCATGCAGGGTGTCGGCTTCATCGACGACGTGCGCACCGAAGATGTGGATCGGATCGTGGACGCGGCCCGGGTCCGGCTCGCGCGGCTCCCCCCTCTTCGTCTGACGTTCCGTTCCGCGGTGATCCGTACGGAAGCTGTCGCGCTGCCGCCGATACCCGCGGGTGAGGTCCGCGGCGTTCGATTCGCGATCCGTCGCGGGATCGCCGACGTATGGGGAACCGACAATGTGCCGGAGCTACCGGACCCGTACGAGCCGCACCTGAGTGTCGCCTATGTCAACACCGATCAGCGGGCACATCCGATCGCCAAGGCGCTCGCGGGCGTCCGACCAGAACCCGTCACGGCACGCCTCACCAGAGCATCTCTCATCATTCTCCGCCGCGAGGATCATCTCTACCGTTGGGACAGCTACGCGTCAGTCCCGTTCGACGACGCTCGTCGCTAACCCCTCTCGACGCGGGATCTACCGCGACCGGCTCCCAACCAGCATCCGCTGCCCGCGGCGACCGGCACTGCGTCAGCCGGTGATGGTCTGAATCCGCGCCGTCGCGGCGGCGGTGGCCACGAGTCCGCCGTTGGCGTCGGTGAGCTCACCGGACAAGAAACAGATCTGCCTGCCGCGTTGCACGATCCTGCCGCTGCCACGAAGTCGGCCGGGTCGGGCTGGACGCAGGAACTGTACGTGGAGGTCAAGAGTCGGCGCGAACTGATCCCCGGGCAGCGTCGCCGCAAGCGCTGGTCCCAGGGTGTCGTCCAGCATCGCCGCCAGGAACCCACCCTGGATGACGCCCGCAGGGTTGAGCAACTGCTCACCCGCGGTGAAGGCGACCTCGATGGTGCCCGCCGCCGGATCAACCTCGACCAACTCCCACCCCAGCGTGACAGCGGCGGGCGGCGGCGGCACCCGTCCGGCCTGCATCTCCCAGAACAGCCCCTGACGCGATTCCATACGTCGCAGTGAACCAGCCGCGACTGACATACCAGCACACGGTGCAGCCCTGACTGACCCGCTGAGCCACCCAGCTGGGGCTGGTCAGGGTGTAGGTGGTGCCGGCCACAGGAGGCCCAGCCCGCACGGTCGGACATTGGAGGCCGCGCTCGAAGCCTCTACCCTCGGTGCGATGACGGATCCAGCGCGCACGAGGGGGTCGCGACCGGCCGGCGAGCTCGCCCGCCTGCTGGGACGCCTCGACCGCGGGCGCTACGGCGCGTACAAGCAGCTCACCGGCGCCTGGGAGTTCGACGGCTTCGCGCTGGACGTGGAGCGGGTGCAGTCGGACCCGTTCGCCCCGCCGAGCCGGCTCGCCGTCCGCGTACCGCCCGAGGTCGCCGGGTTCCCGCCGGAGCTGTACGAGACGCGCGTGCGCGCCCGGGCGCTGGCCGACCATCTGTGCAGGCTCGCGGCGGCAGGGCTACGCGACCGGGATTTCCGCGTGGACGCCGGCCGACAAGAGGTCCTCGAACGCAGCGCGTGTCGCGTCCGAGGCGGCGAGGTGCGGCTGCGGCTCGGTCTCGGGCTCCCCGGCAGGGGCCGGCAGATCGACGGCCGCACCGCTCGTCGCCTGCTGTGCGATGACCTGCCGGCGGCTGTCGACAACGCGCTGCGGTGGGACGCGGTCGACCACGAGGCCGTACGAGAGTTCGTCGCCTGCGTCGAGGACGCCGACGCGCTGCGGACGAGCCTGCCCGAGCGGGGGCTCGTCGCGTTCGTCGCCGACGGGGCGGTGCTGCCGCGGCGCAGCGGGGTCGACGACCGGCCGCTGCGCGGTGACGTCGTCCGGTTCGCGTCCCCGCCGTCGATGCGCGTCGAGGTCGAGCTGCCGAACCAGGGCAGGGTCTCCGGCATGGGCGTCCCCGAGGGGGTCACGCTGATCGTCGGCGGCGGGTTCCACGGCAAGTCGACGCTGCTGCGCGCACTCGAACGCGGGGTTTACGACCACGTGCCCGGCGACGGACGCGAGCTGGTCGTCGCCCGCGCCGACACCGTGAAGATCCGCGCCGAGGACGGGCGGCGGGTCGAGCGGGTCGATGTGAGCGCATTCGTCGGGGAGCTGCCGACCGGTGCGGACACCTCGGCGTTCGCGACCGACAACGCGTCGGGTTCGACGTCACAGGCCGCCAGCCTCGTCGAGGCGGTCGAAGCCGGGGCAGGGGCGCTGCTCCTCGACGAGGACACCACGGCGACCAACCTGATGATCCGTGATGCCCGCATGCAGGCGCTCGTCGCCAAGGAGAGCGAGCCGCTGACCCCGTACGTCGACCTCGTGCGGCCGCTGCGCCGTGACCACGGTGTGTCGACGGTCCTGGTGATGGGCGGGTCGGGCGACTACCTGGACGCGGCCGACCAGGTAGTCATGATGGAAGCGTTCCGGCCGCGCGACGCGACAGAGCGGGCCCGCGAGATCGCGGATCGCCGTAGGGAGCGGCGGGCGGAGGCTGGGGCCTTTCCCGCTGTCCGCCACCGGGTACCCGACCCCGAGTCCGTACGCGCCCAGGGCAAGAGCAAGATCCAGGGCCGCGGCACGGACACCCTGCGCTACGGCGAGACGACGATCGACCTGCAGGCCGTCGAGCAGCTCGTCGACCCGAGCCAGGTCCTGGGTGTGGGGCTGGCGCTCGGGCGGCTCGTCCGCGACGGTCACCTCGACGGCGAGCGCACCATCGCGGAGGCGCTGAAGCTCCTGGAGGCCGACATCGCGTCCGACGGGGCCGACGTGCTGCGTGGGGGGTTCGCCGGCGACCTGGCGGTCCCTCGGCGGTTCGAGATCGCCGCCGGGCTCAATCGGCTGCGTACGCTGCGGGTCCGCGGTTTCGCATAGCGCGCTACCCCACCCTTTCCGCCGATCTTGAAGATATTGACGTCTCGCGGACCGTTGAGGCAGCAATAACCTCAAGATCGGGGAAGAGGGGGCGATTCGCGCTGCCCCGGCGAGTGGAAGGATCGAGGACATGACCGGCCTGGTAACCGCTGCAACACGCCCTCAGTTCCCGAGCCTGTCACGCACCCTCCCCGACGGCCGGTCCGTGGTCTTCTTCGACGGGCCCGGCGGCTCGCAGCCACACGGGTCCGTCATCGATGCGGTCGCCACGCACCTACGTACGTCGATGGCGAACGACGACGGGGCGTTCCCCACAGCGCGGGAGACGACGGCGACCATCGCGGCGGCGAGGGAAGCCGGCGCCGACTTCCTCGGGGCATCCGCGGACGAGATCGCCTTCGGTCCCAACATGACGACCCTCAACTTCCTCCTCGTCCACGCCGTCGCCCGCACCCTCGACCGGGGCGACGAGATCGTCGTCACCGAGCTCGACCACGACGCGAACGTCTCGCCCTGGCTCGCCGCCGCCCGCGACCACGGCCTCGTCGTACGGACCGCGCCGATCCGTACCGACGACGGGACCCTCGACGTCGACGCCCTCGAGAACCTGCTCGGGCCGCGCGCGAAGGTCGTGGCGTTCACCCTCGCCTCGAACGCGCTCGGGTCGGTGCCGGACACGTCGCGAATCGCCGCGGCGGCCCACCGGGTCGGGGCGCTGGCCTGGGCCGACGGTGTCCACTACGCGCCGCACCGCCGCATCGACCGCACCGCTCTCGGCCTCGACGTCGTGCTGTGCTCCCCGTACAAGTTCTTCGGGCCGCATCTGGGGATGGCGGCGATCCGGCGTGACCTCGCCGAGAGCCTGCCGGCCGACCGGGTACGCCCGGCGGCGGAGGAGCCGCCAGGACACCGCTTCGAGACCGGCACCCAGCCGCACGAGGCACTCGCCGGGCTCGTCGCGGCGGTCGACTACCTCGCCGGGCTGGGCACCGGCCCCCACCGCCGCGCACGGCTCGACGGCGCGTACGCGGCGATCGGTCGACACGAGAGCGGGCTGGCCGCTCGCTTCCTCGAGGCGCTCCGCGACATCCCTGGCCTTCGGCTCTACGGGATCGCGGACCCGGCTCGCGTGGCCGAGCGTACGCCGACGTTCTGCTTCCGGCTGGACGGTCACACCCCGCGCCAGGTCGCCGGCACCCTTGCCGACGACGGGGTCTTCGTATGGGACGGCGACTACTACGCGCTGAACGTCATGCGGGCGTACGGCCTCGCCGACGACGGCGGCGCCGTACGCGTCGGTTTCCTCCACTACAACACCGCCGATGAGGTCGACCGCTGCGTGGAGGCGCTCGCGCGTCTCGCCCGTCAGGCCGCCTAGCGGGCGTTCCCGCCCGTGGCGATCAGATGGGCTCGGTACGCGCCGCCCGCGTCTCGTCGCTCACCCAGGCGAGGTAGTCGCGGCCGCCCGCGACGACGGGGAAGGCGAGGATCTCCGGCACGTCGTACGGGTGCTCCCTTGTGAGGTACGCCGCGAGCGGCTCGTACCTGTCGCTCGGCGCGTTGATCAGCACCAACCACTCTTCGTCGACGTCGACAGTGTCCTCCCACCAGTACGTGCTGCTGATCGGACCGAGGACCTTCGCACACGCGGCCAGCCGCTCATCGACCACGGCACGGCTCAGCCGACTCGCCTCCTCCCGGGAGTCGACTGTCGTCTGCACCTGGACGTACTGCTGCTCGGCCATCGCCGGCCCTCCCTCGACGTTCGGACGTTCGTCGTCGGAGGCTACCCGCGAGGGGGTGCTCAGGTCCGCGTACGGCGTGCACGCGCCTGGGACATGAGCCAGCCGGTCAAGCCGAAGATGATCACGGCGTCGAAGGCGTGCAGCGCGCCGAGCCATGCGGTCCCGCCCGAACCGAGCGTGGCGAGCATCGGCTGTATGGGGCCGGCGAGCACGAACAGCAGCAGCGTGACCAGCACCACCCTCCCGCTTGGGCGGGCAATGAGCGATGCGACCAGCATGAGCAGGGTCAGCAGGGCGATGCCGTAGCCCAGCGTCAGGTGCGGGCCGAAGCTCCCACCGAACGCCCCCAGGCCGGCCAGCCCGATCTGGACGGCGATCGCCGCCACCGTGACCATGCCGAGGACGCCGTACGCCGCGTCGGCCCCGCCGCGAACGCCGGCCAGCGCCTGCGGGTGCTGGGCGGTCTGCGTCTGGGTAGACATGTCTCTTTCCCTTCAATCGCTACAGGTGTGTCAGATCATGATCCGGCCGCCGGCGACGTCGAGGGTCACCCCGGTGACCCATGACGAGGCCGCGGAGACGAGGTAGGCCGTCGCCTGGGCAACGTCCTCCGGCTCCCCCAGCCGACCGAGCGGATGCAGGGCCGCGACCCGCTTCTGGATCTCGCGGGGCATGACCCGCCCGGTCCGCTCGGTGCGGGTAGCGCCCGGGGCGATGCAGTTGACGCGGATGTCATGCTCGGCGACCTCGGCGGCGACCCGGCGGGAGAGCATCACCACCCCGGCCTTCGCGGCGGCGTACGCGGTCGGAGCCCCCATGGGGAGCCGGGCCGCGGTCGAGGCCATCGTGACGATGGCGCCGCCGCCGCGCTCGGTCATCCCCGGAAGGAAGCTCTTGATCGTGAGGAACGTGGCGGTCAGGTTGCCGTCGATCTCCGCTCGCCACTCGTCCTCGGTGATCTCCGCGGTCGGCTTGGGCCGCGACCCTCCTCCGGCGAACGCGGCAAGCACGTCGACCGGCCCGTACTCCTCCTCCACCTGGCGGCGCATCCGCTCGATGGCGTCGAGGTCGGTGCAGTCGGCGGGTGCGGCCATCGCCCGGCCGCCGGCGCCGTGTATCTCCCCGACCACCGCGTCGATCGCGGCCTTGTCCCTGCCGCCGACCGCCACCTTCGTACCGCTGGCCGCTAGCGTCCGGCACGTCGCCGCGCCGATGCCCCGCGAGCCACCGGTGACGACGGCGACCTTGCCGGCAAGATCGGGATACGTGGGCATCGGTACGGTCACAGCGGGTTCCCTTCGTGGTCGACCGGCGTTCTCGCCTTTCATCCCAGGCTCTCCGAGACGCGGCCCTCGCGTCGTCGGCTGGGCAGCGGCATTCCCGCTACGCGGGCGGTCGTACGCGCCTACGTCGGGTTGCGCAGGCGGGCGATGCGAACAAGATCACGGTATGTGGTCCGAAGTGAAAGGGTGCTGCGTCCTTGGACCACTGAAAGAGATCAAAGGTTTGTAGTATCCGTAGGCAGATGATCGAGCATGCGAGGCTGAGGTGATGGCCTACCCGTGGACGCGAGTGCGGGAAACGAGATGGTTGCCATCCCGCCGGGGCGGGTGACGCTGTCGGACCGGCGGACACGGCGCAGTTGGTCCGTCGCGGTTGCGCCACACCAGATAGCGGCGTTTCCGATCACGCAGTCGCGTTACGCACAGGTCACCGGCCAGCGGCCGAGTACCGCTCAAGGCGACCGGTTGCCCTGCGCGGGGCCACCGGCGTCGCGGCTCCCGGCCACCTCGACGCCGAGGTTCTCTCGGCGCTGGGCCGACGCTTCCGCGCGGGCGGGCTCCGCGACCCTGCCACACGGGTCGCCGCCCTGGCGTCCTTCGCGGCCACGCGGTGGCCGCTCCGTCCTCTGTTGGTCTCTGCCTGGGCGCTCATCGACCGAATCTCCGTCCGTAACGCCCTTTACGTGACGTTGGCGATGTCACTGAACGCCCGCCTCATCACCACCGACGTTCGGCTGCGGCGGGCCGCGGCCGGCCTCGTGGCGACCGCGCCCTGACGACACCTGCCCTTGGCCGCCGCCGGGAAGCGACCGTCGACCCTTGTGGATGAGGGACGCGGCCCGGGTCTCGGACGTATCGTGGCCTCTGCTCACACCTCACGGGGCGGGGAGGATCCGATGGATGAGTCCCTCGACGGGATCCGGGTCGCCGTCGCCTGCGGCGGCCCGTCGGCCGAGGCCGAGGTGTCCCGGGCCAGCGGCCGGATGGTCGCGGAGGCCCTCGAGCGGTCCGGCGCCAAGGTCCACGTCGCAGAGCCCGACGCCACGTTGGTCGACCTCCTGCGCGCCGCCGGCGTCGATGTCGTGTTTCCGGCGTTGCACGGCCCGCTCGGCGAGGATGGGTGCCTGCAAGGGCTGCTGGAGTACCACCGCGTGCCGTACGTAGGCAGCGGGGTCTGCGCCAGCGCCTGCGCGAACGACAAGATCGTCGCCAAGCGGCTGTTCCGCGACGCCGGCCTGCCGATAGCGCGCGACGTCACGGTGCGCCGCGGCGAGGACAGAAAGTTCGCAGGCGATCAGGTACGCGCCGCGCTGGGCGACGACGTCGTCGTGAAGCCCGCACGTCAGGGCTCGGCGATCGGAGTGCAGTTCGCGGGCGACGCTGAGGGGCTCGACACCGCGATGGAGGACGCCTTCGCGCTCGACGACGCCCTTCTCGTGGAGGAGCGGGTCGAGGGGAAGGAGATCACCGCGGGCATCCTCGACCTCGGGGAGCCCAGGCCCCTGCCGCTGATCGACATCCGCACGCCTCCGAACACCTGGTACGACTACGAGCATCGCTACACGCCTGGCCTGTACGAGCACGTCATCCCCGCGCCACTGTCCGACGACGTGTACCGGCGGGTTCAAGAAACCGCCGTCGCCGCCCACGCCCTCCTCGGCTGCCGCCACCTCTCCCGCGCGGACCTCGTGGTCCGCGACGACGGCCGCGTCGTCCTGCTCGAGGTCAACACGATGCCGGGGATGACGCCGACCAGCCTGTACCCGGACGCCGCGCGCCACGCCGGCTACACCTTCGAGGCGCTCGTGACCGCGTTCGTCCGCGACGCGCTCACGGCGTGAACGGCCGTGGCTCCCCCGCTCGCCGAACGTCTCGGCCTGAGACCGCACCCGGAGGGCGGATGGTTCCGCGAGACGTGGCGTACCGACCCCGTCGTCGCCGCCCCCGGGTACGAGGGCGAGCGGCCGAGCGCCACCGCGATCTACTTCCTCCTGCCGCGCGGCGAGGAGTCACGCTGGCACCAGGTGGCCTCGGACGAGCTGTGGCTCTGGCACCGCGGCGGCCCGCTCACCGTGTTCCTCGGAGGGCGGGACGACGAGCCCGCGGCGGAGCCGGTGACGCTCGCTCTTGGTCCCGATGTCGAGGCCGGGGAAGCCCCTGAGCTGCTCGTTCCTGCGGGCACCTGGCAGTCAGCGCGAGCGGCAGCCAGCGAGGCGCTCGTGACCTGCGTCGTCTCCCCCGGCTTCGACTTCGCCGATTTTCGGCTGCTATGACCGCGCTTACCGGGGCGATCCAACTCTCCGACGGTGTCCGGATCCGCGGCCGCGGGCTCGGTGACCCTCCCCCGGCCGGCCCGGCGCCCGACTTCGGGCTCTATCTCGGCTCCGCACGTCTTCGCCGTCGCCACGAGGCGGCACTGACCTGGGAACATGAGTGGGTACGCTGGCCTGACTTCCTCCTGCCGCTGAACTGGCGCGCGGCAGCTCAGAGCATCGTGCGACTGCATGAGCGCGCTCGGGCGGGCGAGGCCGTCGAGGTGGCATGCAACGGCGGGGTCGGTCGGACAGGAACGGTCATCGCGTGCCTGGCGACGTTGGCCGGTGTCCCGCCCCGCGCGGCCGTCCCGTGGACCCGCGCGCACTACCGTGAGCACGCCGTCGAGACGCCCTGGCAGCGCGGATGGGTCGCGTGGTTCGCCGCCCACACCCGTCGACGCAAAGGTGAGCCCTCGTGACGACCCCCGTCACGCCGCGCTCGCCCTGGGGAGCCTCGTCACCCTGACAACGGTTGAGGTCCTTTCGTCGTGAGGCGCCACGTGCCCGGCTGGCGTCCGTTGGCGATAACACAAATCTGAACGAGATTGACCTCCATGAGGCGGACCAGCTCGGCGGCGAGCGCTTGACCAGGAAGCAAGAACACCTGCACGCGGGCACGTCGGTAGGCATGAAGCTCGACCGGACGCTCGTAGATCTTGACGTCACGTCCGATGACGACCCATCCGCGGCTGCCGACCTTGGCCAGCCAGTCCTCGTCCCGGGCACCCTCGGCTTCCTCTCTGCTGCCGTACAACTCCCACGGGGTGTGTACGGAGTAGCCGAGACCCGTCAGCAGGCGGCGGACTCTGCGGGTGACACTGTTTTCGTCAAGGTAGAACTCAGGGGGCGCGGCCCAAGAGGACGCGGGCGGCGGTTCGGACGTCGGTGATGCTGACCCCGTGCTCATCGGCTACCACCTGTGGGTCCTCGCCGGCCTTCAGCATGTTCGCGACATCCGCGACGCGGGTGCGGCTACCATCGAAGATGGGTTGTCCAAAGGCGCGGTAAGGATCGATGACCACCTTCGAAGGCTGGCAGCTCGGCAGTTGGATCGATGCTGGGTAGCCGTCGTCCGCCCACGCGACATACGACAGGTAGCCCTTGACGATCTCCCGCATGACCCCCTGACCCGTGCCCCCTTCGATGAGGTCCGTTCCTTCACGTGACCTGGAGAAGTCCCACAGGACGTCGATGCCGTCGGTTGCCAGGTTCGGTGCGGTCAGTACGTACTCGCGACCGAACTCACGGGCCAGCCGGTCGAGTGCCGGCCTAATCCGCTGTAGCCGGACGCCAGCGTCGCGCAGCGCGTCGAGGACGTGTGCCTCTGCCAACGCGATGAACGGCACCCGGGCCTTCCGAGGCTTGCCTGGCGCGAGGACGTGCAGCAAGGGACCGCCGTGGGCGTAGCCCCGCGCCCAGCGGTGAAACGTGCTTCGGTGGATGCCCAAGAAACGGGCGGAGTCGCTCATGTCCAGCACTCCAACGTCGAACCGTGGGTCGCCCATGCCTGGGTCACCTCCTTCCGGTCATCGTGCCACAAGGCTCCCTCATTTCCCTGGCAAGCTAGAGTCACCAGCCACGCAGACGCGATCAGCCGCGCGGTGACGCGTGGACCGGCTCGCCGACAGACCTCCGCGGCGTGAGGGCTCGGCCGCGGGGACGTGTACGTCCTCCGGTCTGCTCGCGACCCGGAGGCTCGACAGGCTGGGCCGCATCTGCGCCGCGTGGCCGGCCACGGCTCGCGCGGACGCGTCCGCGTACAACGCCTCGAAGCGCGCGAGCGACCGGGAGACGTCGTGCTCGGCGGCCGTGGCACGGCTCGCGAGTCCCATGACCCCGCGGAGCTCCCGGTCGGTGAGCAGCGCGACGAGGTGGCGTGCCAGAGCGTCGATGGCGCCGGGATCGTACCGGAACCCGTTGTGCCCGTGGCGGACGAGATGGGGGAGCGCCACCGCGTCGGCCGCGACGACCGGTCGGCCGCTGGCCATGGCTTCCAGTGTCACCAGGCTCTGCAGCTCGGCGACGCCGGGCATGCAGAAGACGTCGGCGGCCGTGTACACAGACGGCAGCTCCGCGTCGGGAACGAAGCCGAGGAAGTGGACATGGGCAGCGACACCCCGGTCCCACGCGAGGCGCTCCAGCGCGGACCGCCGCGATCCCTCGCCGACGATGACGAGCGTCGCGTCCACCCGTTCACGAACCGCGGGGAGGGCCTCGATCAGGTCACCCACCCGCTTCTCGGCGTCGAGACGCCCCACGTAAAGCAGGGCCATACTGCCCGTAGGGCAGACCGAACGAGAACGGCCGCGCCGGGCGCAGAACCGGTCGAGGTCGATGCCGCACGACACAGGAACGACCGGACGTCCCAGGCCACGGTCTTGCAGCAGGCGCGCCGCGATGGGCGTGGGGGTCGTCACGGCGTCGGCACGCCGGAAGACCCGCACGAGGTCGCGCCACGCCAGACCCGCGAGAGGACGCCCGACCCACGAGGGCAGCGGCACGTACGGCGCGAGGTTCTCCGGCATGAAGTGGTTGGTGGCGACGAGGGGCAGGCCCTCCCGCGAGGCGATACGGGACAGGACACGTCCGATGAGGAAGTGGCCCTGAACGTGCACGACGTCGGGCCGTACCGCTGCGACCACGTCCGACACGGACTCGCCCGCCCCGGGCAGCAGGCACACCCGGAAGGTCCGGTGGAACGGCGTACGCATGGAGGCGACGCGGTGCAGCGTCACCACGCCGTCGGTCTCCCAGGTGTCTTGCGCCGACGTCGAAGGGCAGACCACATGGACGTCGTGCCCGCGCGCGGCGAGACCGTGCGCCAGGCGGCGAGTGAAGTACGAGGCCCCATTGACGTCCGGAGGATAGGTGTCGGTGCCGATCAGCACTCGCGGACACCGCGTGCCGAGGCCCGCTCCCGTCGGATACGGCGACGTGTCCGGGCGGCGCGCCCGCGACGTCCCGCCCGCCGATCGTGCGAGGGTGATCACACCGACCACCATCGCCAGACCCTCGGCGGTGACGAGGAGTGGGTGACCCATCCGCACCGGCTCACCAAGCACCAGGGCTCCGACCGTGATGGCGACCAAGGGGTCGACGACCGTGATCACGGCGATGACGACGCCGAGCCGGTCGGTCTTGTACGCGGCCTGTTCCAGCAGCAGCCCACCGCAGGCGACGCACGTGATGACCAGCGACGGCCAGCCGATGAGGCCGGACACACCCGCGTCCGTCGCCCGGTAGGCGAGGACCCGGATGAGGGCCGAGGTGACGCCGAAGGCCACCCCGGCGCCGCAGGCCAGCGCGAGCGACCGGGGGACGCCGGTACCCCTGCCGGCGACCAGGGCCAGGGCCAACCCGGCCCCCGCGAGCCCCGCGACAACAATGAGATCGAATCCCCCCAGGTCGGGCCAGGCCGGAGTCGGCCGCAGCGTCGCGAGAAACCCGCCGAGACCCACCACCACGGCGACGGCCGCCCAGAGGTCGCCGCGTGCGGGTCGACGACCGCGCAGCGCGGCGCCGATGGGGATGGCGAACAGCAGCATGGTGACCCCGACCGGCTGGACCAGGGCCAGCGACCCGATACCCAGCGCGACCACGTGCAGCCCGGCGCCCACGATCCCGGCGGCGAACCCAGCGAGCCACAACGGACGCCGCGCCAGGTCGAGGACGAACGCGGGGTGCAGGGCACGCCCCGTCGGGGCGACCGCCGCCTGCCGCTGTTCGAGGGCCGCCGACAAGGCATAGAAGAACGCGCCCGCGAGCGCGGCCGCGAGAGCGATGCCGTTCATCGGGAGCCGCCCCCTTCCGGCACAACGTTCCGGAAGACGACGAACCTCATCGCGAGGAAGCTCACCAACGAGGCGGCGAGCATCGCCAGGAGCTTGGCGATGTTGTGCGACGCGGTGGCGGAGAGGACCACGCTCGTGCTCAGGAGGGCCGCGAGCGCGCCGAGCACCACGTCGTTGACCATCACGTTCGCCCCTGCCTGGAGCGCGAAGGTCGCGCGCTGCCACCACGCCCCGGGACCCCGGCACGCCGCCTGACCGCGGAACGTCCACCTGGTGTTCCACACGTAGCTGTTCAGGAGGGCCGCGAGCACCGCGACGGTGTTGCACGCGACGAGCTGGGGGGCGGACGGGGTTGGCACGGCCAACAGGAGCAGGTTGAACACCCCGACGTCGACGACCGCGTTGGTGGCGCCCACCGCCATGAACTTCGGAAACCGTCCGAGCACCCCGCGTCGGAGACGACGCACCGTCTCGACCGCGAGCGTGAGCGCCACCGAGACCCCGAGCCCCACCCCGACCGCCAGCAAAGCGTTGTGCTTGAACAACCCGCCGGTCGAATAGCCGAGCAGGGCGGCGTACGTGCCCCAGCAGGCCGCGGCGAGCGCGTCGAAGGCGGTGAAGCGCCGCAGCGGGTATCCCAACGCTCCCGCCGCCAGGGTGCTGGCCGTGCGGCCACCCGGAATGAAGCGGAACGCGACGAGCAACAGTCCGCCGCGGGTCCGCAGGACACTCTCCGCCCACTCCCCCGCGACGCGGCTCCGCCGCCCCCTCACCAGGCGTCCGACCGCCCGTCCGCCGAGGCGGCGGCCGAGGAGGTAGGACAAGTGGTCGCCGACGAAGGAGCCGGCGGCGGCGAGCACGATCACCCAGAGCAGGTTCTGTTCCCCCGACGCCGCGAGTACCGCGCCCGCGATGACGACGGTCTCGCCCGGCACGACAGGAAGGAACGCGTCGAGCGCGCAGACAGCGAAGATCAGCGCCAGGGCCCACGGCGAGGCCATCAGCGCGTCGAGGGTCGCGTTGACCGGCTCCATCGGCGCGGCCTACCTGACGAGCCGGAGGACGAACGGGTAGCGGTACGTGTCGCCGAGCAGGGCACCGGCCGCGCCCGCGAGGGTCAAGAACAGCCAACCCAGGACCAGCGGGATGTAGAACAGCGCGGCGAGGCCGAACGTCATGGCGACCGCGAACGGCAGGGCCAGGTTCGCGGCGAAGAAGGTGAGCTGGAAGTTCAGCGCCTCCACCGCCTGGCCGCGGACGTAGCCCGAGCGTCGGCCCGGGCCGAAGGCCACCAGGAGCGGGCCGATGAATGACGTGAACAGCCCCAGCAGGTGTGCCAGCATCGCCCACCCGCGGTCGGACGGCGTCGGCCCTCGGGGGGCTGGCCGGGGAGGTCCGTCCGGGCCCGGCAGGTCTTCCAGCAACCTGCCCAGCTCGGCGGCCGTACGGGTGGTGAGCGCTCGGTGCAGTCGCTCATCGAGCTCCTTCTCATCGAGCCTGCCCTCGGCGTACGCGATGGACAGCAATTGAGCGACGTTGTCGCGCTCGTCGCGCGAGGGCCGCGCGCCCGGGGTGTGCGCCGTCACGGGGTTCTGCCGCATGCCATCCACCGTCGCCGGGCGGACGGCCCCGTGTCGCGCCTGCTGACCGGCCAGTGTGGGGTGGGGTTACCCCTATCCTCGGCTCACCAGTCTGCCGGTTGGTGACGGGGCGAAGGCGCCCGTAGCGTGTCGGTGAAGCCAGTAGTCAGGCAGCGCAGGGCAGGAGGACACCACCGTGGTCGGCATCGCGACGCAGAGGGTAGGCCCCAGGGGTCTGGCCGCGTTGCCGCGGGCTCTCGTCGCGCCTGAGACATGGGTAGCGACGATCTATGTCACCTGGGGCTACGTGGTCGGGGCGGTGAGCTTCTCCGTCGCTCTCGCGGCCTTCGCAACGGCGGCATCGTTGTCGATCCTGATCGTCGGCCTGCCGCTGCTGTGGCTCACACTGCTGCTCAGCCACGGCGTCGCCGTCGTCGAGCAGCGGCGGGCGGATCTGCTGCTCGGTGCCCGCGTGGAGACCCGACCCGACCCTCTTCCAGAGGGGTCGTGGCCCGCTCGCATGTGGGCCCGCATCACCTCGCCCGGGGCGTGGCTGGAGCTATGTTACGGGCTGGTCGTGCTGCCGCTGCTGGCGTGGCCCGGGGGCCTGGTGGTCTTCTCCGCGTGGGGCGGCGGACTCGCGTTCATCCTGTTCCCGGCCTACGGGTGGGCGCTCCCCATCGGCGGGCAGCTGTTCGGCTGGGAACTCGGGTACGCCGTCTGCGCCGCACTCCACGCGGTGATAGGAGCGGTGCTGCTGCTCGCCGCGCCGTGGCTGGCGCGAGGGATACGCTCGGCGCAGGTCGGGTCGGCCCGGCTGATGCTCTCGCCGAACCGCGAGGAGCAGCTGACCCGCCGGGTGGAGACGCTCCAGGAGACCCGTACCCGGATGGTGGCGGCCGCCGACACCGAGCGCCGCCGCATCGAGCGTGACCTGCACGACGGCGCCCAGCAACGCCTGGTCGCCCTGGCCATGACGCTGGGACGGGCGAACACGCGCTTCGAAGACGAGCCGGACGCCGCGCGCGAGCTGGTCGCGGAGGCGCATGGGGAGGCGAAACAGGCGCTGATCGAGCTGCGCAACCTGGCCCGGGGTATCCACCCGGCGGTGCTCAGCGACCGCGGTCTCGACGCGGCGCTGTCGGCGCTCGCCGCGCGCAGCCCGGTCCCGGTGGAGGTATCCGTCGACCTGCCCCGCCGGCCCGACCCGGCGCTGGAGGCGGTCGCCTACTTCATCGTCGCCGAGGCCCTCACCAACGTCGCCCGCCACGCGCGCGCGACCAAGGCGTGGGTCAATGTCCATCGCCTGGCTGACCGGCTGGTCGTGGAGGTCGGCGACGACGGGCACGGCACCGCCGACCCCGTACGTGGGACAGGGCTCGCCGGGCTGCGCGACCGTGCACGCGCCGTCGACGGCGACCTCACATTGAACAGCCCGGCGGGTGGCCCGACGATCCTACGGGCGGAGCTGCCGTGCGAGTCATGATCGCCGAGGACGCCGTGCTGCTGCGGGAGGGCATCACCCGACTCCTCGAGGAGGCCGGGTCGACGGTCATCGGGGCGGTCGGCGACGGCGAGGAGCTGCTGCGCGCCGTCGAGCGCGACAGGCCTGACCTGTGCATCGTCGACGTGCGTATGCCACCCACGTTCACCGACGAGGGCATGCGCGCCGCCCTGGTGATCCGGCGCCGCTGGCCGCAGGTGGCGGTCGTCGTCCTCTCCCAGTACGTCGAGGAACGCTACGCCGTCGACCTCATCGCGGGTGAGACCCGCGCGGTGGGATACCTGCTCAAGGACCGGGTGGCGGACGTCGGCGAGTTCCTCGAGGCGCTCGAGCGGGTAGCCGGAGGCGGCACGGCCCTCGACCCCGAGGTCGTCCAGCAGCTCCTCGCGCGCAGCCGCCACCGGGATCCGCTCGGCACGCTGACCCCGCGGGAACGTGAGGTGCTGCGACTCATGGCGGAGGGCCGTACCAACACCGCGATCGCCGCCGAGCTCGTCGTCACGGAAGGAGCGGCGGAGAAGCACGTGAGCAGCATCTTCACCAAGCTGGGATTGCTGCCGTCGGAGGCTGACCACCGCCGGGTGCTTGCCGTGCTGCGCTATCTCGAGTCGGAAGACGCCTGATGAGCGACACGAACGCGGAGTCGGGCCGGGGGTCGGGGACATGAGCCCGCCCCCTTCGTCGGGTCGCCGGGCCGCGCTGGCTATCGGCGGGATACTCGTCGCGCTGCTGATCCCGTACTGGGGCTTCCATCTCCTCGGGTGGACCTCGGGAGGGGCTACCCGGACCACCCACCAGACCTACACCCAGCCGGTGGAGCGGGTGAACGCCGAGATCGCCTCCGGCGACGTGACCGTGACCAGGGCCGACGGCTCGGCGGTCGTCGCACGCGAGCGACTGCGAGGAAGCCTCTGGGCACCCCGCGTCGAGAAGAGACTCTCCGGCAGGGTGCTCACCCTGCGTGGACACTGCGGCGGCCCCTTCCAGACCCAGTGCGACATCTCGGTCTCCATCGCGGTACCCGAGGATGTCGCCGTCGACCTGACGACCAGCTCCGGCGATGTGTCCGCGACCGGCGTCGCCGGGCCCGCGACCCTTTCCACCAGCTCGGGCGATGTCGAATCCCGAGACGTCGGTGGACCGCTCACGATGACGACGTCTTCTGGCGACGTCGTCGGCGCCGGCCTCCACCCGGCGCGGGTCACCGCGACCACGTCATCGGGCGATGTCAAGCTAGGCTTCGTGACCCGACCGCGGCACGTCCAGGGGCATACCTCTTCCGGAGATGTGACGGTCGAAGTGCCGTCCGGGTCGCAGACCTACAACGTGACGGCGGATACCCACAGCGGCGATCGTGAGGTGCGCGTCCGCACCGATCCGGCCTCGCCCAGGTCGATCGAGGCACGCACCAGCTCCGGGGACGTCACGGTCACCACCCACTGACGCGATCGGCGTCGCGCGCTCGGAGCGTGGGAGCATGAGGGCACATGGGCATGACGACAGACACTGGCTCGCTGGAGCGGCGGCTGCGGGCGACAGTTGACGGTGATGTGGCGTTCGACGCGGGCGCCCGCGGGCTGTACGCCCAGGACGCCTCGAACTACCGTCATGTCCCGCTCGGCGTCGTCCTGCCCCGGAGTGCCGACGACGTCGTCGCGACGGTAGCGGCCTGCCGGGACCACGGCGTGCCGCTCGTGTCGCGCGGTGGCGGGACGAGCATCGCGGGCAACTCCACCGGCGACGGGGTCGTCCTCGACGCCTCCCGCCACTTCAACCGGATCCTCGAGATCGACCCCGACCGGCGCGTGGCCCGTGTCGAGCCCGGGGTCGTGCTCGACGACCTGCGTGCGGCCGCGGGCGCGTACGGCCTGACCTTCGGTCCCGACCCGTCGACCCACAGCCGCTGCACGATCGGGGGAATGCTCGGCAACAACTCCTGCGGCGCCCACTCGGTGGCGTGGGGAAAGACGGTCGACAACGTCGACTCTCTCGACGTCCTGCTCTACGACGGCACGCGCCTCACGGTGGGCCCCACGTCGCGGAAGGAACTCGAGCAGCGTGCCGCGTCGCCCGGCCGCGCGGGCACGGTCCACGCCGCCCTGCGCGATCTTGTCGACGACAACCTGGCGCTGCTGCGCACGGGCTTCCCTCAGTTTCCGCGCCGGGTCTCCGGCTACGGACTGGATCAGCTGCTTCCCGAGAACGACACCCACCTCGCCCGTGCTCTCGTCGGCACCGAGGGGACGTGCGCGACTGTCCTCGGGGCCACGCTCCGGCTCGTCCCGACCCCTGGCGCACGGGCCCTGCTCGTCCTCGGCTTTCCCGACGACGTCGCGGCCGCGGAGGCCGCGCCGCGGATCGTGCCGTACGGCCCCCTCGCCGTGGAGGGCCTCGACGAGCGGATCGTCGCGATCAGCCAGGCCCGTCCCGGCCGCGGGGTCGACCTCCCCGAGGGGCGGGCGTGGCTGTTCGTCGAGGTCGGCGGGGACGATGCCGCCGAGGCCCTCGACCGCGCCCGCGAGATCGAGACGGCCGTCAGGCGGGCGGCGATGTCGACGCGGGTGGTGGTCGATCCCGCGGCCCAGCGGTCTCTGTGGCGGGTACGCGAGGAGGGCGCGGGGCTTTCCACCCGGCTGCCCGACGGGTCGGAGGCGTGGCCGGGATGGGAGGACGCCGCCGTCCCCCCCGAGCGGCTCGCCGACTACCTCCGCGACTTCTGGGCGCTGATGCGCCGCCACGATCTCCGCGGCCTCGCGTACGGCCACTTCGGCGAGGGCTGCATCCACATCCGTATCGACTTCGACCTGCTCACCCCGCACGGGATCAAGGACTTCCGCGGGTTCATGACGGAGGCGGCCGACTGCGTGGTCGCCCACGGCGGCTCGCTGTCCGGGGAGCACGGCGACGGACAGTCACGCTCGGAGCTGCTCGACCGCATGTACGGCCGGGACGTGCTGAGGCTCTTCGAGCGGTTCAAAGGGATCTTCGACCCCGACGACCGGATGAACCCCGGCGTGCTCGTACGCCCCCGCCGGATCGACGACGACCTACGCTTCGCCGCACTCCCTGTCGCCGCACCCGCGACGACGTTCGCGTACCACGCCGACGGGGGCAGTTTCGCGCAGGCGATGCGGCGCTGCGTGGGTGTCGGCAAGTGCCGTGCGAAGAGCGGCGGAGTCATGTGCCCGTCGTACCGGGCGACCCGCGACGAGAAGCACTCGACCCGCGGGCGCGCCCGGCTGCTCTTCGAGATGCTCTCCGGCGACGTCGTCACCGACGGATGGCGCTCGGAGCAGGTCATGGACGCCCTGGACCTCTGCCTCGCCTGCAAGGGGTGCAAGAACGACTGCCCGGTCGGGGTCGACATGGCGACGTACAAGGCCGAGTTCCTGCACCACCACTACGCCGGTAAGATGCGCCCGCTCTCCCACTACTCGATGGGCTTCCTGCCGCTGTGGGCTCGACTCGCGGCGCTGGCACCCGACGCCGTCAACGCCGCGGCACGGTCTCCGGTGTCGCCGCTGGCCAAGCGGGTCGCGGGGGTGGCGCCGGCGCGAGAGCTACCGGTGTTCAGCAGAGCGACGTTCGCGGGGGCATTCCGCAGCCGCGAACGGCGAAGTCCGTCCGACCCCACCAGGCCGGCCGTCGCGCTGTGGCCGGACACGTTCACGAACTTCCTCGCCCCCGAGATCGGCGTCGCCGCCGTCCGGGTCCTCGAAGACGCCGGATTCCGGGTAGTGGTGCCCCGCGGCCCGGTGTGCTGCGGGCTGACCTGGGTCTCGACCGGCCAACTCGGTGCCGCGAGACGGGTCATGCGGGGTGCCGTGAGGGCTCTGGAGCCCTACGTCAATGCCGAGGTGCCGATCGTCGGGCTCGAACCGAGCTGCACCGCCGCCCTTCGCGACGACCTGCCCGAGCTGGTGGACGACGGTCGGGCCGCCAGCGTCGCGCGGGCGACCTCGACGCTCGCGTCGTTCCTGGCCGACCGCGCGCCCGGCTGGAGGCCCGGCCGACGACTCGACCGGTCCGCCATCACCCAGGTGCACTGCCACCAGCACGCCGTACTCGGCTACGCCGCGGAGGAGGAGCTGCTGCGCCGTGCCGGCGTGGAGAACGAGACCCTCGACGCGGGCTGCTGCGGCCTGGCCGGCAACTTCGGCTTCGAGCGGGAACATTACGACGTCTCGATGGCCTGCGCCGAGGACGCTCTGCTTCCCACCGTACGGGCCGCCAGCGACGACACCGTCGTCATCGCCGACGGCTTCAGCTGCCGCACGCAGGTCGCACACGGAACGGGACGCGGGGCGATGCACCTCGCTCAGGTCCTCGCCATGGGGCTCACCCGTTTGTGAACCTCGCGGGCGTCGCCCTGCGGGCCTCCTGGTCGTGCCGGAGGCGCGCACAATGGCATTGCGGTTCACTTGCTCCCGAGACTCCGCTGCGGCCCTGCGGGCGACAGACCGCCTCCGGCGGATCGCGCTCCTCGCCCTCGGACGCTCCGCTCGGAACCTGCCGCTCCCTGGACGGTCCGCAACAGCCTTACTGGCGCTGCTCGGTCTCCCGTGACTGCCCCCTCTCCGGGTACGTCATCAGGGTGTCGGTCAGGCCGGGCTCGCTCTCGTACCGATCGGCCTGGCGCCGTTCACCCGCCTGGACGTCACGGACACCACGGACAGCGAACCGGCCGAGGGCGAGCGCCGCGAGGAACACGATCGCGACCCCCAGCCCAGCGAAGAATCCGATTTCCTCGACGATCCGCAGCGTCTGCCCGCCGATCGGGTGCCCCAGCCAACCGGTGCCACCCCACAGGGGGGTCAGGATCGTGCCGACCACGAACCACGCGCCGCCCGCGGCGGCGAGCCAGCCGCCGAAACTGGCCGTTCCGCGGTTCGCGCTGCCGAGCAACATGAGGCCGCCCAGCACGGCGGCAGCGGCCGGGAGGATCTCCAGCCACAACCGTCCCATCGTGAACGTCCACGCGGTGTCCGGCGTGTACGCGTAACCCGCGAGGGGCCCGACGAACGGGATGATGCCGCCCCACACGCCCAGTGCGACCAACAGCACGCCACTGATCACACCTCGGCTACGCGGCACGCGCCATGTTCCACGCGTCACCGTGACCACCTGCTTTCGCTCCAGTACGGGCGCTCGCACGCCTCATCCCTCTATATGTCCCCCGTCCACTGCCGTGCATCACCTGGATGTCACTCGGCGTGTCCGGAATTGACCTCTAGCTGGATCAGGAACCGAAGTTACCGTAAGGTAGCCGGGCGACCCGATACATGCGGAATCGGGCAGCTTGTCGAGGAGGTGCGGTCATGAGACAGACGCTCCGGCTTGCCGTTGCTCTTCCCTTCGCCATGGCGGCCGGGCTCCTGGCCGGGCCGGCAACCGCGCACGCCGCCATCGACTGGGCCCCCGCGAAAAGTGCCTCCATCCACCCGGGCGTGCAGACCCACACGAACGGGGCACAGTGCACGTCGAACTTCGTGTTCAGCGACGGCACGAACGTCTATCTCGGCCAAGCCGCGCACTGTTCCAGTACCTCCTCGACGACCACGACGAACGGGTGTGAGGCCGCATCGCGTCCGCTCGGGACGAAGGTGGACATCGAAGGCGCGAGCAAGCCGGGCGTCATGGTCTACAACTCGTGGCTCGCGATGCAGAAGAGCGGCGAGACCAACGCCAACGCCTGCATGTACGACGATCTCGCGCTGGTCCGGATCAACGCCGCCGATGTCGCCGATGTCAACCCGACGATCCCGTTCTGGGGCGGCCCCGAGGGCCTCAACACGACGGGCACGCGAACCGGGGAGACCGTCTACTCCTACGGCAACTCCGAGCTGCGTCTCGGGCTCAGCCCGCTCGGACCGAAGCGCGGCGTGAGCGCCGGCGACGCCGGGGGCGGGTGGAGCCACACGGCGTACACGGTGACGCCCGGTATTCCCGGCGACTCGGGGAGCGCGTTCCTCGACGCACAGGGCCGGGCCCTCGGCATCCTCAGCACCCTGGATGTTCTCCCCAAGGTCGGCAGCAACGGCGTCGGTGACCTCGCGCACGAGCTGGCCTACATGCACGGCCACTCGTCGTTCGGCGATGTGCACCTCGTGAACGGCACCGAGGCATTCAACGGATCGCCGCTCGCGGGGCTACTCGGCTGACCGGCGCGGCGGCCGGGCCGTCCGGAGCGCAAGGAACTCCCCGGCAGATTGGGACCTACGGGCGCGAGGCAGGGGGTCCGGGACCGCCACGGCCCCCTCAGGGACTCGACTGGTCCGTCGACCCACTGCCCGCGGAGTCGCCGCCGGTGCGGTGCGGCTCGCCGCTCCCCGACGTCCTGTCGGGTGCCGGCGTGGACGACGCGCTCGCGGTGTCGGTCGGTGAAGGGCTGGCATCTGGGGATGAGGTCGTCGTCTCTGTGGGGGTCGGGGTCGGCGCCTGCTGCCGTGGCTTCCCGTCGTGCGTAGGAGCCGGCGTCGGACTGGTCGTCGGGCTCGCTGAGTGACCGTGGTCCGCGGTCGGCGACCGCGTGGACACGTGCCCCACAGGCGTCATCCGGCGCCCCGGGTCGGGGCGGGCGATGTGGGTGACCGCCATGCTCACGCTCGTACCCGAGGCCCGACGCTGACCCCCGACGACGTCGCTCATCGTCGTGCCGGCCAAGAGCTCGGCGAAGCTGACACCGGTGATCGCGACGACGAACACCACCGCCGCGCCGGCTGCCGCGGCCCTCCACATAGCCGGACGACGGCGGCTGGCACGTGACCCGAGGCGGGTGCCCGACGTAGGGCCGGTATCGGAGGTGGAAGGCACGTGTCGGGTCGACCTGGCTCGCACACGACGCAACCCGCCTCGCGCACGATGGAAGTAGTGTTCATAGACGACGGTGCCGCCGGTGGAGATCACGCTCATCAGCGCCGCCCCCATGAGTGTGCCGTAGACGCCGAGGTACGAGGCCGCTACGGCGCCCGATGTCGCCGCCGTGGCACTGGCGACGATCTGGGTGACGCTGAGCCGCGGGCGCGACCCCTCTGCCATCCCCATCCCTCTTTCGAGTAGGACCTCCTCTAAGAGCGGCCGAGCCGGAGCACCGACGTCGCGGGTTCCGATCCGGTCAGCCCTTTCGCCTGCGCCTTCTCCTGCGGGACGCGGCCCAGGCCGTCCCGTACGCGGACGCGCGCGTACGAAGCCCTCCGGGCGCGCCGGAAGGCTCTACTGATCAAACGGGTGGGGCGCTCCTGCGGGAGCAGAGACCGGAGACGTAACCGCCTCCAGGTAGACACTAACTCTCCGCCCCCGGCCGCCCAACCCGCAGGGTCGCGCCCGGCCACGTGTCGTCCGTCACATATCGCGCGGTGACGGTCCGCCGACGCGGGGTGCGCGAGCGGGCCCCTTCGCACGTTGCACTCAAGATCCGCGTCCGTGGTCCGGAGCGGAGAACTTCCGCGCCTTCCGACCACTCAGACGGATCTTGGCTTACAGCTCCACTAGCCGTGCCCGCGCGGTCGCCTTGGCCTAGCCCGCCTAGTCCACGGACTCGCCGCGGGCACGCCGCCGGGCGCGCTCGACGGCACGGCGGACCAGCACACTGGCGAGATGCTCCCGATACGCCGCCGGAGTCGCGGGCTCGTCCGCGGGGCTGGTGCCCTCGGCCGCGAGCGCCGCCGCGTCCTCGACCGGTCTCCCCTCGGCGAGGGCCCGCTCGACAGCTGTCGCGCGCAGCGGTGTCGACCCCATGCTGACGAGCGCGACGTTCGGATGCTCGTCACCGCTGACCGCCACGCCGACGATCGCCCAGTCGATCGCGCGGCGCGTGAACTTCTGAAAGTCCCACCCGGCCGGGACCGGCTTCGGGATCCGGATCTCGGTCAGGATCTCGTCGTCGGCGAGGGCGGTCTCGAAGAGACCCTGGAAGAACTCGGCGGCGGGGATCTCGCGGGTGCCGCTCGGACCGCGCGCGACCATCACCCCGTCGAGCGCGAGGATCACGGCGGGCAGGTCGGAGGCAGGGTCGCCATGGGCGAGCGAGCCGCCGAGCGTGCCGCGGTGGCGTACCTGGGGATCGCCGACGAAGCCGGCCGCGTGGGCGAGCAGTGGGACCTCGCGAGCGAGTACGTCGGAACGCTCGAGGTCGTAGTGGCGGGTCAGGCCGCCGACCGCGATCGCGTCGCCGTCGTCGCGGACGTAGGACAAGTCCTGCAAGCGCCCGATGTCGACGATGATCTCGGGTACCGCGAAGCGCAACTTCATCAGCGGAAGCAGAGAGTGACCGCCGGCGAGCAGCTTGGCGTCGTCGCCGTGGTCGGCGAGAAGCGACAGCGCCTCGTCGACCGAGGACGCCCGACGGTACGTGAGCGGAGCCGGGATCACTGCGCACCTCCCTCTTGCGCGGCGGCCAGGACGGCATCCACGATGCCCTGATAGCCGGTACAACGGCAGAAGTTACCCTCGAGCCCGGTACGAACCTGCTCCTCGGTCGGCCGCGGCTGCTCTCGCAGCAGCGACACGGCCGCCATGACCATACCGGGCGTGCAGAATCCACACTGCAGCCCGTGATGCTCTTGGAAGGCACGCTGCATGGGGTGCATCTCGTCCCCGCTTGCGAGCCCCTCTGCGGTCGTGACCTCACGGCCGTCGGCCTGCGCCGCGAGAAGAGTGCAGGACTTCACCGACTCGCCGTCGAGCAGGACCGTACAGGCCCCGCACGACGTCGTGTCGCAGCTGATGTTGGTAGCCGTGAGTCCCAGGACGTCTCGGATGTAGTGGACAAGCAGGGTTCGGTCCTCGACGTCGTGGGTCGCTTCCTTACCGTTGACAGAGATGCTGACCTGCACTAGCGCTCCCCGGCCTTCGCGTCGTTGATGGCGGCCCATACCCGCTCCGGGGTGGTGGGCATGTCGATGTGGCGGACGTCGAGATGGGCGAGAGCGTCGACGACGGCGTTTTGCACCGCTGGCGTCGAGCCGATCGTGCCCGCCTCCCCGATCCCCTTCACCCCGAGGGCGTTGAGCGGTGTCGATGTTTCCATGGTGAGCAGCTCGAAGCTCGGCAGCTCCGCGGCGCTGACGAACGCGTAGTCCGCGAAGTTCGCGGTGATCGGGTTGCCGTCGGCGTCGTAGGACACCTGCTCGAGCAGTGCCTGCGCGGCGCCCTGGGCGATGCCCCCTTGGCGCTGGCCGTCGACGATGATCGGGTTGAGCACCCTTCCGGCGTCGTCGACGGTGACGTGCCGCCGCAGCCATACCTTGCCGGTCTCGGTGTCGACCTCGACGATCGAGAGGTGCGTGCCGAACGGGAAGGTCGGGCGCTCCTCCTTGAACTCCAACTCGGCCGAGAGCCCACCCTCTGGTTCTGCCCGCTCCGCGACCTCGCCCCAGGTCACCGCGCTCGCCGGGGTACCCCGGACGTGCCAGGAGCCCCGGGTCTTGTCGAGGACGAGGTCCTGCTCGTTCGCCTCGATCATCTCCGCCGCGAGCTGACGCCCCCGCTCGACAATGTCGGTGGTGGCGCGGTGCACGGCCATGCCGCCCAGCTGCAGCGAACGGGAGCCGTGTGTCCCGACCCCCTTGGCGACCCGGTCGGTGTCGCCGTGGACCACGCTGATGCGCTCCATCGGGACGCCCAGCTGGTCGGAGACCAGCATCGCGAACGACGTCGCGTGGCCCTGCCCGTGTGCCGAGCTCCCGGTGAGCACGGTCACGGTCCCGTCAGAGTTGACCTCTACCCGGCCGTACTCCCCGAGCGGGAAGTCGGGAGCGGTGATCTCCACGTAGGTCGAGAGACCCAGGCCGAGCTGCACCGCGTCACCGCGCTGACGGCGACGCGCCTGCTCGGCGCGCAGGCCGGCATAGTCGGCGGCGCCGAGCACGGCGTCGAGACCCTTGGCGTACTCCCCTGTGTCGTAGACCATGCCTCCGGGCGTTTGGTAAGGAAACGCATCCGGCGATACGACGTTACGCCGGCGCACCTCCGCCGGGTCGACACCGATCTCGGCGGCGAATAGGTCCACGGCGCGCTCGACGGCGGCCGTGGCCTCGGGACGCCCGGCCCCGCGGTAGGCCGCGGTCGGGGTGGTGTTGGTGACGACTGAACGCGCACGTGACTCGACCTTGGGGATGGCATAGACGCCGGAGGCCATCATGGTCGTGATCCCAGGCAGCCACGCGCCGATGCGTGGGTAGGCGCCGGAGTCCTGAAGGATGTCCAGCCGATACGCGAGGATCGTGCCGTCGCGCCGCCCGCCGATTGTGATCATCTGCCGCTGGGCCCGGCCGTGCGTCATCGCGACCATGTTCTCGCTGCGCGTCTCGACCCAGCGCAGCGGCCGACCGAGACGCCGCGAGAGCCAGGCGATGAGGATCACCTCGGGATCGATGCCGCCCTTCGCGCCGAAGCCACCGCCCACGTCCGGTGTGACCACGCGCACCTGGTCGGACTCGAGGCCGAGCTGCCCCTGCAGGACGTCCCGAGCGGCCTGCGGGTTCTGGGTCGACACCCAGGCCGTCAGCCGACCGTCGTCCCCCCAGGCGCAGGCCGCGGCCCGCGGCTCCATCGGCGCGGGGGCCAACCGCTGGTTGATGATGCGGCGACTCACCACCACCTCGCAGTCGTCGAAGAGCCGCTCGTCGAACTCCCCGCCCGCCTCGAAAGAGACGTTGCTACCTGCATCCGGGAACAGCAGCGTCTGTCCGCCCAACGCGTCATCGGGATCGATCACCGGCGGCAGCGGGTCGTAGTCGATCCCCACCAGCTCCGCGGCGTCCTCGCCCTGGCCGCGCTCATCGGTCACGACCGCGGCGACCGGTTCACCCACGTACCTGACAGTGCCAGTGGCGAGAAGCGGCTGCGGCATCGTGTCCGCCAGGTCCGGCATGGGCGGAACGGGCGGGACGTCGACGTCGTCGCCGGAAACCGCGCCGACGGCACCGGGCGTGCCTTGCACGGCGGAGGTGTCGACCCTGAGGATCCGCGCGTGCGCGACCGGACTGCGCACGAAGGTGACGTACGCCGCGCCGGTCAGCGCGGCCTCGCGGACATCGTCGACGTAGGTGCCACCGACGGTGAGGAGCCGCGGGTCCTCCGTACGCACGACCCTTGTCCCGAGAATGCTCATCGAACCTCCTCGTAGCGGCGGCAGGCGCCACCAAGGCGATACTCCACACGCTCGGCCCCGCACGCGGGCGCGCCCCCGCCCGTCACCCTTCTCGCGGATGCCCTCGCTCTCCCGTCCCGACTTGTACCCAAGCAGCGAGAGGCCGCTGTTCGCAAGTCGAGACGCGCTTCCGGTGGACGGCAGTTGGGCTGTGGACTCGGCGGCGGTCAGGGCTCGGCGGCCGCGAGCGGCCCGGGCAGGTCGGCGGAATGAACGACGGTGAGCCCGGATACCGCGCGGGTGAGTACAACGTACAGCCGGCGCAGTCCGCGCGGCTCCGCGGCCGCCTCGCGAACCGGAATCGGCGGCTCCAGGCCAGCCGCGATCGAGGGCAGCAGGCGGCTCGCGTACGTGATCACCTGATGCGGCACCCGATAGCCACGGCGCAGCGCCTCGACCCTGGCGGCGGGCTTGCCGAGATGGGCGAGCGTAAGTTCCCAGCTCTCGGTCGCCCACGGGGACGTGCCCTGGGCGAGGTCGCCGAGAACGGTAAGCGAGCCGGTACGGCAGCGCCGGCCAACTGCCCGGTACTGCATCGGTGTCAGGTCCTGGGCCTCGTCGAGCACGACGTGGCCGACGCTCGGCACCCGCTCGACGATATCGGCCGCCTCGTCGACAAGGACGGCGTCAGCCGCCGACCAGCCGCGCGCACGGGTCAGCCCACCGATCGTCCGTCGCTCTGCCTCGTCGAGCAGGCTGCCTGCCGCAACGGCGAGGACCTCGGGCGCGGTTCGTGAGCTGGTGGCTCGGGAGACCGCGTGCTGCTCGTTCTTCACCTTCCGGGTAGCGCCGGGCGCGGCCGGCGAGGTTGTGGTGGACGTCGATGTGCCGGTGGCGCAGACGCAGGTGCTCAATGCGCTCGCGGACCGGGCGAACACGCTGCTCAGGGCACAGGCATGACGGTCGACCAGGAGCCCGCCCGGTTGCGGCCGGGGCAGGTCGCCGAGCGAGCGGGCGTCAATCAGCAGACGTTGCGGTACTATGAGCGGCGCGGCATCCTCCCGCCGCCGCGACGCAGCCTGGGTGGCCACCGGCTGTATCCGACCGAGGCGGTGACCAGGCTGCGGGTGATCAAGGCCGCGCAGCACCTGGGGTTCACGCTGGACGAGGTGGCCGACCTGCTCGACGTCGCCCGGCATCGTCATGGCCATCGCGACGATCGTCATGGCCATCGCGACGAGGGCGGTTTCGCCGAGCGGGCGGCGGCGAAGCTTGGCGAGGTGGAGGCGAAGATCGCTGATCTGACCGTCATCGCGGACACGCTGCGAGAAGCGTTGGCGGCCGGCTGCACGGACCTGGTCGCCTGCGCCGCCGAACCGCGGTGCCCGATCCCTTTCGCCGAACTCGAGGCACGGAGGAAGCGGACATGATCGTTGTCCGCTCGTTGCTGCTGTTCGTCGTCGCCGCGCTGGCCGAGATCGGCGGCGCCTGGCTGGTCTGGCAGGGCGTCCGGGAACATCGCGGGTGGCTGTGGATACTCGGCGGCGTCCTTGCTCTGGGCGCCTATGGGTTCGTCGCCACCCTGCAGCCCCACGCCCACTTCGGCCGCATCCTCGCCGCCTACGGCGGTATCTTCGTCGCCGGGTCGTTGGCGTGGGGGATGGTGATGGACGGCTTCCGCCCCGACCGGTGGGACGTTCTCGGCTCGGTCATCTGCCTGGCCGGCGTCGCCGTCATCATGTACGCCCCCCGCGGCTGACCGCGGGACCGGAGACAGGTGGATGCCCAGTGATACCCCGACGTCGGGGAACAAGGCTGTCATCGAGCAGCTGGTTCGTGATGTTCTCAACGGCGGACGGCTCGATCTACACGCTGCATGACGGTCGGATCACCCACACCTGGACCCTCGAAGACACCCAGAAACGTCTGCGGCAGCTCGGCCTCACCGACGACGCATAAAAGGCGAACCGGCGACGCCGATGACTCCGCCGGGGGGCGCGCCGAGGAGAGCGCCCACGGGCCAGCAAACCAAGATCCCAATGCCGCATGGGGCCAACCGCGTTCACGGGTCCGCGGCCCCCGCGTGCGTGGGGTGGCAGGCGTATCCTTCCCTGCTATGCGAGAGGTTCTGCTGCCTACCTCGTCGCCCCCGGTACGGGCGGCCACGTTCCGGGCATGTGTGGCAACGATTCTGGAGCTATCGCTAGAAGACGTGCCGCAGCCAGGTGACGGCGAGGACGCGGTCGGCTGGCGCACGACCCGCTGGCTCGGCGGCCTGGGTCTGGGCCTAGCGCCGATCGCCGACGCCTCCTCGTTCTCGTGGGCAGGGCCCTGGATCGGCTGGGTACAGCCGCGTGCCCGCGGCGGGCAGCGCTGCGCCGTGGTGATGTACGGGGTCCCCTCGGGCGTCGCCTTCGATCCCGCGAGCGTCACCGAGACCGGAGGATGGCACCTCGACGGTGGGCACGTACTCGCCGCGCTCGACATCGCCCAGGCGCGCCCGTCCCCACCGCAGGCTCCGGAGTCAGCGGGAACCATCGCCGGCATCTACCTGGCTGCTGAGGCCGGGGCACCGGTACGCCCGGTTCCGGACGCCCGCGCACTGGCAGACCGCGGACTCAACGGCGACCACCATGTGATCGGCACGGGCACCTTCCCCTCGGGCCTGCCGGGAAGCGCCCTCACGCTGATCCAGGCCGAGGTCTGCGAGTCGTTCACACCGCCGCTGGAGGCCGACGAACACCGCCGCAACGTCGTCACCCGCGGCATCGACCTCAACGGGCTCGTCGGTCGCGAGTTCCTGCTCGGATCGGTCCGATGCCGCGGTATGCGGCTCTGCGAGCCCTGCACCGTGGTCGCCGGCTACGCCTCCCGCCCCGTGCTGCGCCCCCCTCGTGCACCGCGGCGGGCTCCGCGCCGACATCCTCGAAGACGGCGTTGTGCACGTGGCAGACGAGATTCAGGTTGTTTGACCACGTTCTGCCGCCCTCTTGGCCAGACTGAGCCGGCCGACCTCCCCTGAACATACGCAAGCGGAACACAGGCGCCTGGCGGCAGGGCACGCGCTGTTCGCCCCCGCCCATCTCGACGCCGACATCGTCTCCGCGCTGCGGGATGGCCCGCCGCAGCCCGATCCCGCAGCGCAGTGTGCCCGGCGCGCCGCGACACCTTGCGGCCGCCCGCCTCAGCGCGCGTGTCGACATGGCGGGCGGTGGGGTCGGTGTGGCACTTCACACGCTGGCCCCGGACAGCGACGCGAACTGTGTACAACCGATGCACGCAACCTACGCGCGCAGCCAGATCGCCGCGTCGGTCGGCAGCCGGCCATCCTCGAGACGCGCACTCGCGAGCAGCACCTCCCCGTGCGGCGGCAGCGACGAGGGATCCGCGGAGAGGTTGACCACACAGCGGAAACTCGGGTCCCGCGCGAAGGCGAGGACCTCTTCGGGAGAGTCCAGCCAGCGCAGACCGCCGTCGCCGAGCGCCGGATGAGCACGGCGGAGGGCCAGGGCGGCCCGATACAGCTCGAGCATCGACGCCGGGTCGCCGTCCTGCGTCTCAGCCGTATAGTCCTTCCAGGCCGCGGGCTGGGGCAGCCACGGGTCACTGCCGTCGGGGCCGAAGCCGAACGGCGGTGCCTCCCCCGACCACGGCAACGGCACCCGACAGCCGTCGCGGCCGCGGTCCGTGTGGTCCGACCACGCCCAGCGCGGGTCCTGCAAGGCCTCCTCCGGCAGGTCCTCGGCCTCCCACAACCCGAGCTCCTCCCCCTGGTAGACGTACGCGCCGCCGGGCAGCGCCAACATCAACAGGGCGGCGGCCCGCGCCCGGCGAGTGCCGAGCTCGAGGTCGAACGGCGAGTCCAGGGCGAAACGCGGGCCCGTCATAGGCGCCTGGGTCCGCCCGTAACGCGAGACGTGGCGCACGACGTCGTGGTTGGACAGCACCCACGTGGCAGGGGCGCCGACCGCGCCGAACGCCGCCAGACTGCGGTCGACCACCTCGCGAAGCCGAGCCGGATCCCACTGGCAGGTGAGGAACGGGAAGTTGAAGGCAGTATGCAGATGGCCGGGCCGCACGTATCGCGCGACGCGTTCGGGGTCGCTGACCCAGGCCTCGGCGACGAACGCGCGGTCACCGGCGTACTCGTCGGCCAAGGCTCGCCACGAACGGTAGATCTCGAGGACACCGTCCCGGTCGCGAAAGGGGTGCTCCGCTGCCTCGGGGGCCTTCCACCACTGCGAAGGGCACGGCAGGTCGGGAAGCGCCGGATCTTTGTCAAGGGCAGGGGCGACGTCGATGCGGATCCCGTCGACCCCGCGGTCGAACCAGAAGCGGATGACCGACAGGAACTCCTCGCGCACCTCGGGGTTCGACCAGTTGAGGTCCGGCTGCTCCGGGGTAAAGAGGTGGAGGTACCACTCGTCAGGACCATGATCCGGTCCGGTGACGCGGGTCCACGCCGGACCCCCGAAGGTCGATTTCCAGTTGGTGGGCGGCAGCCCCTCGTGATCCCCGCGGCCGCGGCGGAACCAGTACCGCGCACGCTCGGGCGAGCCAGCCGGCGAGGCGAGCGCCGCCTGGAACCACGGGTGCCGGTCCGAGGTGTGGTTGGGCACGAGGTCGATGACCACCCGAAGGCCGTGCGCGTGGGCCTCCTCGACGAGGGCCTCGGCCCCGGCGAGCGTGCCGAACTCGGGTGCGATGTCACGGTAGTCGGAGATGTCGTAGCCGGCGTCGACCATGGGCGAGGGGTACCACGGATTGATCCAGAGGGCGTCGACACCGAGGTCGCGGAGGTACGGCAGGCGGGACCTGATGCCGCCCACGTCGCCGATGCCGTCCCCGTCGGCGTCGGCGAAGCTCCGGATGTAGACCTGATAGGTCACGGCGTCGCGCCACCACGGCAGGTGGACGGCACCGGCTGTCTCGTCCGCTTCTCCCGTCGTCATGTGTCCGAGTCTCTCGTACACCGAGGCGAGTGTGCCGGAGCGCCTAGGCAGATGATCCGCACATGCGCTCGCTCTGTCCGGCCGGCAGCCCGCACGTCGGGCCCGGCATAGTCTTGCGGCGGACGTACCGCGGGAGAGGGAGGAGCGGTGGGAATGCGCCGGCCGAGGCCGCCGCTCGCTGGCCTGCTCGCGGTCGGCTTGCTGACCGCGTGCGGCCAGGGGACGACCGGCACGGACGCCTCGCCGGGCGCGTCGGACACACATGAGGCGGCGGCGACGCGACGGCCGGCCTGCGTCGAGCGGGTGCTGTCCGGCATGAGCATGCGCGAGCGGGTCGGCCAACTGTTCGTCGCCGGAGTTGACAGTACCCACCCGACCCGGGTTCAGCTGCGCCAGATCCGCCGCCACCACCTGGGCGGCGTCATCCTCATGGGACACAGTTCCGCCGGGGTGGCCGAGGCGAGAAAGGTCGCCCACCGCCTCCAAGCCCAGGCGACCGCAAAGACCACCGACGGCGTCCGGTTGTGGATCGCGGTCGATCAGGAAGGCGGGTACGTCCAAGTGCTGCGCGGGCCCGGCTTCTCCGACATCCCCACGGCGCTCACACAAGGCGGGCTCGAGCGTGCGACCCTGCGCTCGCGCGCGCACAAGTGGGCCAAGCAGCTCAGGGCGGCCGGTGTGAACCTGAACCTCGCGCCGGTGGTGGACACCGTGCCCGCCAGCCTGGGACGAACGAACAAACCCGTCGGCTACTACGACCGTGAGTACGGCCACACCCCGAAGGCGGTAGCCGCGCACGGCGTCGCGTTCCTAGAGGGCATGCGGTCGGTCGACGTGCAGACGACGGCCAAGCACTTCCCCGGACTGGGCCGGGTACGCGGCAACACCGACACGACGTACGGCGTCACCGACAGTGTCACGACGCGGCACGACGCGTACCTGCGCCCGTTCAAGACGGCGATCGACGGCGGGATCCCGGTCGTCATGGTGTCATCGGCCCGCTACACCGAGATCGACAAGCGGTACCTCGCGCCTTTCTCGCCGGTGGTGCTGCGTGGCATGCTGCGTCACGACCTGGGCTTCACCGGCGTCATCATGTCCGACGACCTGGGACGGGCCGCGGCCGTGAAGAAGGTGCCCGTGGGCGAGCGGGCGACCCGGTTCCTGCTGTCCGGAGGCACGGTCGTCCTCACCGTCACGATGTCGGCGGTCCCGACGATGACCGCCGCGGTCCTGCGGCGCGCCGCGGGCCATCCACGCTTCCGCGCCAAGGTCAACGCGGCCGCGACCAAGGTACTGCGGGTGAAGGACAGGATCGGCCTGCTTCCGTGCTGAGGGGTGTGGGACAGGATTGTTGGAGATGATCTTTCTCGGTCCTGCTGCCTTTGGGTCTGAGTCTTGCTGTCTGTCAGATGGCGGCGCGCAGCCCGGCCGGTGAGGTCGTGCTGGCTGGCCAGAGCTCG
>JBOHCT010000005.1:0-43869 GCA_050699055.1 Streptosporangiaceae bacterium | reverse complement strand
GGTCACAGTTTGATTATTACAATAATTATGGTTGGCGGGCGGAGCTAAGCCGCGTTGACACTGGTGAGCAGAGGTGGTGAGACTGCGGTCAAGAGTTACTGAGAAACGAGTTTCCGAATGACTCCCTGGAAGGTTATCCGAAACCCGCCGCTATAAGATTTGCTCGGCCGCACGACTGAAATCTCGCGGCGGTGCCCGAGATCGACCACGACCACGACCAGCCGGTCGTCTTCCACGCGGTACACGACACGGTAGTCGCCGACGCGCAGGCGCAAGTAGCCGCGATCTCCCTTGAGCGCGACCACGCCTGGCGGTCGCGGCTGGTAGGCAAGCCGGTCCACCGCGGCCTGGATCCGGCGGCGCACCGGCTTATCCATCTTCGCCAGCGTCTTAACGGCGTCGCGGGTGATCTCGATGCGCCACCGGGTCACGCCTCGCCGCTTTCGAGCCCCGCGATCGCTTGCTCCCATGGGATCGTGCCGGATCGCTCGGCTTCGGCCGCGCGACGAGCCCAGTACTCGTCCTCGATCTTCTCGTAGTTCTCCGCGATGTCCGCGGGCATGATGGCCGCGACTCGCCGGCCCCGTCGGGTCAGGTACACGAACTCGCCGTCGTCGACCATGTCGAGCAGCTCCGATATGCGGTTACGGGCGATGCTTGCGGGTAGCTCGCGGGTTCCATCCTCGTCGACGGTTCCGATCGGTTCAGCGGACATGTCTCAAGTGTACAACTCGAGCGGATAAGCGGTCAGCGTACAGATAGGCGGGCGGCAGTTCGTCGTGTGGTGGTCGATGGCAGCCGACCGAGCGGGTCAGCTCGTCGACGTACGGCGCTACCACTGCGGGGCGTCGCAGGCCTCGCCGCTCGACCGTGTCGGCCACGCTCGACAGCACCGGTGCCCCCGGTGCACGGTGTAGCGGTCCTTTGGCGGGTTTGTGGAGTTCGACTACAGCATCCACCCGGAGGGGAAAGGGGGGTTCGGCGTTCACCTGGTCGGCCTACATGCTGTCCGAGGCCGACACGAGACAGGCCGACAGAACACCTAGTTGGGCGGCGTCGATCACCCCGCCCACATGACGCGGAGGACGATGACCCGTCGCTGGTCCTCGAGCACAAGGTAGATGGCCAAGCCCTGGTCATGCTCACCGAATGGGTGGGCGCGCATGTTGGCCTCCGGTCGCTGCCGGTTGTAGGCGTCGCCGCTCCACGGTGCGACTTCCAGCAGCGCGATCAACTTCGCGTAGGGAGCCAACGCCTTTGTAGGCAGTGCGGTGACCTGGTCCAGGGCGTCCTGATCCGTCTCGACGGAGTACACCTACAGTCCGAGCCTGGCTCGTGTCTCGCGCCACGGCTCGGTGACAACTCTTTCGTTGGCGCCAAGCCGACCGGCGTTTTCAAGCATCCGCCGGTGGGCGTCCGGGTCGTCCCGAGAGGACCACGCGACCCGCTGCCAACGCTTCAGCATCGCCAGCACACCCGAGAGATCAAGGGTCTCGGCGGCGTCGGCGAGCGTCTGACGATACTCGCGATCGAAGTCGGCGACTTCTTCGCCGATCAGCGCGGCGCGAATCTCGCGGGGGGTGGAAGCCGAGACTGGCAGGCCACCGGGAGAAGCAGCCGATGCGGACATCATGCGGACACAATAGCCGCCATGGCCGACAGCAGGCGGGGGGCGCGGAGACGAGAGTTCCGCGGCCGGTGTCGAGAAAGATTGTGCGACTTGGGGTTGTGCCAACGGCATCAGACCGCACAATCCTCCGGTCCCGACTCGATAACGCCGCGAAGCGGCGCTCGACGGCTTCGAGCACGGCGGAGTTGCTGGTGACGACCGGCAGCCCGGTCTCCGCCTCGATCTTGGGGATCGCCTCGAGCGCGCGGAAGTTGGTGCATGACACGAAGAGGCCGTCGGCGTCGCCGGAGTCCAGCGAGCCGGTGACGAAGGCGACGATCTCGTCCGGCGTCGGGGTGGCGAGCTCGAAGTTGACGTCGATCCCCATCCCGTGGGCGGCGACGACGTCGAAGCCCTGGTCCGCCAGGCTCGTGGCGATGGACCGGGTCAGCTCGTCGACGTATGGCGTCACCACCGCGAGGCGGCGCAGCCCCCGCCGCTCCAGCGCGTCGGCGACGCTCGACAGCACGCCGACGCACCGGCACCCGGCCCGCTCGCCGAGCCGCTCGCACACCTCGCGGTCGTACGCGAGCCCGCCGAGCGAGCCGGCGGAGGTGCAGCCGAACACGAGGAGATGCGGATGCGCCGTGCCCACCCGCGCGGCCGCGTCCGGCGCGAAGTCCTCGATCATCGTGCGCTCCGCGGCCGCCGTCGTCTCCTCGAGATACATCCGCGCGGTGTGCACGGTGTAGCGGTCTTTCGGCAGGCACCGGTGCAGGTCGTTCTCCATGACGGTGTTGGACGACGGGACGAGCACGCCGACGCGGTGCCGTCCGTCAGGTCCGGGCCCATGAGCACTCATCGTGTCCCTCCTTCGCTTGGTCCATCGCCCACGCGCTCGTCGGCCGGGCCGTACCCGCCCCCGCCGGCCGTCTCCATCCACAGCTCCCATCCCCGCCGCAGCCGCGGTGGTGAGCTGGTCTTCGACAGCAGCGGGACATTCTCGCCGTCGTCGGTACGCACGAAGAACGCGGCCGGCCGCCCCTCTTCGCCGCCCCGCAGGCCGAAGGCGGGGGTGCGGGCGCGCTCCGCGAGTACCGAGAAGCCGACGTCGTCCGACAGCGCGCGGATGACCTTCCGTACCCCGTCGCCGCCGGCGGACCGCCCCCGCCCGCCTGACTCGGGGATCAGCTCGTACCGGGTCACGAGCACGGGGAGCTTGGCCTCGGTGGCCTCGATCGGGAGGTTCATCGTGTTTCCCATGTGGACGCGGTGGCCGGACAGCCCGCCGTGGCCGTCGCCCGCTCCCATGCCCCCGCCGATCGTCTCGTAGTGCACGAACGGGCGGTCCCGCCGCGGGTCCCGCCCGCTCAGCGTGTAGACGGCGGCCGAGCCGTAGCTGCCCGCGACGACCTGGTCCGGGATGGCCCGCGCGAGCGCCCCGAGGATCACGTCGACGATCCTGTTGCACGTCTCCGTGTTCGCGGAGACCACGGGCGCCGGGTAAGCGGCGTGCACGACCGTCCCCTCGGGCGCGGTAATGCGGACCGGCCGGTACGCGCCGGAGTTCGGCGGGATATGGCCGCCGAGGGCAGCCAGCACCGTGTAGTAGACGCTGGACGCGGTGACCGACAGCGGGGCGTTGACGGACCCGCGGGCGCTCGCCGACGAGCCGGCGAAGTCGAAGTGGATCTGGTCGCCTGCCTTCTCCACCCGGACCCGGATGACCAGGTCGGGCGGGGTGTCCTGGGTCTCGAACCCGTCCCCGTCGAGCCGCTCCTCGAAGGCGTACGTGCCGTCCGGGATCTCCCGCAGCCCCTGCCGGACCAGCGCCTCGGAGTACCGCTGGACGTCGGCGAAGACGCCCGTCACTGTGGTCGCGCCGTAGCGATCGACCAGCTCGTCCAGGCGGGCGATGCCGCGGCGGTTGCCGGAAAGCTGGGCCTCCAGGTCGCCGCGCCGGTCGGCGGGAAGCCGCATGTTGGCGAGTGCCAGCGCGATCAGCTCCTCGTCGAGCCGCCCGGCCTTGACCACCTTGACGGGCGGGATGCGTACGCCCTCCTTGATGATCTCGTCGACCGGGGAGGAGCTTCCCGGGGCCGCGCCGCCGACGTCTGGCCAGTGGACGCGGCTGGCGACGAAGCCGACGAGCTCGTCGTCGGCGAAGACAGGCGACATGACCGTGACGTCGGGCAGGTGGTTGCCGCCCAGGTACGGGTCGTTGGTCATGACCGCGTCGCCGGGCGAGAAATCCTCCGGCGGTACCTGGCCGAGCACTCCCCGCGCGGTAAAGGGCATCGCCCCCAGGTGGACGGGGATGTCGTCGCCCTGCGCGACCACCCCGCCGGCGCGGTCGAGGACGGCGCACGACAGGTCGCCCGACAGGCTCAGCAACGGGGAGAACGAGGCCCGCATGACAACGCTCTTCATCTCCTCCGCCACCGCGCTCAACGCGCCACGGACGATCTCGAACGTCGTCACATCCGTGGCGGCCACCGGGGAACCGCCGCTACCCGTTTTCGTCAATGACCAGCACCCCCTCGTCCACCGACCGGATCGTTTGGCCGCCGAGCACCCTGACCACCGACCCGGCGTCCTCGATCAGCGCCGGGCCGTGGACCAGCTCGCGCGCGGTCATCTCCGCGCGGGTGAGGACCTGGTACGTCGCCGCGCGGCCGTCCGTGCCGACGACCCGTCGCTCGCGTTCGCCGGGATCCTGGTCTTCGTACGTCCCGCCGGGGAAGGCGCCTGCTGTCCACAGCGGGTAACGGGCCTCCAGGCGCGCCGCCACGACCTCCACCGGGCTGTCGGGCAGGCGGTACCCGTACCGCTCGTTGTATGCGCGCCGGAAGTCCGCCTCGATCTCGTCCGCTGAGGGGGCGCGATCGCCGAGGGCGATGCTCACCTGATGCAGTTGCCCGGCGTGCCGCAGGTCCAGGTGCCGGGAGAAGTGGAGGGCGGCCGAGTGCACGGCCTCGTCCGCCACCAGTGCCCGTGCCCGGCGCTCCAGCTCGTCGAAGAGCTCCGTCAGCATGTCGGGGCGCAGCGCGGCCAGCTCGCGGAGGACGCTTTGCACGAGGTCGTAGCGGACCTCGCACATCAGGGCGCCGATGGCGCTGAACATGCCGGGGTAGGGCGGGATGACGACCCTGCTGACTCCGACGTCCCTCGCGATCTCCGCGGCGTGCAGCGGGCCGGCGCCGCCGAACGCGACGAGGGCGAAGCCGCGCGGGTCGATGCCGCGCCGTACTGTCGTGAGCCGCACCGTCTCCGCCATGTGAGCGGTCGCGATCTCCAGGATCGCGTGCGCGGCCCGCTCCGTGGTCAGGGACAGCGGCCGGGCGATCCGCTTCTCTATCGCGTCACGGGCCAGGTCGGGGCGCAGGTCGGAGGATCCCGCGTCCGCGAGAGTTCCGACCACCACGTGGGCGTCGGTGACGGTCGGATCCTCGCCGCCTCTGCCGTAGCAGGCCGGCCCCGGGTCGGAGCCGGCGCTGTGCGGGCCCACCTTGAGCACACCGGCCGGGTCAAGCCAGGCCACGCTGCCCCCGCCCGCCCCGATCTCGGCGAGGTCGATGACAGGGCTCCTGATGACGTAGCCGCCGACATCCTCACCCTCGACGTAACGGTCCGCGTGCAGCTCGCGGGCGAGCCGCGGCAGGCCGTCGTGGACGACGCCGACCTTCGCGGTCGTGCCGCCCATGTCGAAGGCGATGAGGTCGCGGACGCCCATGGACCTGCCCAGCTCGGCCGCCGCGGCGATGCCGGCCGCCGGCCCGGACTCGATCAAGTGGAACGGGTGTCGCTCCGCGTTCGTCGCCGAGGTGAGCCCGCCGTTCGACTTCACGACGTGGAACCGGCGCACCCCGTAGCGCCCCATGCCGTCGCCCAGGCGCCGCAGGTACCGTCGCACCTGCGGGGAGACGTAGGCGTTCGCGACGACCGTGCTGGTGCGCTCGTACTCGCCGAACTCGGGGCACAGCTCGCTCGACACCGAGACGTCGACGTCCGGCAGCGCTTCGCGTACGAGCCTCGCCGTCGCCCGCTCGTGCGCGTCGTCCGCGTACGCGTGCAGGAAGCAGATCGCGAGCGACTCGACGCCGCCGCGGCGCAGCTCCTCGACCGCCTCGCGTACGGACGCCGGGTCGAGCGGACGGATCACCTGGCCGTCGGCCCCGAGACGCTCGTCCACCTCCAGCCGCCAGCCCCGGTCGACCAGCGGCGGGGAGACGCGTGCCCGCAGCCGGTACAGGTCGGGCCGCGCCTGCCGGCGCAGCTCCAGGACGTCGCGGCAGCCCTCGGTGGTGAGCAGCGCGGTCCGCGCGCCGCGCTTCTGGATCAGCGCGTTGGTCGCGACCGTCGTGCCGTGGAACACGGCGACCTCGAAGCGCTCCCTGAAGCCCGGCAGCCGCTCGTCCAGCCTGGCCAGCCCGGCGAGCACCGCCCGCGCCGGGTCGTCGAGCGTCGAGGGAACCTTGAACGCGGCGACGATCCGCCGGTCCTCGCCGAGGGCGACGACGTCGCTGAACGTGCCGCCGATGTCGATACCCACGAGCAGCGAGGTTTCCGCCTCCGTCATGAGACGGCCTCCGAGATGTCGCGCAGCGCCGCCACCAATCGCGCGACCACGGGCTCGGTGCCGACGTCGATCCGCAGGTACCGGTCCGCCAGCCCCAGGTAGGAGACGCTGCCGTCCTTGACGATCAGCCCGCTCTTCGCCAGCGCGCGGAACACGTCGGTGGAGGTCAGCTCCGGCGGCTCCACACGGACGAGCACGAAGTTCGCCTGCGAGCCCGGGACCACGCGGAAGGCGGGGAGCGCGTCGATCTCGCGTACCATCGTCTCCCGCATCCGCCGCACCATCGCGGCGGTGCGCGCGACGTGCTCGTGGTCGTCGAGGGCGGCCACCGCGCCGGCCACCTGCAGCGGGCCGACGTTCCACGTCGGCTTCACCCGCATCAGCACGCGGACAATCTCCTCGCTGGCGATGCCGAACCCGACACGCAGCCCGGCGAGCCCGTACGCCTTGGAGAACGTCCGCAGCACGACGAGGTTGGGCAGCTCGTCGAGCAGGTCGACGGCGGACGGCCCGTCCGCGAAGTGGATGTAGGCCTCGTCCATCACGACGAGGGCGTCCTCCGCCATCCGGCGGACGTGTCGCAGGTCCTCCCGGCGGACCACCCTCCCGCTGGGGTTGTGCGGCGAGGTCAGGAAGACGAGGCGGGTACGCGGGCCGACCCGCGCGGCGAGGTCCTCGACGTCGAGCACCGGTCCGTCGCCGCCGTCCGCGAACACGGGCGCGCGGCCCTCGGCCTCCGCGTACAGGTGGTAGATGGGGAAGGTCGGGCGGTGCATCAGCACCTCGTCGCCAGGTCCCGCGAACGCCCGGATGAGGCACGAGATCAGCTCGGTCTCACCGGCGCCGCAGACGATCCGCTCCGGCGAGATGTCGAGCGTGGCGGCGATCGTGCGTCGCAGGTCCGCTGCCGTCCACTCCGGGTACCTGTGCAGCGCGGGGACGGTCTCGGCGATCGCCCGCACGGCGGCGGGGGAAGGACCGAACGGGTTCTCGCCCGACCCCAGCTTGACGACGTCGTCGGGCGACACCCCGAACGCGGCGGCGGCCTCCCGGGGGCTCATGCCGGGCGTGTACGGCGTGAGCTCGGCGATGTGCGGGCTGTGGTGCCCTGCCATGTCCAGCCTCCCGGTGGCTGCCGCTCAGTCGGAGCGGCCGGCCTCGTGGGCGGCGACGCTGGGTTCGACGACCTCGGCCTGGACGACCTCCTGCCATGCCTCGACCCCGCTCTGGAACGCGACCACGCCGGCCTCGGGCAGCGCGATCTCGATCGCCTCGAGGATCGTCTCCTTCGAGACCCCGAGGTCCAGGGCGACCCGGATGTGGCTCTGGATGTGCCCCTTCGGCGCGCGGGCGACGACGAGGCTCGTGACGAAGATGAGCTCCTTGACCCAGCGCTCCAGGCGGCGCTCCCGCAGGTAGGCGCCCTCGATCAACGCGTTCGCCCGCTGCAGCACCTCGAAGTCGTGTGCGGCCATGACCTTGTGGTACTCCAGCACGTACCCGCGCTTGCGGGCCATGTCGTCGATGTAGGTCTGCGGGTCATCGTTCGGCGTGCTCATCGTCCCCTCCGATGTGGTCGGGTGCCGTCCTCTACTCCAGCACGACCCCGGCGCGGTCCTCGACGTACCGGGCGATCGCGGTGTGGTCGACCGCCCGCTCGCCGCCCTCCGCCTCGAGATCGTGCAGGGCGGCCTTCCACAGCTCCAGGCACGCGGCGCTCACCGGGACAGATGTACCGGTCTGGTGGGCGGTGTCGATGGCGGTGAGCAGGTCTTTGACCATGAGCCGCATGGAGAAACCGGCCGCGAAGTCGCGGGAGAAGACCTGCTGGGCGATCTTGTTCTCTGTCGAGTTGTTGCGGCCGGTGGAGGCGTTCAGCACCTCGAGCATCGCCCGCGGCTCGAGCCCGAAGCGCTGGCCGGTGGCGAGCACCTCGACCGCGACCGCGAGCCCCGCCGCGGAGAGCATGTTGTTCAGCGCTTTCATCGCGTGCCCCGCCCCGACCCCGCCGACGTGGAAGACACGCGACCCCAGCGCGTCGAGGACGGGCCGGCAGCGATCGAGATCCGCCGCGTCCCCGCCGGCCATGATCGCGAGCGTGCCCTGCTCGGCGCGGGGGACGCCGCCGGAGACCGGGGCGTCCACCAGCCGCAGCCCGCGATCCGTGAGACAGGCCGCCAGCTGCACGGTGCCCGCCGGGGCGGAGGAGCTCATGTCCAGCACGACCGTCCCAGGCCGCAGCACCTCCGCGAGCACCGCCCCACCCCAGTCGCCGAGCAGGCAGTCGCGTACGGCGGCGCCGTCCGGCAGCATCGTGACCACGATGTCCCGGTCCGCGAGGTCCCCCGCGGCGCCGGCCACCGTGGCCCCGGGCACCCGCCCGCCCGCGTCCGGGTCCCGGTCGTGCACGACCAGCGGAAGGCCCCGCTCGGCCAGGCGACGGGCCATCGGGGAACCCATCGCGCCGACGCCGACGAACCCGACCGCGGGAAGGCGCTCGCCCATCACGCGGCGAAGCTGTCGTGCGTGCGGTCGGTGATGAACATGTGACCGGGCGCGTGGCTGATCGCGAACTCCGGGCGGCTCGCCGTGACCACCGCCTGCGGGGTCACCCCACACGCCCAGAACACCGGCACATCGCCGTCCACCATCTCCACCCGATCGCCGAAGTCGGGCTGGCCGAGGTCGACGATGCCGATCTCGCTCGGGTCACCGTGGTGGACGGGGGCGCCGTGCATCCGCGGGTACGTGGCGGTCACCTCGATCGCGCGCTCCACCAGGTCCGACGGGATCGGGCGCATCGACACCACCAGCGGTCCCGCGAGCCTGCCCGCCGGCCGGCACTCCACCGACGTACGGTACATCGGCACGTTGCGGCCCTGTTCCAGGTGGCGCATGGGCACACCGGCCCGCAGCAGAGCGTGCTCGAACGTGAAGCTGCAGCCGAGCAGAAACCCCACGAGATCGTCTCGCCAGTACGCGCTGACGTCCGCCGCCTCCTCCGACGGCTCGCCGTCCCGCCACACCCGGTAGGCCGGCAGATCGGTACGCAGGTCCGCGGTGGGGGCGATCCCCCGTGGATGTGGGTCGCCCGCCTCCGTGACGTCGAGAACGGGACAGGGCTTCGGGTTGCGCTGGCCGAACAGCAGCATGTCGTAAGCAAGGTCTCGCGGGACGACGATCAGGTTCGCCTGCGCGAACCCGTCAGACCATCCGGCCGTCGGGACACGGAGCCCTTCCCGAAACCGCCGCCGCGCCTCGTCGGGGGAGATCGCCGCCGTCCCGGCGGACGCGGTCGGGGTGACACCGGTCATGACGCATCAGCTCCAGCGCGGGATCGCCGCCGCCTCAGGTTATGCCCGGACGCTCGGGCGACGTCCGGCCGCCGTCGGCGGGTGCCTCTTCCGCGCTCACGGCGGCGTACGGCTCCGCCTTCTCCGGCGCTTCGCTCGCCGCCATGTCGACCTCGCGGGTCTCCGGCCCGAGGGCCGCCCCGACCGCGATCAGCAGGCCGGCGATCACGAGCAGCACCAGCGGGGTGAACTCGATCGGCATCAGCCCGGCGAGCCCGGCCTGGTAGAAGGCATAGAACGCCGGGATGATCACCGCCAGGCTGTACCCGATGCCGTACCCCGATGCCCGGATGCCGACGTGGAAGCGCTCGTTGATGTACGTCGTGACGACGCCCCACACCGACACGACGAAGATGTTCACGAGGATCGTGAGGATCACGACTCCGGCGAGACCTTGGACCACTCCGCCGACGATGATCCCGTAGACCAACGGTGCCAGCGTGCCGGTGACGGCCCCGAGCAGCAGGAAGAACGGACGCCTGCCGATGCGCTGGCTCAGCACCCCCGCGCCGATGTAGGCGAAGGCGAGCACCGCGTAGGAGATGATCAGGACGACCGTCACCTGGGTGTTGCCGAGCCCGACGGGCTTGGCGAGCAGGCCGGGCAGCACGGCCGAGACCATGTTCAGGCTCAGCCAGATGCCGGTCATCATCATGAAGACCTGGAGGAAGTTGCGGAGGTTGCGGCCCCGGAACAGTTCCAGCAGTGGCGACTTCGTCTTGGGTGCGTTCTCCCAGGCGACGGACTCGCTGACGAACTTCGTGTACCAGATGACGAAGGCGAAGGCGATCAGTGCCCCGAAGATGAACGGGATGCGCCAACCCCACTGCACGTACGGCGAGTGCAGGGTGTCGGCGGGCAGGGCCTTCAGCAGCCCGAACGTGATCAGCGCGATCGCACAGTAGGCGAGCGGGTACCCGGTCATGATGAAGGCGCCGTACAGCCCGCGCTTCCGCTTGGGGGTGTACTCCAATGCCAACGGGCTCGCGCTCGTGTACTCCCCCCCGAGGAAGATCCCGTCGACGAAGCGCAGCACGATCAGCAGGACGACCGCGCCCAGGCCCCACGCCTCGTAGCCGGGAAGCGCCGCGATGCCCAGGGTGATGATGCCGAACCCCGTCACCGCGGTGATCGCGGTGCGGCGCCGGCCGATCTTGTCGCCGAGGTGCCCGAAGACGAACGCGCCGACCGGGCGACCTATGAGGGTCGCCGCGAAGATCATGCCGCCGATGATCGCGGCGGTACCGGGCGACACGTCGCTCGCCTCGAAATACGCGGCGGCGGGAGCAAGTGCGATGATCGGCAGGTAGATGTCGAACATGTCGACGAAGAACCCGATCCAGGCGCCGATCAGGGCCTTGCGCCCTTCGGGAGGCATCCTGTCACTGGCCGGGACAGCTGCGGACGCTGTACTCATGGACGCTCCTACTCCTGCTCGGGGCCCGGCGTACCACCGGACCGGCGTCCAGCGCTTGGCCGTGACACGCGTCACGGCGCCTCGACGGTTAGTACGTCAATATATGTCCGACCTTTGCACGGACGTCAATAGCCCCGTCCGATCTCGTCTGGCCTATAGCGGGCGCGGTCGCCCCTAGAGGTGGAGCCGGATCGGCCCGACAGACGCCCACGAGGCGCCTGTGTTTAAATGTCGGTCCTTGACCACGCAGGCGTTCCTCGGTGAGAGTGGCACCGACGCGTACGGCCCGAACCCCGCGCGGACGGCTGACCGGCCGGGGCCCAGGGGGGACCACAGGAGGAGCCGCGATGCCTGGTTTGGCGCAACCACGATTCGCAGGCACCCGCCTGGATGCCCGGACCGTTCGCGCGTACGTCGACAGCGGCGCGTGGGCACCCCGTCCTCTGGGCGGGTACCTCCGCGACGCGATCGCGGCCGCACCCGACCGGCTCGCCGCGGTCACGCGAGAGGAGCATGGGCGGACCGCGCTCACCTACCATGAGCTCGGTGGGCTGGTCGACCGGGTTCGCACCGGCCTCGCCCGGCTGGGCGTCGGCGCGGGCGACGTGGTGTCCGTCATGCTGCCCAACACCCACGAGTTCGCCGCGCTGATCTGGGCGATCTGGGAGCTCGGCGCGGTCTACTCGGGCGTCTCGCCGTCGTACGGCCGGCGCGAGGCGTCGTTCATGCTCGGCAGGACGAAGGCGAAGGTGCTGGTCGTACCCGACCGGTACCACGGCCGGCACCTCGCGGCGCTCGCGGGGGAGCTGCGCGGAGAGGCCGATGAGCTCCGCACGGTGATCGTGGTCGGCGATGCTCCGGAGGAGCCGGGCTGGCTGTCGTTCGACCGGCTCACCTCCGCGCCCACGGATCCGGCCACGAGCGAGCCCGACCCGTCGAGCCTCGCTCACCTCGGGTTCACCTCCGGCACGACCGGAGAGCCCAAGGCCGTCATGAACACCCATCAGACCCTCGACGCCGTGCTCGGCCGGTGGGTCTCCCATGTCGGGCGGGAGAGCCTCGGGGACCCCGTCGTCAACCTGGTCTGTTCCCCCGTGGCGCACCACACCGGCTTCCTCTGGGGTGTCCTGCTCGCGACCTACACCGCCGGGACGGCCGTCTACCAGGACCGCTGGGACCCGGCGGCGGCCGCCAGGGTGATTCGCGAGGAGGAGGTCACGACGATGGTCGCGGCCCCCACGTTCCTCCAGGACCTCACCCGCGCCCCGGACATCGGCCCCGAGGGTCTGCCGTCGCTACGGCTCGTCGCCATCCCCGGCGCCCCGATCCCGCGCCCGCTCGTCCCCGCCGCCCGCGAGCGGCTCGGCTGTTTCGTGTGCCCGTCGTGGGGGATGACCGAGTACGGCATCGGAATCTCCGCACGCCCCGGCCTGCCGACCGATCGCGTCGACGCCGCCGACGGGGTACCGGTCGGCGACTGTCGGGTCCGCGTCGTCGATCCGGTCACCCGCGCCCCGCTGCCACCGGGGGAGACCGGGGCCCTGGAGATCAGCGGCCCGGGATTGTTCCTCGGCTACCTCGACAGGCCCGACGTCACCGCCGAGGAGATCGTCGACGGTTGGTTCCGCACGGGCGACCTCGCCGCGGTCGCCGAGGACGGGTACGTCACGCTACAGGGCAGAACGAAGGACATCATCATCCGCGGCGGCCTGAACATCCCGGTCGTCGCCGTCGAGAACCTCCTGCACCGACACCCCGACGTCCTGGACGCCGCGGTGGTAGGCACGCCCGACCCGCGCCTGGGGGAACGCGCCTGCGCGGTGCTCGTCGTCGCCGAGGGCGCGGCCCCCAGCCTGCGGGACGTCACCGACTTCCTGCTGGCCGAGGGCCTGTCCACGCACTTCCTGCCCGAACGCGTGGAACTCGTCGACGCGCTGCCCAAGACCATGAGCGGCAAGATCCGCAAGGTGGAGCTGCGGCAGCGGCTGTCGGCCCCGGCGGTCCCGGATCGGATGACCGATGGGTGACGGCGACAACGTGTTCCGCGTGTACGCGCTGCGCTACGGCCACCGCGAGGCCGTACGCGGCGAACACTTCTACGGGCATGACCCGTGCGGCGACCAGCCGATGCCGATGGACTACTTCGTCTGGGCCGCGGTGTCGCCGCGGGCGACGGTGGTCGTCGACGCCGGGTTCTCCCCCGAGGTCGCCCGGCGCCGCGGGCGTACGCACCTGGCCTCGCCCGTGGACCTGCTGGCCCAGGTCGGCGTCGACGCGGCCGAGGCGCCACTGGTGGCGGTCACGCACCTGCACTACGACCACACCGGCTACCTGCCGGCGTTCACTGCCGCGCGCTTCGTCGTCCAGGAGGCGGAGATGGCGTTCTGGGCCGGGCGGCACGCGGGCCGGGGGGAGTTCGCCCGGCTGTGCGAGCCGGACGACCTCGCGTTCCTCGTCCGCGCCAACGCCACGGGCCGGGTCCGGCAGATCTCCGGTGACCGCGAGCTCGCTCCCGGGCTGTCCGTCCACCACCTCGGCGGTCACACGCCTGGCCTGCAGGCCGTGCGGGTGCGCACCGGCCGCGGCCACGTCGTGCTCGCCTCGGACGCCAGCCACTACCGCGCGAACGTCGACGAGGACAGGCCATTCTCGATCGTGCACACGCTGCCGGCGATGTACGACGCGTTCGACCGGCTGCGCGAGCTGGCCGACGATCCCGAGCTGATCGTGCCCGGCCACGATCCTGCTGTGCTGGACAGGTACGCGACCACGCCGGGGGAGGGCGGCGGCTCGGTGGTCACCATCGCTTAAGGGCCTGTTCGATGACCCCGTTCGGCGCGTAGCAGAACAGCGGGTTGTCACAGAGGCTATGGGAGGAGGGCGACGTGGCGGGGTCGGTCGATCGGGAGTGGGAGGCGTTCGTCGGGCAGTGGCGGCGGGCGTGCGCGGGCGACGCGGAGCTGCTCGCCTTGGGCGCCGCGGCGGCGACCGCTTTCGGGATCCGGTGCGGGGAGCGGGTCGCGGGCTTCGTGTTCAACGAAGGGCGCCTCGCCCCGGACGCCGCGCCGTCCGAGGTCGGCTTCGAGGTGTCGGCGGCGGACGACGTGTGGGAACGCTTCTGGCAGGCGACGCCGCCCCCGCCGTATCAGAACCTGTTCAGCATGCTCATGCGTGTCACCGGTGTCACCGTCGAGGGCGACGGGCTGCGCTTCGCCCAACACGCCCACCTCGTCCGCAGGGTGCTCGAGGTAGGTCGCGAGGTGCGCCACGGCCAGCGGCGTCCTCCGGCGGACCCTTCGCCGCCGGAGGACGAGGGACCGGAGCCGATCGTAGGGCGCTACCGGCGCCTCACCGTCGAGGGGGAGACCGCGCGTGTCTACTACGAGGAGGCCGGCGCGGGGCGGGACGTGATCCTGCTGCACACGGCCGGGTCGGACGCGCGACAGTGGTACCACCTGATGAACGACCCGCGCCTGCTCGGGCGATGCCACATGGTCGCGTTCGACCTGCCGTGGCATGGTCGTTCGATGCCGCCCCACGGCGCGCTGCCCGGCGCGTACTCGCTCACCACCAGCTACTACGCGGCGGCGGTGGAGGCGCTGGCCGGCGCTCTCGACCTCGCTCGACCCCTTGTGCTCGGGTGTTCCATGGGCGGGCAGATTTGCCTGGGGCTGGCCCACCGCTGGCCGGACAGGTTCGCCGGCGTGATCGCCTGTGAGGCCAGCGACCACGTCACCGGCCGGCTGGTCGGTTGGTCGAAGGACCCGCGGGTGAGCCAGGCCCTGTTCGTGCCCGAGTGGGTGTACGGGCTGATGGCGCCGCAGAGCCCCGCCGAGTACCGCCGTGAGGTGTGGTGGGAGTACTCGCAGGGCGGCTTCGGTACCTACCACGGCGACATCGGCTTCTACAGCGGCGAGTGGGACGCGCGGGAACGCGTCGGCGACATCGACACCGGCCGCTGTCCCGTCTTCATGCTGACGGGCGAGTACGACTATTCCTGCACGCCCGAGATGTCGCGGAGTACCGCGGAGAAGATCCCCGGGGCGCGCTTCCGCGTGATGGAGGACATTGGGCACTTCCCGATGGCGGAGAACCCGCCGGCCTTCGTCGACCACCTCATCCCGGTCCTCGACGAGCTCGACCGGCTGGCCCCGGCGACATCGACGGAAGGAGCGAGGCGATGACCGCACGGGACTACCGGATGCTCGTCGGCGGCGAGCTGGTCGAGGCGACGGACGACCGCCGCCGGCAGGCGGTCAACCCGTACACGCGTAAGCCGTTCGCCAGCATCCCCGAGGCGTCCGCCGACGACGCGGACGCGGCCGTGCAGGCCGCCCACGACGCGTTCGAGCGGACCTGGTCGCACGCGCCGGGCGTGGAGCGTGCCAGGCTGCTGCACAAGCTGGCCGACCTGATCGACGCGCGGGCGCGGGAGCTCGGTGTCCTCGAGTCGACAGACAACGGCAAGCTGCTGCGGGAGACCGAGCGGCAGGCGCGCTTCGCGGCCCGCGCCTACCGGTTCTTCGCGGGCTACGCGGACAAGCTCTTCGGACAGACGATCCCGCTGGACTCCGAGCACACCCTCGACTACACCGTGCGGGAGCCGGTCGGGGTCGCGGCGCTGCTCACGGCGTGGAACTCGCCGATGCAGCTGCTGTCCAACAAGCTCGCCCCGGCGCTCGCGGCGGGCAACACCGTGGTCGTCAAGCCGTCCGAGCACGCCTCGGCCACCACGCTGGAGCTGGCCGGCATGGTCGCCGAGGCCGGCTTCCCGCCGGGGGTGGTCAACATCGTCACCGGCGGGGCGGAGGCCGGCGCCGCCCTGTGCGCTCGTCCGGGGCTCGGGCGGGTCAGCGTCACCGGCGGCGTGGAGACCGGGCAGCGGGTCGCCGCGGCCGCCGCGAGAACGCTGGTGCCGGTCACCCTGGAGCTCGGCGGGAAGTCCCCCAACATCGTGTTCGCCGACGCCGATCTCGACCGTGCCGTCACCGGCGCGATCGCCGGCATCTTCGCCGCGGGCGGGCAGACGTGCATCGCGGGCAGCCGGCTGCTCGTCGAGCGGAACGTGTACGACGAGGTGGTCGCCGCGGTCGCGGATCGGGCCCGAAGGATCAGGCTCGGCGACCCGCTCGAGGCCGACACCCAGATGGGGCCGGCCGCCAACGAGCCGCAGTACGACCGGATCCGCCGGATGGTCCAGGCCGCGGTCGAGGAGGGCGCCGAGGCGCTGACCGGGCTCGATCCGCTGGATCGGGACCTGGCCGACGGGCTGTTCGTGCGGCCGACGGTGTTCGCCGGGGTCGACAACCGCATGTCCGTCGCGCGCGAGGAGGTCTTCGGCCCGGTGCTCAGCGTCATCCCGTTCGAGGGAGAGGACGAGGCCGTCGCGATCGCGAACGACAGCGCGTACGGCCTCGCCTCCGGGCTGTGGACCAACGATCTCGCCCGCGCGCACCGCGTCGCCCGTCGCCTCGTCGCCGGGACCGTGTGGGTGAACACCTACCGGGCGAGCGCCGCCCAGGCGCCGTTCGGCGGGGTCAAGCTTAGCGGGTACGGGCGCGAGCGCGGCCCCCAGGCGCTGGAGGAGTACCTGAGGACCAAGAACGTCATGATCGACCTCTCCGGCGAGACCCGTGACCCGTTCTCGATGCGTACCTGACTGGGGGACTCGGATGAGCGAGCAGGACCCCGCGGCCGTCGGCCTGTGCGGGCTCGGCAACATGGGCAGTGCGGTCGCGAGCCGGCTGGCCGCGGCGCGGCCGGTCGTCGCCTACGACCCCGACGGTGCCCGGGCGACGGCGGTCGTCGAGGCGTACGGCCTCACCCGGGCGCGAGACCTCGCCGAGGTGGCGGCGGCCGGCACCGTCGTGCTCTCCCTACCCGCCCCGGCGATCTCTCAGCAGGAGGTCGAGGCACTGGTGCCAAGCATGCGTCCGGGTGGGCTGATCATCGAGACCAGCACCGTCAACCCCGCCGATATGTGGCGCATGCGAGCGGCCTGTGAGGAGCGGTCGGTGCGGCTCGTCGACGCGGCGATCCTGTCCGGCGTCCAGCAGATGTACGACGGATGCTCGACGCTGCTCGTCGGCGGCGCGGACGAGGACGTCGAGCTCGCCCGACCGGTCCTCGACGCCCTGACCCCGCGGCAGGTGCGGTTCGGCCCGGTCGGCAGCGGCATGGCGGCCAAGGTCATCAACAACGCGGTCGCCCACGCCGTCATGGTGGTGCTCGTCGAGGCGGGGGCGATGGCGGCCGCGACGGGGGTTCCCGGAGAGGCGATAGTCGACCTGTTGAGCGGCCCGGAGGCCGGGCTGACGCGTCCGCTCACCCACCGCTTCGCCGAGCGGATACTGCGCGGCGACTACGAGGGCGGCATGCCGACAGAGGCCGCGCGGAAGGACTCGGTGCTTGCGCTCGAGTTGGCGCGGGATTCCGGCGTACCGCTCTTCGCGACACAGGCCGCCCACACCGTGTACGAGATCGCGGCCGGCGGAGACCTCGCCCGCGAGGACTACGCCTCGATCGCGAAGCTGTGGGAGGAATGGACCGGTCGCCCGCTCGCCGCCCCCTTAACGATTCAGAACGGCGGGGGATCGGTGTCGAGGTCATAGCGCGGCCCGGAGGGTGGCGGATGGGACTTCGGTGCGGGGCGTTCGAGGATGTGGTCGTCCGTCCAGTCGTCGTCAACGGGCGTGATGATGCGGGACGGGTCGCCCTGGCCCGGGATGGGACCGGGCAACGGTTCGATGATCGGCTCGGGAGGCTCGTCGCGTGGGTGGGTCTCCAGCAGGGTGGCGGGGACTTGCAGCTCGACCACGTCGCCGGACCGGCCCCCGCCGGCAGGCGTCCCGGCCGGGCGGGCGCGGGTGATCCCGACGTGACGCAGGTGCCCGGCGGTGTCGGTGACCACGAACCGCCACTCCGCCCGCGGCAGGGTCGGGATCAGGTCCCGGGCGAGGTCTGCGTGTAGCGGCCCCCATCCGGCGATCTCGGCTGGATGCTGGTCGCGGCCGAGCAGGGTGCTCAACCGCACGCGCAGCTCGATCCCGCCGCGGTTGCCTGCCGACGCGTGGGTCTCGGGGGCCCGGTCGCCTGACCCGCCGCCCGCGTCATCGCCCTTCTCACCGTCGCCGCGGTCGCCACCCAGCCCGCTGCCGGCGACGATGTCCTCACCGGCGCCGGTGTCACCGCCGTCGCCGTCGTCGTCGCCGCCGGCCGACAGCAGTGTCGCGAGGATGGCGGCGTCGTCCAGACCGGTGTAGGCGCCGTCGGTCATGCCGAGGAACAGCTCCGCGCGCAGGTGGTCGATCGGCCGGTGGCTGCCGGCACGTTTGGCGGCCTTGGCCAACGCGTCGATGCGGGCGGCCGCGGCGGCGACCCGATCCACCGGAAGGTTCAGCCCGGCCAGGTCCGCGGAACCGTCGGGGTTACGCCGGAAGCGGGTGCTGTACCGCCCGCCTCGCGCCCAGACTCGCGCCCGCCGCTCGCAAGTGCTGTCCACCGAAGGCGCTGACGGCCGACCGATGGGTGCCGCAGAGGTCGCCGCGGTGGACGAGACGCGGCGGCGAAGTCTGCGGGGAATCCGGGCCCTCAGGGGGCTTCCGGGGGGCGTCCCGCGTCACGTCTCTCGGGGATCGGGTCAGGGACCACTCAGGGGCTTGACCGGGGAATTCCCTGATCACAGGGGGTGCTGGTCCTGGAGAGGGTGTGAGTGTACGGGAGGAAGGACGCGTGAGGGGAGCCCACATGACCGACGTGAAGTGGGGGCGGGTCGGCGCTGGGGGGTTCGGTGGGTGGCTCGCGGGACACTGGATCCCACCGGGACGAACCCCGGCGGCGGCCCGCGCAGGCGACGAGCCCACGATGGGCAGGCCCGCCGCTGACGCAGACCTGCGGCGGGGCGGATCGTGACCGCCACCGTCCTCGATCTGGCCCACCAGGCGATCACCTCACCATGGATCTACCTGGTCCTCTTCGCGTTCGCGGCGATCGACGGCTTCTTCCCCTCGGTCCCGAGCGAGAGCCTGGTCATCACGGCCGGGGTATTCGCCGCGACCGGCGAGCCGAACCTCATTCTCGTCATCGCTGTCTCCGCTCTCGGTGCGTTCGTCGGGGACCACGCGTCGTATCTCATCGGTCGAGCGGCGGGTCATCGGCTGCTGAGGCGTGCGCGGACAGGTACGCGCCGGCGCGCGGCCTTCGACTGGGCGGGCAGGGTGCTCGCCGAACGCGGCGGGCTGATCCTCGTCGTCGCCCGCTACGTGCCGGGTGGCCGGACCGCCGCCACGATAACCGCGGGCGGGGTCGGCTACCCGCTGCGCTCCTTCTCCTTCTTCGACTCCATCGCGGCCCTGTCTTGGGGGGCGTACTCCGCGCTGATCGGTTACCTGGGCGGCGTCGCCTTCCAGCACGACCCGATCAAGGGTGTGTTCCTCGGCCTCGGAGTCGCGATCACGATCACCGTGCTCATAGAGGTCGTCCGCCACCTGCGGCGGCCCCGCGGCACGGTGGACCGCGCGGAAAAGACGGGGGAGAACCCCGCGGAAAACCTCGCGGAATGCCCTGCCGTGGGCCCCCTGGAGGAGACTGGCCCCCTGGAGGAGACTGGCCATCCGGGCGAGACGGGGACACGAGCCACGAGTGACGCCCCCCTATGCTGACCGCGATGGGCGCGATCCGGGATCAGACGGCAGACGCCGTCCACGACGGCCGGGGCTTTGGGGTTCGTTCCATGACCGCGGCCTTGCGGCGGGTGCTCGTACGCCGGCCTGCGACCGCGGGCGACTTCGTCGCCGCGGGTTGGCATCCGCCAGACCCCGACCTCCTCGTGTCCCAGCACGGGCGGTTCTGCGAGCTGCTGACCGACCTGGGGTGCGAGGTCGCGGTGGCCGATGCCGCGGACGGCCTCGTCGACGCCACTTACATCCGTGACCCCGGCATGGTCAGCGGGCGTGGCGCGATCCTGTTCCAGATGACCAAACCCGCGCGTGCCCGCGAGCCAGTCACTCTCGGCGAGGCGTATGAGGCGGCGGGCGTGCCCGTGACCGCCCGGCTGCACGGGTCGGCCCTCGCCGACGGGGGTGACATGGTGTGGCTGGACGAGGACACCCTCCTCGTCGGTCGCAGCTATCGTACGAACGCCGAGGCCGTACGCCAGCTGTCCGACATCCTGGCCGAGGAGGGCGTACGGGTCGAGTCGGCGAACCTGCCGCACGACCGCGGGCCCGACCACGTGCTGCACCTGATGTCGTTCTTCTCGCCGCTGGCCGACGACCTCGTGGCCGGGTATCCTCCGCTGGCCCCGGTGAGCCTGATGCAGGCACTGGCGGAGCGGAGGATCACGGTCATCGCGGTCGACCCGGATGAGTACGACACGATGGCATGCAACATCCTGCCGGTACGCCCGGGCGTCGTCGTGATGGTCGACGGGAACCCTCGAACCCGCGCGGCCCTCGAAGCCCACGGCTGCGAGGTGTACGTCTACGACGGTTCGGAGATCTCGCTCAAGGGCGACGGCGGCCCCACCTGCCTGACCGCCCCGATCCTCCGCGCCTGAGCGGCACCGCCCTAGAGGCCAAGCAGGCGGACCGCGTTGTCCTTGAGGATCTTCGGACGCACGTGCGGCTTGATCTCGAGCTTCTCGAACTCGCCCAGCCAGCGGTCGGGGGTCAGCAGCGGGTAGTCCGTTCCGAAGAGGATCTTCTCCTGCAGCAGCGTGTTGGCGTACCGCACCAGCTGCGGCGGAAAGTACTTCGGCGCCCAGCCGGACAGGTCGATGAAGACGCCCGGCTTGTGCGTGGCGACAGAAAGTGCCTGGTCCTGCCAGGGGAAGGACGGGTGCGCCATGATGATCGTCAGGTCGGGGAAATCCACGGCCACGTCGTCGAGCAGCATCGGGTTCGAGTAGCGCAGGCGCACCCCTCCGCCGCCCGGCATGCCGGCGCCGATGCCGGTCTGCCCAGTGTGGAAGAGGACGGGTACGCGGAGCTCCTGCGCCACCTCGAGGAGCGGGTAGGCGCTGCCGTCGTTCGGCGCGAACCCCTGGACGCTGGGATGAAGCTTGAGGCCGCGCATGCCGTAGGAGTCCACCAGCCGCCGGAAGGTCCGGGCGCCGGCCTTGCCCTTCGCCGGGTCGACGCTGGCGAACGGCATGAGCACGTCGCTGTGCTCCGCCGCGCCCTCCGCTATCTCCTCGTTGGAGAGAGCAGGGTGGCCGGTGAACGCCTCGGCGTCGACAGAGAAAACCACGGCGCCGATCCGGCGTTCCCGGTAGTGGGCCGCGATCTCGTGGATGTCGGGGGTCCGGTGCGCGGACCGGAAGTACGTCGAGGACGCGTCCAGGAACTCCTCCGGGAGCGAGAAGTGTCCGTGGGCGTCGACCTCCACGTGGACATGCACGTCGATCGCCACGAGGTCACTCGGGTCCACTCGCCCTCCTTGATCGAGACGGCTTGATCGGCGCTGTCAGCGTTGCCGCGTCCACCTCCCTGCACAGTGCGAGGAACTCGTCGATACCCCGCATGACCAGGTGTGGACGCGCCCCTTCAGGAAGCCTCGCATACGCGTCGTCGGCGCCGATGCCGGTACCCACCGCGACGGCCAGCGAGTCGCCACGGTGCGCCATCGGGACCTCGAGGACGGGATCGTCGCCGACGACGGCCAGGTCCCGCGTCGGCACGCCGAGTCGATGGCCGGCGCTGCGCAGCGCATCCCTCGACGGCTTGCCGACAACGCGGGGCCGGCGGCCCGTCACGCTGGTGATCATCGCGCAGATCGCCCGTGAGGTGCCGAGCGCCCGCCCCTCCGCCGTCGCGAAGAACACCGACTGCGAGCAGCTGTACAGCGTCGCTCCTGCCCAGACCGCGTGGCAGGCCGCCTCCAGGTCGTCCATGGTGAACTCCCGGTACAGGCCGACCAGCACCGCGTCCGCGCCCGGCCGGCCTTGTTCGCGGGCCCGCGGCGGCACCGCGTCGATGCCCGCCTCGCGCAGCGGGCGCGTCAGGCCCTCGGTGCCGAGCACGAGGACGCGGCGATGTCCCCGGCGGAGGAACAGGTCGACGGCGCTGCTGGCGGGCGTCATCACCGCGTCGTCGGCGACCCCGAACCCGACCTCGCGCAGCGTCGCCGCGTACTCCCCGGGCGTGCGCCCGGTGCCGTTGGTGAACACGACGTACGGCACCGGCCGCTCGGCGAGCCACCTGGTGATATCCAGCGCGCCGGGCAGCGGCCGCAGCCCGTGGTTGCGCCGGTCACCGAGCACCAGCGTGCCGTCCATATCGAAAAGGAAGCCGCGTGCCGCCCGCAGCCGCTCGACCACGGACGAGGGGACATCCCGAGCCGCCACCACGGAGCGATCAGGTATGGAGCCGGCCGCTTCAGTGGCCACTGCGCAGTTCCAATCGGAAGTCGGGCTTGTCGAGGACGATGTCGGGCGCGGCGGGCCGCGAGCGCAGCTCACGGAGCAGGTCGAGGATGGGTTCGATGTCGGGGTTGTAGTGGCGCCGCGCGGGTCCGGCGGCGACCATCGCGTCGACCTGGTCGGCGGGCATGGTCGCACGCAGCAGCAGTTCCTCGTCCGAGATCCCGCGCGGGAGGCGGCGGCGCAGCTCGGCGGGGTCCGGCGGGGGAGGCTCGGCCGCCAGCTGCCGCGCGCGGGTCCGCGACAGGATGCGGTCCTCCACATCGGGGTCCACCGGCCCCGTGGGCCGCCCGAACCGGCCGAGCACGTACCGGATCACCTGGTCGGGAACGTTGCCGTAGCGCTCGTCGCTGATCACGTTGTACAGCGCCTGGGAGCAGACCATCTGCGGGAAGGGTGTCACCATGATCGGGTAACCGAGCTCGGCGCGTACCCGGCTCACCTCCGCCATGACCGCGTCGAAGCGGTCCTCGAGGCCGAGTTCAGCGAGCTGCCGCCTCGTTGTCGTCAGCACGCCGCCGGCGACCTGGTGGCGCAGGAAGGTGGCGTCGTACTCGCGTGGCGTGCCGACCGGCAGGCCTTCGGCCCGTGCCAGCCGGGCGAAGTAGTCGGCCGTCCGCGCGAGCAGCCGGTCGTCGACGTCGACCGTGTGGCCCAGCTCGCGCAGGTTCGCCACGACGCGTTCGGCGTTCGGCAGCGAGCTGCCGTTGGCCAGCGGCCCGCAGGCCACCTGCAGTACCTCGACGCCGAGCTCGGCGGCGGCCAGGTACGACAGCGGCGAGAGGCCAAGCGTGCAGTGCGAGTGCAGCTCCAGGGGCGTCGCGCCCAGCCGGGACCTGACCGCGGGGATCAGCGTGCGGGCGCGTTCCGGGGTCAGCAGGCCGGAAGGATCCTTGACGTACACCCGGTCGATGTCCGGGCACGCCGCCATCTGCGCGGCGAGGTCCGCGTAGAAGGCGTCGTCGTGCACCGCGCTGACCGTGTGCGTGAGCGCCCCGACGATCTCCGCTCCGCCCGCTCCGCGGATCATCGCGGCCGTGCGCCGCGCCGCCTCCATGTCGTGCATGGGGTCGAGCACGACGAACCGTGAGATGCCGGCCGCGACGAGCCTCTCGTACGCGAGCCGCATCAGCTCCGGGTGGGCGGCCTCCCACGAGATGAAGCGGAAGCCGGTGCCGATGAACTGCAGGGCCGTGTTCGGGGCCGCGGCATGGGTCAGCCGGATACATTCCCACGGGTCCTCCTTGTGGACGCGTACCGCGACTCCCATGTGGGTGCTCGACGTGTAGTCGAGGGCCCGGAACCCGATCCTGTCCATGACCGGCGCGATCTCCAGAATGTGGGACGTGCGCAGCCCGGTGGCGCTCCACAGGCTCTGGTTGCCGTCCCGCAGCGACACGTCGAGGACCTGGACGTCAGCCATGAGCACTCCCTGGCGCGCGGCGCCTTTCCCGTGCGTCGAGGCGACGGGCCAGGAACCGGGGGAACCACGTGGTGTCCACACCGCCCGCGGCGAACCCCGGATCACGCAGGAGATCGGCGTGCACCTGGACGTTCGTCCGTACGCCACCGAGCTCGCAGCACGCGAGCGCCCCCCGGAGACGGGCCAGCGCGTCGGGCCGGTCGTGCCCGTGCGCGATGACTTTGGCCAGCAGCGAGTCGTAGTGCGGGGGGACCCGCGCGCCGGCCTCGATGTGGGTGTCGACGCGGACGCCGTCGCCGACGGGGAACCCCGCTTCGGTCACCGTCCCCGGGTTGGGCCTGAAGTCGTGGGCCGGGTCCTCGGCACACACGCGGCACTCGATCGCGTGCCCGCAGAACGCGACATCGCGCTGTGTGAGGCGCAAGGGACGCCCCTCGGCGACGGCGAGCTGCTCGGCCACCAGGTCGACCCCGCACACCTCCTCGGTGATCGGATGCTCGACCTGGATGCGCGCGTTCATCTCGAGGAAGTGGAACGTGCCGCGCCCGCGGTCGACGAGGAACTCCACGGTGCCGAGCCCCCGGTACGCGAGGTGCTCGCCGAAGGCGACGGCCGCCCCGCGCATCTCCTCGCGCAGCTCGTCTTCCAGATCCGGCGCCGGCGCCTCCTCGACGAGCTTCTGGTAGCGCCGCTGGACGGAACAGTCGCGGTCGCCCAGGTGGATGACGTTCTCTCCGTCGCCGAGCAGCTGGACCTCGACGTGCCGCCCGGAGGTCACCAGACGTTCGAGGTACACGCGGGGGTCACCGAAGGCGGCACCCGCCTCGGCCGTCGCCCGCTCGATCGTCTCGGCGAGCCGGGCCGGCTCATGGACGGGCTGCATGCCTCTGCCGCCACCGCCACCGACCGCCTTGACCAGCAGCGGGTACCCGATCTCTTCGGCCGCCCCGCCCGCCCCGCGGAGGTCGGAGACCTCGGCCCCCGGCACGACCGGCAGCCCCGCGTCGACCGCGTGGCGCCGGGCTTCGAGCTTGTCGCCGACCGCGGCGAGCAGGGCCTCGGTGGGGCCGACGAACACGATGCCGGCCTCGGCGCATGCCTGCGCGAGCCGGCGGTTCTCGGAGAGGAAGCCGTACCCGGGATGGATCGCGTCGGCTCGTACCGTCCGGGCCGCGGACACCACCGCGTCCACGTCGAGGTAGCTTTGCGCCGCCGCCGCCGGGCCGAGGCGGATCGTGCCGTCCGCCAGCCTGGCGGGCACCGAGTCCAAGTCGGCGTCCGAGGCCGCGAGCACGGTCTCGATGCCGAGGCGCCGGCATGTACGGATGACGCGGACCGCGATCTCGCCGCGGTTGGCGATGAGGACCCGTCGCAAGATCACAGAGCTTGTCTGTGAACCTCGCGGGCGTCGACCCTGTGGGTCTCCTGGCTTCGGTTCACGTGCTCCCGAGACTCCGCAGTTCCTCGCCCCCATGGCTGCGCCCCGCCGCCCCCGGTGGCCCTGCGGGCGATCAGCCGCCTTCGGCGTCATCGTGCTCCTCGGCCCTCGGGCGCTCCGCTCGGGAGCTGCCCGATTCCCCCGCCGGTTTCCCAGACCCATTCTGCGGGTCGATGAGCATCAGGACGGCGTCCTGCTCGGCGAACTGCGCGTCGGCCAGGCAGATCTCCGCGACCACCCCCGACACGCCGGCGTGGACGGAGTTCATCAGCTTCATCGTCTCGATGATGCCGACGATCGTGTCCGCCTCCACGCGGTCGCCGACCTCGACGAACGGTGGCGCGCCCGGCTTGGGGGCGCGGTAGAAGGTGCCGAGCAGCGGAGCCCGGACCTCGAGCTGTCCCTCTCGACGCGGCGGGGCGGCGTGGCCGTCGGGCTCGCTCGTCTCGCCGGCCGTGCCGGTCGGCTCCTCCGCCAGGTTCGGCGGCGACAGCGTCCGGGACTCCTGGGTCCACGCCCCGTCACCGGTGCGGCTCAGTGTCAGCGTGAACCGTTCCGTACGCAGCCGCAGCTGGTCGAAGGGCAGGTCATCCAGGATGTGCAGGATGTCCTGTACGTCCTCGCGAGTCAGGTTCATCGCGTCGCCTCGCGGCCACGCCCGCCCGGAGCCCCGCCGCCGAGCAGCTTCGCCACGTGGTCGACGGGCTTCGCCGTCGGCGCCGCGACGGGCGCGGCCGCTCGGGCGGCCCAAGCGGTCTCCGGCCGGCTCTGCAGGAGGAAGACGGTCGCGTCGGGGCCGGAGGAGATCGCCCACTCGATGTCCTGGGCGCATCCGTAATGCTCCTCCACCCGGCGGGCCATCCGTACCAGAGCGCCGACGTCGTCGTCGCTCAGGCAGGCCTTCTCCCGCAGGTGATTGGGGACGTCTTCGTCGAGAACGCCGCGGCCGCTCGGGCCCATCCGGTGGCGCCGGCGCTTGTCCGACACGGTCCGCCTGACGATCTCGCCGGTCACCTTGCTGACGAGATAGGTGTCCGGCGTGACGTCACCGCTGACGAGGGCCGAGCCGAGCCCCCAGCTCCCCTCGATGGCGACCACCGAGCGGTCGCCGGTCACCGGGCTGCGGGTGAACATCACGCCCGCGCACCGCGGATCGACCATCCGCTGGACGACCACGCCCATGGCGAGACCGCGTTCCGGCAACCGTCGGCGTAGCCGGTAGGTGACCGACTCGACGTTGTACAGGCTTGCCCAACACTGGCGCACGTGGTCGACCACCGCGTCCCCGCCCCGGACCCACAGGTACGTGTCCTGCAGGCCGGCGAAGCTCGCGTCGGGGCTGTCCTCGTCCGCGGCGCTGGATCGCACGGCGACCGGTACCCCCTCGGATCCGCCATCGCCGCCGAGATCCGCGCAGTGGCCGGCGATCGCGTCCCGCAGGTCGTCGGGCAGCGGCACCGACGCGATCCGGCCCCGGATCCTCGATGTCACGCGGGCGACCGCGTCGCCGTCATCGGGGTCGAGGCGGCCTATTTCCTCGGCGATCTCGCCGTCCGCGTCGAGGGCGGCAAGGGCACGCAGAAACGCGCCGGTCGTGACCACGCAGCCGGGCGGCACCTCGACCCCGATCCCGGTCAGCTCGCCGAGGCTCGCCCCTTTGCCGCCCGCGAGCGCCCGGTCACGCGTGCTCACCTCGGCGAAGGTCCGTACGAGATCCGGGTCGGTCATGAGGTGGCCTCCAAAGTGGGGTGCAGCAGGGAGCGGAGGAGGACACCGGGGTAATCGCTCATGGCGTTGTTCCCCCTAGTCGAGGACGCGGACGACCCCGCGGTCGCCGTCGACGCGCACCCGCTGCCCGGTCGCGATGCGCGTGGTCGCCTGTCCCGTGCCGACGACGGCAGGCATGCCGTACTCGCGGGCGACGATGGCCGCGTGAGACATCGTGCCGCCGATGTCGGACACCGCCGCCTTGATCTTGCCGAACACCGGTCCCCAGCTCGGGGCGGTCACGGGGCAGACGAGGATCTCGCCGGCGCGCATCTCGCCGATCTGGTTGACGTCCTTGAGGACCCGGGCGACCCCCTCCACGACGCCGGGCGAGGCCGCGAAACCATGGACCTCCCTTTCCCCGGTGGCCTGTGATGCCTGGGCCCAGACCTCCACCGTGTGCATCGTGACCCCCCACAGCATGTTGACAGCGGGGTCGTTCAAGGCCTCGGGCTTCGGGCCGAGGGCGGGCGGCGCCGACCAGTCCCGCAGCACCTTGAGCATGCGCTTGCGCTCGGCGACGATCGGCTGGAAATGCGCTCCGCCCAGCGGCTTCCCGCCGGAGGCCCAGGCCAGCATCACATCCGCGAGCGCCTGGTCCACCTCATTATGGTGCAGCTGGAAGACGTCCTCGGCCTCGGCGAGCACGCCCTGGCGCCGCAGCAGCCCGCCGAACTCGCGGATCTTCTGGAAGAACCTCGTGGTGAACCAGTGCTCGCAGTAGAACTTGTGGTCCTCCACGTAGGGGAAGACGACCCGGCACAGCCCGAGCATCTGGTCGAACGCCGCCCGCTCCTCCTCGCTCGTGAGTAGGTCGCGGTACTCGGTGGCGATGCGCTCACGCTCCCGCGTGACGGTCTCGGTCGGTCGGGCGAGCGTCTCGCCGTCGCGGACCTGGCGGACGTATCCCGACAGCGCGGCGAACGGCACCGTGAGGTCATCGTTCCAGCTCAGGTGATGATGGTAGAAGCCATCGCCGGTCGAGACGTGGAACCACGGGTCGCGCGCCTCGTCGAACGCCGACAGCCACCTACGGCCGGCTTCCCCGCGCCCGCGTACCGCGTCGAGCACGGCGTCGGGGTCGGCCCCTTCCACGAAAAGGTCGTCGAGCCCGTCCTCGACGGCGAGTGTCGCCAGCCGCTTGAGCTCGTCGTCCGGTCGGTACATGGCGGCGTCGATACCCCGCGACCATGCGGGCCACGGTCTGGTCGGGGATCTCGGGGAAGGCCTGCTTGCAGAACTTGAAGAAGGTCACGTAGGCGCCGTAGCCGAGCATGAGGAACTCGGTGTGGTGGTGCCACATCTTCGAGAACAGGTCGACGCAGCGGTGGTAGTTCTCGCGTACGTAGTGGTTCTGCGCCACCCCCGTGGACCGCCGGACGACCTCGGCGTCCTCGAACTCGGGTAGCTCGGGCACCCGCATCTCTTCGATCTCGCGGATCAGGCCGGCAACGCGCTCCTTCCAGCCGTCGTACAGCCGGTCCCAGTTCTCGTAGTAGTAGCCGGCACGCTCCTGGAAGACCGCGAGCCTGCGCTCGACCTCGGCCGGGTCGGTGACCGGGATCGCCGTGATGTAGACGCGGCCGTTGACGATGCGGTGCTCGATGCCCAACGTCGTGGGGAAGGAAAACACCCTGGCGGTGTTCGCCCCGATCGCGGTGTAGGGGATCTCCGAGGTGATCGCGTCGAAAGCCGGCACGGGCTCGGGGAAGTGCATCGAGTTGTAGAACCAGAAGCGCCCGTCGTCTTCCGGCTGGAAACGCGTGAAGTAGGGGTACATCGACCGCCAGTCCTCGGCGCCGGGAACGTCGCCGATCTCCGAGGGCAGCGGGAAGGTGCGGGTGTCTCCGCTGCGTGTGACTGCACTGTCGTCCATCCGTCTCCTCCAGCGTGAGAGAGGCACCGCGGTGCGGATCAGGTGATCGAGTAGTCCCGCCCGCTACGGGCGTAGGTGATGAAGGTATCCAGCGAGTCCGGGTTGGCCATGGCGTGGCGGTCCGCCGATTCCTCCGCCGAGGTGCCCAGCAGGATTTTTCGCACGGGGACCTCCATCTTCTTGCCGGACAGCGTCCGCGGGATCTCCGGGACCTGCACGACCCGGTCGGGGACGTGCCGCGGCGTGTACTCGCGCCGGAGCCGGTCCCGGATCTTCTTCTCGAGATCGGCGTCGAGCACGCGCTCGTCGGCGAGTGCGACGAACAGCGGCATGAAGAACCCTCCGGCGGACAGCGCGAGGTTCACCACGAGAGCGTCGTCGACCTCTTCGAGCGGTTCGAGCGCGCGGTAGATCTCCGCGGTGCCGATGCGCACGCCGTAACGGTTCAGCGTCGCGTCAGAGCGTCCGAGGACGAAGCACCCGCCCCGCTCGTTGATCCGGAAGAAGTCGCCCTGACGCCACACCCCGGGGAAGTAGTCGAAGTACGCGTCGCGGTAGCGCGTGCCGCTGTCGTCGCCCCACAGCTTCACCGGCATCGCCGGCATCGGCTCGGTGATGACGAACTCGCCTACCTGGTCGACCACGCCGCGGCCGTGCTCGTCGTACGCTTTCGCCGCGACCCCGAGGGACGGCGCCTGGATCTCGCCGGCGTAGACGGGGAGGGTCGGGACGCCGCCGACGAAGCCGGTGCAGCAGTCCGTGCCACCGCTGCCGGTGGCGATCCAGACATCCTTCTTGACGTTGCGGTAGAACCATGCCGTGCAGGCGGGGGAGACAGGGGACCCCGCCGGCATGATCGTGCGCAGCCGGGAGAGGTCGTAGGTCTCGCCGGGAACGATGCCGGCCTTGTTCATCATGTCGATGAACGTCGGGCTCGTGCCGAACAGGCTCACCCCCGCGTCCTGCGCCAACTGCCAGAGCGCGTCGGCCGCGGGGTAGGCGGGGTTGCCGTCGTAGAGCACCGGGCAGACGCCGATCACTGGCGAGCTGACCAGGAAGTTCCACATCATCCAGCCGGTCGTGGTGAAGAAGAACGCGCGGTCGCCCGGGTGCAGGTCCATGTGGAAGGACTGGTTCTTCATCTGCTCGAGCAGCTGGCCGCCGTGGCCGTGCACGATGGCCTTCGGCAGCCCGGTCGTGCCGGAGGAGTACAGGACCCACAGCGGATGGTCGAACGGCACCTGCTCGAACCGGAAGTCCTCGGCCGGCACCGGTGGGTGGTCGAGCAGCGTGTCCCAGAGCAGCGCGCCCTCGACCGCCGGGGTGGGGTCGTCGGGGCGCAGGTAGGGAAGGTGGACGACGTGGTCGAGCGTGTGCAGGCCGCCGATGATCCGGCTGAGCTCTTCGCGTCGGTCGTACGCCTTGCCGCCGTATCGGTAGCCGTCCACGCAGATGAGGACCTTCGGCTCGACCTGGCGGAGCCGGTCGAGCACGCCGCGCCAGCCGAAGTCGGGGGAGCAGCAGGTCCACACCGCGCCGATGCTGGTCGTCGCCAGCATCGCGACGACCGCTTGAGGGATGTTCGGCAGGTAGGCGGCGACGCGGTCACCGGGCTGTACGCCGAGGGCGCGTAGCCGGGTAGCGAGGACACGTACCTGGCCGGCGAAGTCCTCCCACGCGAGCCCGGTCAGGCCGGTGGTCTCCGACAGATACATGAGCGCGTCGGTCCCCGGGCGCTCCCCGCGCAGCACATGCTGCGCGAAGTTCAGCCGCGCGCCAGGGAACCACCCGGCTCCGGGCATCTCCCGTCGCCCCAGCGCCCGCGTGGGCGGCACGGACGCCTGTACGTCGAAGTAGTCCCAGATCGCCTGCCAGAAACCCTCGAGGTCATCGACCGACCAGCGCCACAGCGCCGCGTAGTCGTCGAAGCGCAGGCCGCGCTCCCGCTCCAACCAGCGCGTGAACGCGGTGATGCCCGTCCCCGCCGCCTGCTCGGGGCTGGGCGTCCACAGCAGGTCTCCCTCACGGACCCGGCCGGGCTCGCGGTCGTTCGCCGTCACTCTCGTCCTCCTCCGCCGTCACAGCAGCACCCTCCCGCAAACCTACGACTCACAGAAGCGCCCATTTGATAGCTTTTCACTGGGTGAAAAGTAGCCTCCGCGGTGAGGGAGGCGTGTGATGCGTCATTACAAGGTCAAGCCGATCGTCGCCCTCGCACGGGGGCTCGAGGTGCTGCGTGTCCTGCAGGAGATGCGCGCGGCCAGCCTGCACGACCTGTGCCTGGCGACCGGCATCCCCAAGAGCAGCCTGACCCGCATCCTCTACACCTGCTACCAGGAGGGGCTGGTCTGGCAGCGCATGGCGGACGGCGCCTTCCTGCCGAGCCACACGCTGCAGCGGCGCGCGCCGCTCGACGACGCTGACTGGCTGGTGGAGGTCGCCTCTCCGGTGCTCGGCGGGCTCTGCGAGAAGGTGAGCTGGCCGTCGGTACTGTCGGTGCCGCGCCTCGACCACATGGAGGTCCTCGAGACGAACAGCCCGCGGGCGTACTTCGACGACGTGCCGGCCAGGCCGGTTCACTTCCGCGCCAACATCCTGCGCTCGGCGTCCGGGCGCGCCTACCTCGCGTTCTGCCCGGAGCAGGAGCGGGAGGCTGTTCTCCGTCGGCTGCGCGAACGTGAGGTACCGGGGCACGAGCTCGCCCGTGATCCCGAGCGGGTCCGGCAGCTGGTCGAGGGGACGAGGCGGCGCGGCTACAGTGTCCGTGCGCCGGAGTTCGGTGGCGACTACGAGAAGACCCGCGACGAGGTCGACGACGGACGCAACTCGATCGCCGTGCCGATCCAGGTGGACGGTCAAGTACTCGGCTGCGTCAACCTGACGTGGCGCAGGCAGGTACTGACCGTGGACCAGGTGGCGAGACGCCACCTGAAGGACCTGCACGGTGCCGTACGAACGATCGAGCGGCGCGCGACAGCCGTGAGCGCTACCGTGTTCGCCGGCTCCCAGGGCGGCGCCGGAGCGAGCGGCCGATGAGGGCGCCTGCGGTGCTGTGTGTTGTGCCCCGTCCCTCCTCCCGGCGGCGGACGAACCGGGGACGCGAGGCGAGCAGTCCCGCGCACGCCTCGGGAACGAGCCAGGCGAGCAGCGCGGCCAGCGGCACGCTCCATCCTCCTGTGGCGTCGTGCAGGACGCCCATCAGCAGCGGCCCGCCTGCCGCGAGGAGGTAGCCGAGGGTCTGTGCCATGCTCGACACCCCAGCAGACGTCGTCCCGTCCGGGGAGCGGAGCACGATCAGGGTGAGTGCGAGCGCGAAGCACGAGCCCTGGCCGACGCCCAGGGGTACCGCCCAGAACCACGAGTACGCGGGCACGAACAACATCCCCGCCAGGCCGACCGCGACGAGGCCCACCGCGCCGGCCAGCACCGGGCCCTGGTTCCTGAGCCGGCCGGCGAGCACTGGAGCGACCAGCGACGCGGGCACGCCGAGCAGCATGATGAGCGATAGCATCAGCCCGCCCGTCGCCTGGTCGTAGCCGCGCGCCACGGCGATCTCGGGCACCCAGGACAGCAGCACGTAGAACACCAGCGACTGCATGCCCATGTACACGGTGACCGCCCAGGCCTGCGGGTCGCGCAGCACGTGCCGTACGCCGGTGGGGCGGCGCTGGGCCTCCACCCCTCCCGCGTGGCGGACCGCGAGCGGGGCCCACAGCAGCCCGGCCGCCGCCGCGGGGACGCACCAGACGGCCAGGGCCGGCTGCCACGTGCCGCCGGCGGCGTCACGCACGGGGATGGTGGCGCCCGCGGCGACCGCGGCGCCGACGTTCAGCCCCATGGTGGTGACGCCGGTCATCAGGCCCACGCGACGGGGAAAGTCACGCCTGACCATGTAGGGCATCAGGACGTTGCCTATGGCGAGGCCGGCGCCGGCCAGCACGGTGCCCCCGAACAGAGCGAGGGACGAGGGGACGAGGCGTACCAGGATGCCCGCGCAGACACAGCCGAGCGCACCGGTCACCGTGGCCTCCGCGCCGAACCTGCGGGTCAAGGCCGGCGCGGCCGGAGCGAAGACGCCCAGGCACAGCACTGGCAGCGTGGTCAGCACGCCGAGCTCGGTACCCGAGAGCGCGAAGGCGTCCCGCAGGTCGCCGAGCAGGGGGGAGACGCTGCTGATCGCGGGGCGCAGGTTGAACCCGAGGAGCACCAGGGCGCAGACGGTCATCACCACCGCGGCCCGAGAGCCGGTCGCGGGCCCCTTACCGCGCACGGGCAGCTCCTGGACTCTCGCAGACACCGCTCGGGGCGGCACCTCTTGCCCGTCCGAGGAAGTAGTCGGCGCGTCTGGCAAACGATGGGGGAGACACACCACTATCTTCGGGCGGCCGCTCGCGATCGTCGCCGCGGTCGTCGTCGCGCAGCCGCGCGAGTCGTTCGCGCGGGCAGCCGGACCTGGACGCGCGGCGCAGGGGACGGCGGGACGACGGGGGCCTACCGCGGCCGCAGGCGGGTGCCCAGCCGGCTGCCCAGCCACCTGCCGTCGCGCACGGCGACGCGGCCCGCCTGCATGACCCAGGCGATCCCGGTGGGGGGATGGACGGGATCGCGGTAGTCGCAGACATCCGCCACGCGCTCAGGATCGAAGGCGACGAGGTCGGCGACGGCGCCGGGGGCGATCCGGCCGCGGTCGGTGAGGCCGAAGGCGTCGGCCGGCGAGGCGGTCATCCGTGCGAGGGCGGTGGGCAGGTCGAGGAGGCCGCGCTCGCGGACGTACCGGCCGAGGACTCGCGGGAACGTGCCGAACAGCCGCGGATGCGGCTTCCCGCCCACCCCGGGCGGCAGCCCGTCGGAACCGATCACGGTCGCCGGATGGTCCAGCACGGCCTCGACGTCAGCCTCGCTCATGGAGGAGATCACCATCGACGCCCGCAGTCGCTCGCCACGCAGGACCTCGACCAGCGCCTCGAACGGCTCGAGGCCCAGCTCGGCTGCCACCTCCGCGAGTGTCTGGCCCTCGTGGGCGTGCGACGCGGTACTGGACACGAGGACCCCGTCGTACCCGCACTCGGCCAGGTGGCTCTCCCAACCGTCGGTCTCGCCCTCGACCTCGGCACGCGCGCGGGCCAACGCGGCAGGGTCGTCGAGCCTGGCGAGCAACGCGGCGTCGCCGCCCTCCTGGAACCAGGGCGGCATGCAGGCCGTCAGCATCGTGGAGGACCGGTCGTAGGGGTAAACGTCCTGGGTAATGTCGAGTCCCTCCTGGCGCGCGCGGTCGAGCCGCGCGAGCGCCGCGCCGACCCGTCCCCAGTGCGGCCGGCCGGATGCTTTGAGGTGGGAGATCTGTACGCGGCAGTTCCCTTCCCCGCCGATCCGGATGGCCTCGTCGATGCTGTCGAGCAGGTGCTCGCCCTCGCCGCGCATGTGCGTGGCGTACAGCCGCCCTTCGGGCAGGTGCCGGGCGAGCTCGACGAGCTCGTCCGTCGCGCTGAACAGCCCCGGCGGGTAGATGAGCCCGCTCGACATGCCGAACGCGCCGGCGACGAGCGCTTCGTCCAACAGCCCGCCCATCGCCGCGAGCTCGCCGGGGCGGGGCGCGCGGTCCTCCATGCCCAGGACGGCCAGCCGCAGGGTTCCGTGGCCGACCAGGGGGACGTAGTTCGTCACGTACCCACGCGTGTCCGTGGCGGCGAGGAAGTCAGCGAACGCGTGCCAGCCCCAGGGGAACGGCGGGAAGATGCGGGTCGTGAACGCCGCCAGCAGCTGCTCGCGCGGGGGCTGGACCGGCGCCAGGCTGAAGCCGCAGTTGCCGACGACCTCGGTCGTCACGCCCTGGAGGATCTTCGTGGTGTCGCCGTCGCGGAGGAGCGGCGCGTTGTCGGCGTGCGAGTGGACGTCGATGAACCCGGGGGCGAGCACAAACCCGTCGGCCTCGACGCGGTCGTACCTCGAGGGGTCGCGCGTGCCCGCGGGCTCGACCGCCGCGATCCTTCCATCCGCGACGAGTACGTCGCGTCTGACCAGCGGGCGTCCGCTGCCGTCGGCCAGCTCAGCGCCCTCGATCAAGATCGGCCGACCGTCCTCTCTCGCGGCGGAGGTCATCGCGTCGCCGTCCCCTCTCGTGCACGCGTTCGAGTCTCGGCACGATGATCGCACGCGGTCGTGCATGATGGCTGGAGGCCGATGTTCGCGACGAGCGGGAGTGCACATGACGACACGATCGGAGCGCGACACGGGAGCGCTGCTCACCGAGCTTCGGGCAGCCAGGACCTACGACCTGGAGCAGCCGCGCCGCGTCGGGTCGCCTACCTTCCCCGCGCACTTTCCCGGCTATGTCTACGGCCTGCACCGGCGCCACGAGGCCGGCCTCGCGGAGGCGCGGACGAGCGCCTCGGGGCTGATCACGATGGCCGAGCACTCGGGTACCCACATCGACGCCCTGTGCCACCAGGCGGAGAACCTCGCCATGTACGGCGGCCGCACGGTGGACGCGAGCGTGCAGACCTCGCAGGGGTTCACCGAGCTCGGGGCGGAGGACATCCCGCTGGTCATGGCCCGCGGGGTGCTGCTCGACGTGGCGGCGTCGCGCGGGCAGGCGCGCCTCGGTCGCCGGGAGCTGGTGTCCGCGGACGATCTCGCCGCGGCCGAGCGGGCGCAGGGCGTCAGCGTGCAGCGAGGCGACGTCGTGCTGGTTCGTACGGGCAACGGCCAGCTCTGGGACGACCCCGACACCTACCTCGACGGGCCGGGGCTCGACCGGGGTGCGGCCGAGTGGCTCGCCGAGCGTGCCCCCCTGGCTGTGGGGGCCGACAACGTCGCCGTCGACCTGCCCGGTCATCGGGACCCCGATCTCGGCACGTTGCCTGGGCACGTCGTGCTCATCGTCAGGAACGGCATCTACATCATCGAGAACGTCGCGTTGGAGGAGCTGGCCCGCGACCGCGTCCACGAGTTCGTCTTCATGTGTGTCGCGCTCAAGCTGATGGGGGCGACGGGCTCGCCGGTACGCCCGCTCGCCTTCGTCTGAGCACCTGCCTCGCTTCGTGCACCCACCTCGCTTCGAGCCCCCGCTGCGGGCAGGCACGCCGCCGCCCGTGCACCCGCCGCTTCCAGCCACAGCCCTCCGGACGCTCACAGATGGAAGGCGTTCTCAACCATTCGACGCAGCCCATCCGGGCTGATCGTGCGGATGCTAAGGGTGTCGGAGCCGGCGGCCGGGTCGGACTCGACAAGCCAGAGGGCGTCCTCGGTCAGGTACGTCACGGAGAGACGTCCGACGCGCCATAGGTGTGGGCCGCCGCCTCAGGGCCACACGCCCCGGCGGCCGTCGCGGCGCGGGAGAAGTTGCCGCGCAACGCCTGCCCTTCGCCTGCCGCACCCCGCAGCTCACCCGCGGCCGCGGCCAGCGCGTTTGGGAGCACGCGAATCGACGCCCCCGCCATCGCTCACCTCCCGTGACCACTCCGTAACTCGTCGTGCATCGAGGCGATCATAGGTGCGCGGCTGCCCGACCGTACAGAATCCCTGGTGGATATAGGAATTCGTTATCGAGCGGCGCGCGCTGAGATCCGGCGACGCCGCCGGTTCGGGTACGCGGGCGGTAAGGCTCGCCGCGGCGGAGGCCGAACGGCGCTCTTTGGGGCGGCGTCGGGCGGGGGCCTATCCTGCCGCCAACGAGCCAGAGCACCCGGAGGTGGCGATGTCGAGCAAGCCGTTTGCTTCGTCGGCGGATGTGGGTGAGAAGCGGCAGACGTTGGAGGTCCTCGCCGACGGTGTGTACGCGCTGACCGCCGAGGGGGATCCGAACATCGGGGCGGTCGAGGGCGAGGACTTCCTGGTCTGTTTCGAGGCGCTGGCGACGCCGGTGGCCGCCGAGCGGTGGCTGGCGCGGCTGCGTGAGTACACGGACAAGCCGGTGCGGTACCTGGTCCTGAGTCACTACCACGCGGTGCGGGTGTTGGGTGCGAGCGCGTACGACGCGGATGTGGTCGTGGCGCATGAGAACACGCGGAGGCTGGTAGCCGAGCGCGGCAAGGAGGATTGGGACAGTGAGCTGGGTCGGATGCCGCGGCTGTTCGCCGAGCCGGACTCGATCCCCGGGTTGACCTGGCCGACGTTGACGTTCACCGATCGGGCGAGCATCGATCTGGGTGGCGGCCGTGGCGAGGTGGTGTTGGAGTACTGTGGCCGGGGCCACACGGAGGGCGACATCGTGGTGTGGCTGCCGGGGCAGCGGATCCTGTTCGCCGGGGACTTGGTGGAGGCGGAGGCGGCGCTGTACACCGGCGATGCTTTCCATGCGGACTGGTCGACGTCGACGCTGGACCGGGTGGCGGCGTTCGGGGCGGAGACGTTGATCGGCGGCCGCGGGGGCGTGGTGCGGGGGCGGGAAGCCGCGGACGCCGCGGTCGCCCAGACCCGCCACTTCTTGACGGTGATGCGGGAGCAGGTGGGCGCGGTGCATGGCCGCGGCGGCACGTTGAAGGAGGCGTTCGAGGCCGCCCATGGCGTGTTGGCTCCGGAGTACGGGCACTGGCCGATCTTCGAGCACTCGCTGCCGTTCGACGTGGCTCGGCTGTGGGAGGAGCTGGACGGCGTGGAGCGGCCGACGGTCTGGACCGCGCAGCGCGACCGCGAGGTCTGGGATCGGCTGCAGGATTGAGCGGCGTGGAGGTACCGGTTCTCGTCGCGGGCGCGGGGCCGGTCGGGATCAGCTCCGCCCTGCTGCTCGCGCGGTGGGGTGTGCCGACCGTTGTGCTGGAGGAGAAGTCCGGGCGCGACCAGGTGGGCTCCAAGGCCATCTGCATGCAGCGGGATGTGCTCGACGTGCTCGACCGGATCGGCTGCGCCGAGGCGATGGTCGCCGAGGGGGCGACGTGGTGGGTGTCGCGGACGTACTACCGCGACCACGAGCTGTTCACCACGACGTTTCCCGACCCGGGGCGCAGTGCCCTGCCGCCGTGGATCAACATCAGCCAGTGCAGTACGGAGCGTTATCTCTACGATCGGGTCGACGCCGAGCCGCTGGTCGATATCCGGTACGGGCACCGGTTGACGGGCCTCCGGCAGGACGGCGGGGTGGAGGTCGACGTCGAGACCCCCGAGGGTCGGGGGACGCTGCGCGGGACCCATCTGGTTGCCGCGGACGGGGGGCACAGCACGGTGCGGCGGCTGCTGGGGATCGGGTTTCCCGGGGAGTCCTTCGATGATCAGTTCCTGATCGCCGATATTCGGGCGGATCTGCCGTTCCCGAACGAGCGGCGGTTCTATTTCGATCCGCCGTGGAACCCGGGCCGGCAGGTGCTGGTCCATGAGCAGCCGGACGGGGTGTGGCGGATCGACTGGCAGGTGCCGGCCGACTACGACGTGGAACGCGAGCGGGCGAGCGGGGAGCTGGACGCCAGGATCCGGCGGATCGTGGGCGAGGCGCCGTACGAGGTCGTGTGGCTGTCGGTGTACCGGTTCCATGAGCGGTGCGCGGAGGCGTTCCGCTGCGGGCGGGTGTTTCTGGCCGGTGACGCGGCCCACGTGTACGCGCCGTTCGGGGCCCGCGGGCTGAACTCGGGGGTGCAGGACGCGGAGAACCTCGCCTGGAAGCTGGCCTTCGTCCGGAACGGCTGGGCGGACGGGCGGGCGGCGCCGGAGCGGCTGCTGGACAGCTACGACGCTGAGCGGCGCGCCGCCGCGGCGGAGAACCTGCGGGTCACGATGGCGACGATGCGTTTCCTGGTGCCGCAGACAGAGGAGCAGTGGCAGTGGCGCCGTGACTCGCTTCAGCGCGCGGTGACCGACCCCGACACCCGCGCGCTGATCGACTCCGGCAAGCTCGCCGAACCGTACTGGTACCTCGACTCCCCGCTGACCACCCCGGCGGGCGACCCCGAGAGGTTCCCCACCGATCCCGGCGTCGCGTGCCCGCCGGTGCCGGGCGTGCTGTGCCCGGACGGGCCGTGCCGCGTCGCCGCACGCCCCGAGGTGAGCCGGCTGCGGAACCTGTTCGGCGGCTCCTTCGTGGTACTCGCCGCCGACCCCGCACGGCTGCTGGCCGTCGAGGAGACCTGCGCGAGCGCGACCGCCGCGCCCGTCGACGTGTACGCGCTGTCCGACATCGACACCGACGGCGTCCTCGCCGAGGCCCTGCACGCGATACCCGACAGCGTGCACGTCATACGGCCCGACGGGCACCTCGCCGCCGTACTGCCCACCTTCGACGCGAGCGCCCTCGCCGACGCCGTGTGCCGCGCCCGCGGCGCGCCCACCCGAGCAAGGCCGGCTCGTGACCCGTCGTTCCTTCAATAGATTGTCCAGACCAAACTCTGGCCCCGAGAATATCGGCATATCGGGCGAATCCTCGGGCTGCGGGGACCACGATCGTTTTCTGGGGACCACGGTCGTCGTGACAGACGGCGTGTACGTCAGTGGCTAGTGGCCACTGAGCCGCCACACCGTCGTCCGCTTGACCTCGGCGTCCTCGAGCGCCAGCGGGGCCGGCACGTCGTACGTCGCGAGCGCCTCCAGGCGGGGTCGTGGCAGGTGGGCACGGCCTGGGTCGCCGACGAGCACCGAGGCACCACCTGCGTAGGCGCGTTCGAGGAACGACAGCATCCGCCGCGTGGTCGGCTTCTCGTAGAAGACGTCGCCGGCGAGCACGACTCCGGCATCGGCCGGGTCTTTGTCCAGTACGTCTTCGAGAGCCGCGGCGACGGCGACGCCATTGTTCTCCGCGTTGAGCGCGATGGCGGCGACCGCCAGGCGGTCGATCTCGGTCGCGGTGACGTGCGCCGCGCCCGCCTTCGCCGCGGCGATCGCGACGAGACCGCAGCCCGAGGCGAGGTCGAGGACCCGTCGGCCGTGCACGAGGTCGGGATGGTCGAGCACGTAACGCGCCAGCGCCTGCCCACCGACCCAGGCGAACGCCCAGAAGGGCGGCGGAAGCGTGCGGCCGAGCTCCTCCTCCGTCGTCTCCCACAGCTCGAAGGCCTCCTCCGCGAGGTGCAGCCGTACCTCGGGCACGTACGGCGGCGCGGCGATTCGGGTGTGGTCGCCTACGAAGGCGGAGTGTCGGGCTGCATCCGCCCCCAGGACGCGGTGGGTCATCCGACGAGGTTACGCGGGGTTCGCCCCGGGAAGAGAGCCGGAAGACAGTAGGCATCGAAGCCGTCTGTGCGTTTGCCTGGGGGCCGCCGGATGGACGTCAGATCTTGGGCCCGATCGAGTGCCCAGTCGTGGCCTGTCTACCGCCAACTGGCCCGCGGCGATGTTCTTGGGCGCGGTCGCGCCGCCCGCTCGCGGCGCACCGAGGAGCTGACCCCGCGGACGGCCACGGCGGACGAGGTGGTGCGGTCGGTGTGCCCCTACTGCGCCGTGGGCTGCGGCCAGCGGGTGTTCGTGCGCGACGGGCGCGTCACCCAGATCGAGGGAGACCCGGACGGCCCGGTGTCGCGAGGACGGCTCTGTCCGAAGGGGGCGGCGTCCAAGCAGCTGGTGACGTCACCCAGCCGGCGCTCGACGGTGCTGTACCGGCGGCCGTACGGCACGGACTGGGAGGAGCTGGACCTCGACCAGGCGATGGACATGATCGCCGATGGGGTTCTCGCCACCCGCCGGCAGACCTGACAGGACAGCGACGAGCAGGGCAGGCTGCTGCGGCGGACGATGGGGATCGCTTCGTTGGGCGGGGCGACGCTGGACAACGAAGAGAACTACCTGATGAAGAAGCTGTGCACCGCCCTCGGCGCGATTCAGGTGGAGAACCAGGCGCGTATTTGACACTCCTCCACGGTCCCCGGTCTGGGGGCCTCGTTCGGCCGCGGCTACTGCATCCCCGCCTGCCCCTTCGGGGTCATCGACCAGCGTCCGGACGACGGGCGGGCGTGGAAGTGCACGCTGTGCTACGACCGGATCGGTGACGGCCTGGAGCCGGCGTGCGCGCAGGCGTGCCCGACCGACTCGATCCAGTACGGTCCGCTCGACGAGCTCCGCGAGCGCGCGCAAGGCCGGGTGGCGGAGCTGCGGGCACGCGGGGAGAGCACGGCGCGGCTGTACGGCGAGGACCCAGAGGACGGTGTGGGCGGTGACGGTGCGTTCTTCCTGCTGCTCGACGAGCCCGAGGTGTACGGGCTGCCGCCCGACCCGGTCGTGACCACCGCCGACCTGCCCGCCATGTGGAAATGGGCGGCGGCCGCCGCCATCAGCCTCGCCGCCGGGGTGACGGCCGCGTTCGCCGGAGGGGGGCGCTGATGCCGCGCGGGGAACGCCCGATGGTGCCGAAGGCCGACTTCGACTCCTACTACGGCCGCCCCGTCATCAAGCCACCCGTGTGGAAGAGCCCGGACGTCCCCGGCTACCTGTTCCTCGGCGGGCTGGCCGGAGCCTCCGCCGCCATGGCCCCCCTGGCCGAGGCCACCGGGCGTACCCACCTGGCCCGGGCGTCCAGGCTCGCCGCCGCCGGCGGGTCGGTGGCGAGCGTCGGTGCGCTGATCCACGACCTGGGCCGGCCGGAACGGTTCCTCAACATGCTGCGGGTCTTCAAGCCCACCTCGCCGCTGTCCGTCGGCTCGTGGATCATCGCCCCGTTCAGCGGCTTGGCCGGGGCCGCGGCCGCCGCCGATCTCAGCGGCCGGCTGCCCCTCGCGGGAAGGACGGCCGGGGTGGGCGCGGGCGTGCTCGGCCCGGCCCTGTCCACCTACACCGCGGTGCTGCTCGCCGACACCGCGGTGCCCGCCTGGCACGAGGCCCGCCGGGTGCTGCCGTTCGTCTTCGCCGGCTCGGCCGTGACCTCAGCGGCCGGAGTCGGGCTGCTCGCGGCGCCGGCCGAGGAGACCGGGCCCGTCCGCCGGCTCGCCGTCGGCGGCGCCGCCGCCGACCTGGCCGCCACCGCGTGGACCGAGACCCGCCTCGGCCTGGCCGGTGAGCCGTACCGGCAGGGCCGAGCCGGACGGTGGATAAACGCGTCCTCCCTGCTGACCGCCGCCGGTGGCCTCGCCACCATAGCCGCGGGGCGCAGCCGGCCCGCCGCCGCGGTAGCGGGCCTGTCGCTGCTCGCCGGTGCGGTGTGTACGAAGTTCGGGGTGTTCGAGGCGGGCCGCGCCAGCGCGCAAGACCCCGCCTACACCGTCGCACCGCAGCGCGAGCGCCTCGCCCGCGCGACCGGTGCATCGTGATCACGAAGGCGTTCTTCGAACCGCCAGAGAAATCGTCGCGTTCTCCGGGCCTGCTGTCATTCCAGGTCGAGGTACAGCTTCAGAGCCTCGTCGAGGCGGCCCAGCTCCGGCGGGGCTAGTCGACCCCGGTAATGGCGCAGCTTGCCCTTGGTCACGGTGTGCAACCCTGTGACGTTAACGAAGGAGCGTTCCCGTCCGGTCAACCCCGCCGCCGGATCGATCTCGACGTGTGTGGTGGTCGGCCCCGGCGTGCCGGTCACCTCGGCCACCGTGACCGCGCCCAGCCGTGGCACCAGCGCGTTGGTAGTTACCACGACGCAGGGGCGCGGGCCGATGGGGGCGGGGAACCGTACGTCCCACACGTCCCCTCGGAACACCTACCGGTCCTCGCCCTCCGCGGCCTCGCGATCGGCGATCGTAGCCGCCGCCACCTCATCGCCGGCCGCCGCCACCTCGGATACGGGCGCGGGTTCAGCGCCGTAGAACTCGTCATAGGAACGTGCCAGGGCCGCGTGGCGCGCCTCCCGGTGCAGCAGGCGCAGCCCTTCCCGGACCGCCTGCGACCGGTTAGCGAGCCCGAGAGCCGTACGATCCGCGTCCAGCCGCTCGGCCTCTTCTCGGGGCAAGCGGGCCTGCACCACTGTCGTGCTTTCTGTCATACGCTCAGTATACGGGTCACATCGGCCCAGCGACGCGATGGGACTGTACGGTCAGGCTGGGCAGGCGGAGCATGGTCACCCGGGAGATCGGCGGTGAGGCGCGAGGTGGAGCGTACCCGGTGGGGCGTCGTCTGCGTCGCGGTGGCCGCCGGGGTCGTGGTCGCTTTTCAGGTGGGGAAGGCGCCGCCGGCGCTGCCTGTCCTGCGCCGCGACCTCGGGATGAGCCTCGCCGTCGCGGGCTGGGTCCTGGCCGCGTTCAGCCTGGTCGCGGCCGTGACTGGCGCGGCCTCCGGGGCATTGACGGGGCGTATCGGCACGCGTCGTACGCTGCTCCTCGGGCTGCTGCTCACGGCTCTCGCGAGCGTCCTCGGCGGATTGGCGCCGAACGGGCCGCTCCTGCTCGGGTCCAGGGTCGCGGAGGGGGCGGGGTTCCTCGGCGTCGTCATCGCGGCCCCTTCACTGATCGCGGAGGTCGCCCGCGCCGACGACGCGAGGCTGGCGTTCGGGTTCTGGGGCACGTACATGCCGGCCGGGCAGGCCATCATGCTGCTCGCCGCTCCGCTGCTGCTCAGTGGCCTGGGCTGGCGTGGGACGTGGTACGTCAACGCGGGGATCCTCGTCGCGTGCGCCGTCGTGGCCTGGATGGTGCTCGGTGTCCGCGACCCGCTCGACGCCGAGCGGCGTACGCGCGCGGAACCGCCACGGCTGACGGGCGACCTGAGGACAGTGATCCGCGCGCCAGGACCGCGCCTGCTGGCGGTGATCTTCGCGACGTACGGGTTGCAGTTTCTCGCGCTCGTGGGGTTCCTGCCCACGATCTACGCCGCCCGCGGCCTCGGTACCCTCGCCAGCGACATGCTGACCAGCGCCGTCGTCGCCGCGAACGTGGTCGGCAACCTCGGCGCCGGGCTGCTGCTTCACCGCGGGGCCCCGCGGTGGCTGCTGATCTGCCTGGCGAGCACGGTCATGGGGCTCGCGGCGATCGGGGTGTACTCCATCGGGGCGCCGTTCATCATCACCTACGTGCTCGCCCTGGCGTTCTCGGCCTTCGGCGGGCTGCTCCCGACATCGGTGCTGGGCGGTGCGCCGGTGCTCGCGCCCCATCCGAGGCTAGTCCCCGCGACGAACGGCGTCCTCGTCCAGGGGTCGAACTGCGGGCTGGTCATCGG
>JBOHCT010000004.1:0-46224 GCA_050699055.1 Streptosporangiaceae bacterium | reverse complement strand
CTGATGACGGCGATGGCCGCGGCGCTCGGCGCGCCACCCCCCCGGGTCGTGCCGTCCTGGCTGCTCACCGCCACGCCGTACGTTAGGGCGGTGATGACAGGCGGGCTTCGGGTCGACAGCGCCAAGGCAAGACGGGAGCTGGGCTGGGTACCGCGCGTACCCACCTACCGCGAGGGGGTCGCCGAGATCGCCGAGCACTATCGCCGGGCGGCCGCATGACGAGGGTCGGCTCGTTTCCATGATCCGCTTCTCACGCCCCCGGCCGACCGTAACCGGCAGTCTCACGACATCAGAGGCGGATCATGGCCGCGCTGTCCGGGGCAGGGCGGGAAGAGCTGTCGTGAGCTGCCGGGCGGCGGGTGCTGGTACGCGGACCGGTCGCTGAACCGGCACCCGAAGTCGGGCGCGGTCGCTGCTATCGAACACGACAGCGGGCGATCGGCCTGATCCCGGCAGGTGAGTGCGGCCTATCGTGGCGGCATGTCGAGGTCGCGGGTCCTGGAGGTCGCCGGGCGCGAGGTGACGATCACGAACCCGGACCGCGTGATCTTTTCGCGCGATCGGCATACCAAGCTGGATCTGGTGCGCTACTACCTGGCCGTGGCTGACGGGGCGCTGCGCGGGATCGGGGGACGGCCGATGATCCTCAAGCGCTTCGTCAAGGGGATCGATCAGGAGGCTGTCTTCCAGAAGCGGGCGCCGTCCGGCCGACCCGACTGGATCGAGACCGCCGAGCTGCGCTACGCCTCCGGGCGCTCGGCCGGCGAGGTCGTCGTCCGGGACCCCGCCCAGCTGGCCTGGGTGGTGAACCTGGGCTGCGTCGACCTCAACCCGCACCCCGTGCTGGCCGAGGACCTCGACCACCCCGACGAGCTGCGGATCGACCTCGACCCTGTACCGGGCGTCGGCTGGCGGCAGATCGTCGAGGTCGCCCTCGTCGCCCGCGAGGTTCTCGAGGACCACGGCCTGACCGGCTGGCCGAAGACCTCGGGCTCGCGAGGCTTCCACATCTACGCGCGCATCGACCCGCGCTGGTCGTTCCGCGAGGTACGGCTGGCGGGGGAGACGGTCGCGCGCGAGGTCGAGAACCGTGCGCCCGACCTGGCCACCAGCAGATGGTGGAAGGAGGAGCGGCAAGGGGTCTTCGTCGACCTCAACCAGAACGCGAAGGACCGTACGGTCGCCTCGGCGTACTCGGTGCGGCCGACGCCGGATGCCCGGGTCTCTACCCCGCTCACCTGGGCGGAGGTGCCGGACTGCCGCCCGGAGGACTACACCGTGCGAACTGTCCCCGACCGCTACACCGCGGTGGGGGATCCATGGGAGGGCATTGACCGGTTCCCGGGGTCGCTGGAGGCGCTGCTCGACCTCGCGGAACGGCTGGGCCCTGCCGAGAAGCCACCCAAGGGCGCCGGTCGGCGTCAGTCCACGATGCCGTTGATCGAGATCGCCCGCGCCAAGACCAAGCCGGAGGCGCTGGAGGGGCTGGAGCGGTGGAAGGCCAGGCACCCTTCCGTGGTCCGCCACCTTCAGCCGGCCGACATCCTGGTGGACGGGATGCGCGGCCGAAGCTCGGTCTGGTACCGGATCCGCGTCAACCTCCAGCACGTGCCGGACGCCGAGCGCCCGCCGCAGGAACCCCTCGAGGCCGACTACGACCCATGGGCCCGTGACGGCAGCTGATCGGCTCAGCGGGACGGTACGCGGGGCGCTCTCCCCAGTGGCGTCAGCCTCCGCTGCCGTACGGGCGGGTGATGATCTCGAGGGCATGGCCGCCCGGGTCTTCCCAGTACAGCCCCCGGCCTCCGTCCTTGGTGTTGACCTCACCGGGGCGCTGTCGTCCGGGGTCCGCCCAGTACGTCAGTTCACGCTCCCGGATCCGGGCGAAGATCTCGTCGAACTCGGTTTCGCTGACCAGGAACGCATAGTGCTGCGGATGGACGGGGCCATGGTCATCGGCGAAGTCGAGGGAGACATCGTTGCTGACCGGTACGACCAGGAACGGCCCGTACGGAGTGGGATCGTCGAGGCCGAGGATCTCGGCCAGGAACGTCGCGGATTCGCGCTTGTCATGGGCCGACACGATGGTGTGATTCAGCTGGATGGCCATCGGAGCTCCTTAAGAGCATTGATCTTCGCCGCCGCGATGGCGAAGATCACCAGCGTGGAGAGCATGGGCACACACGTCAACCCTAGTCTGGGATCCGCCTCAGCGTCGGTGCTGCGAGACCGTCGTCCGCGGGGGTCTTGACGGGGACGGGCGAGCGTTCTTCGCTGGCAGTGCGGGCACGGTTGAGGAGGCCGCGAATGGCATCGGTGGAGACCGTACGTGGACCAGTCCCGAGCGGGAGCTTGGGCCGCGTTCTCATGCACGAGCACGTCTTCGTGCTCAACGAGGAGGTACGGCAGAACTACCCCGACTACTGGGATGAGGAGGAACGCGTCAGCGACGCGGTCGCCAAGCTCACCGAGCTGAAGGGCCGCGGCATCGACACGATCGTCGATCCGACCGTCATCGGCCTCGGCCGGTACATCCCACGCGTCCAGCGCGTCAACGAGCGGGTCGACATCCACATCATCCCGGCGACCGGCGTGTACACCTACAACGACGTGCCGTTCTACTTCCACCACCGGGGCCCGGGGACGCTGGCGGGCGGCCCTGAGCCGATGGTCGAGATGTTCACCCGCGACATCACCGACGGCATCGCCGGTACCTCGGTGAAGGCGGCGTTCCTCAAGTGCGCGATCGAGACGGACGGGATGACGCCAGGGGTGGAGCGGGTCATGCGTGCCGTCGCGCGGGCACACCGTGAGACCGGCGTCCCCATCACCGTGCATACGGGCGTGCGCAACCAGTCGGGCCGGCTCGCGCAGAAGCTGCTCGCCGAGGAGGGGGTCGACCTGGCCCGTGTCGTCATCGGGCACAGCGGCGACTCCGCCGACCTCGACTACCTCATCGGGCTCGCCGACGCCGGCTCGTACCTCGGCATGGACCGATTCGGGCTCGACATGCTGCTGCCGTTCGAGCAGCGGGTGGACACCGTCGCCGAGCTCGCCCGCCGGGGCTACGCGGAGAAGATGGTGCTCGCCCATGACGCCGCCTGCTTCATCGACTGGTTCTCCGACGAGACGAGGGCGGTCATGGCGCCCAACTGGCACTACACGCACATCAGCGACGACGTGCTGCCCGCGCTGCGCCAGCGCGGCGTCACCGAAGAGCAGATCGAGACGATGCTCGTCGCGGGCCCCCGCCGGTACTTCGAGCACGTGGGAGCGTACTGATGACCGTCCAGCCGTTCGACATGAGCGGAATCACCCGCGACGGCGCGGGCGTCAAGCATTACGACGGCCTGCCCGACTCCCTGGTCGCGATGCTGCGGGCGTCGGTGAGCCGCGACCCGGGCGGTGAGGCCGTCGTCGAGCTCGGCGGACCGCGGCTGACCTACCGCGCGCTATGGGACCGCGCCGCCCGCGTGGCCGGCGGGCTGCGGGCAGGCGGGGTACGGCCGGGCGATCGCGTCGCGGTCCGGCTGCCGAACGGCGTCGACTGGGTGTTGGCGTTCTTCGGGGCCCAGCTCGCCGGCGCGGTCGCCGTGCCGGTCAACACCCGGTTCACCGAGGAGGAGGCGCGCTACGTCATCGATGACTCCGGGGCGTCGTACGTCTTCGCGCCCGGGGAGGCGCTGCCCGACGGAGAGCCGTACGCGGCCGACGGCCAGACCCGCGACGACCTCGCGGCGATCTTCTACACCAGCGGCACCACGGGCTTCCCCAAGGGGGCGATGACGAGCCACGAGAACTTCCTGTCCAACGCCGAGACCTGCGTCCGCTGCCTGGACATGGACCGCGGGGGCGGGCCGGAGCTGCGGACGCTGATCTCGGTGCCGCTGTTCCACGTGACCGGGTGCAACAGCCAGCTGCTGCCGCTGCTGCAGCTCGGCGGGGCGAGCGTGGTGATGCCGGGGTTCGAGGTGGAGGCGTTCCTGTCCGCGATCCCCGGGGAACGCATCAACGTGCTCACCTCGGTGCCGGCGATCTACTGGCTGGCCATGAACCAGCCGGCCTTCGCGGAGACCGACGTCAGCGGCGTGCGGTGGGTGGCGTACGGCGGCGCGCCGATCGCGCCCGACCTGGTGACCAAGATCAAGGCGCGGTTCCCGAGCTCCCGCGTGGGCAACGGGTTCGGGCTCACCGAGACGTCGTCGGTGGCGACGTTCCTGCCGCACGAGTACGCCGTGGCGCACGCGGACTCGGTCGGCTTCGCCGCGCCCGTCGTCGACGTGCGCCTGGAGGAGCCGGACCCGCGGACCGGCGTCGGTGAGCTGCTCATCCGCGGCGCCAACGTCGTGTCGGGCTACTGGGGGAAGCCCGAGGCCACGGCCGATACGTTCGTCGACCGCTGGCTGCGCAGCGGCGACCTGGCGCGGATCGACGAGGAGGGCCTCACCTACGTCGTGGACCGGGCGAAGGACATGATCAACCGCGGTGGGGAGAACGTCTACTGCGTCGAGGTCGAGAACGTCCTCGCCGCCGTGCCCGGCGTCTTCGAGGTCGCCGTCCTCGGGGTGTCCGACGAGATGATGGGGGAGAAGGTCGGGGCGGTCCTCGTCCCGGCCCCTGGCGTGTCGTTCGACGCGGCGGCCGCGCTGTCGTACGCCCGCGAACGTCTCGCCGACTTCAAGCTGCCGGAGTACCTTCACGTGCGCGGCGAGGCACTGCCCCGCAACCCGGGCGGCAAGGTGCTTAAGCCGCTGCTGCGCAAGGAGACCGTCTGGGAGCCGGCACGCCGCTGACGTCGGGCCGGACGACCTGCCGAGCCCGTCCGGCAGCAAGCGTCTGTACGGGAACGCCGGCCCCCGCTCGGGAGCACGCCGCCGGTCCGGGCGCACCGGCCCACATTGGTCAGCCCAAAGGTGAGTCCGCAAAATATCGACAAAGCGAGCAAATCTCCGTGCTGGAGGGACCACGATCGTTTTCCGGGACCACGCATCGGTTGGCGGACCCGGCATCGGTTGGCGGGGCACCACCCCTCGGGATCACCGGGTGCGATCCTCGGGCGGCCTCAGGGGCAGGGCGGGAAGAGGCGCCGTGAGCTGCCGGGCGGCGGGTTCTCGTACGCTGACCGGTCAGCCTCGTGCTCGACGAGGCGGGGCACGAGGTCATGGTGGTGTCGTCCGGCGTCGGCGTAAAGCCCGGCCTGCACGAGCACTCCCCGGCGTTCGCGGCGGCGCTCGGATCGATGACGGCGTGCTTCGCGGAGCGCTGTCGCACGCTCGGCCTGTACCCGGTGATGTCGTGAAGCTATGACCCGGCCACTGTGGACCGCGAGTCGATCCAGGGCGAGAAGCGCTTCCACGTCCATCTGGTGGGCCGTACGAATCACGAGCTGCGCCTCGTCGACGGGCTGACCGTCCCTGCCCGGACCTACCCAGCCTATCAGCGGCGCCGTACCGTGGATGAGGCTTGTGTGTGGGCGCGATGCTGGCCGCCGACTGTCTGGACGGGGTACGACTTCGCGCCCTTGATCTCGTCGAGCCGTTGTCGACTCAGCAGGCCACAGCCTCCTTGCAGCTGCGCGTGCGCGGCGGCTGGGAGGCCTTTACCGACCCGCGCCTCCCGCTGTCGCCGGGCCACCGTGCCGCCCTCGTACACTACTTGAACCGGGCTGCGTCCTGAGGTCCTGGCCCACGTGGAGGCCTTCGCCGATCCGCAGAACCGCGACCGCACAACGCATGTCTATCCGCTCGCGGGTCTCGCGTACTCGGTCTGCTTCTCGGAGCACCGCGGCGACCTGTTCGCCCACGTCCGGCTCGACGTCTTCTCCGACCTGGGAGGTGCCGGCGCGTCGATCGTCAACGGCGTCGTTGTGAAGATCCGCAAAGGGGTTGGCACATACGATGAGGAGGAACTCGCCGCGCGCGAAGCCTTTCAGTGTGACTTCCTGAGGGCGCTTCGCCGCCATCCCAGGCTCGGCGGAGCCGCTCTGTACCCACTCCTTGCGGGCGCCTGATGCGAAAGATCGTCGTGTTCGGTTTGCCCGGTACGGGCAAGACCGTGTTGGCGTTGCGGCTTGCCGAGCTCCTCCAGTTGCCACATCATGACCTCGACCAGGTCCTGTTCACCCAGGCCGGTCCCCTGCCGTTGGAGGAGTTCCGGGCTCGTACGGCCGCCCTCACCGACGCCAGCGCGTGGGTGGTCGATGGCAACTACTCTAAGGTTGCCACGTCACCTGGCATCGGGCCGACGCGGTGATATGGCTTGACTACGGTCTGCCGCTCATCGTGTGGCGGGTAACCCGCCGTAACGTGCGCGGCCTCACCGGTCGCGAGCGGACCCCCGAGAGCGCGTTCGGCTGGAGGCGTGCCTTTTTCTCACGTCGGTCGGTGCTAGCCAACGCCGTCCGCAAGTACGTCAACAACCGAGGTAGGTATCGCCGCCAGCTCCGCGAGGCCGCCGACCTCGGCGTGCGGGTGCTCAGGTTCCGCACCCCGCGTCAAGCCGAGCGGTGGTTCGCCGAGCTGGCGGAGGTTCACCGGCCTCGCTCCGCTGCCGGGACCTCGCCGTAAGCGCCGATCCGCGTGCTGGGCTGCTCCCTGCGTGGCGTCAGCATCACAGGTCCAGCATGCGGCGCAGCCCCTGGTCGACCTCGCGCATCAGCGCGAGGGGAACGCAGCCGACCTGTGCTTCGAGGTCGTCCTTGTCGAGGGTGACCAGCGCGGTGACGTTGATGACGGAGTCCCGGGGTAGACCGGTGGCGACGGCGGGGAGGAACACGTTACCGGGCATGGCCGCGAGCGCGGTGTTCGACGTGACGACGGCGGCGATGACGGTCGATAGGTGGCTGGCGTTGTATGGGTCGGACTGCACGACCAGCACCGGTCTACGTTTCGCGGGGCGGCTTCCGACGGCGGGGCCGAGGTCCACCCAGTGGATGTCCCCGCGCTGGATCACCAGCCGTCCTCGTCGCGGCTGACGCGGTCGCGGCCGACGGCCACCGCGGCCTCAGCCGAGTCGTCGTCTCGGCTCAGCGCGACCGCCGCGTCGATTTGCCGCGTGACTGACTCGGCGTCCAGTTGCTGCAAGTAGCGCCGGACCGCGCGGGTGAAGAATTCCGACCTGCTTATCCCCAAGGCAGCGGCCCGGCTGGTGGCGTCGTCGAATGTCTCGTCGGGGACCGAGATCGCGGTCTTCATATCTTGAGTATAACACGGTATAACCTCGGCAGGAGGCCTGTACACCCGGCCAGAACGTGCGCCGAGATCCGGCACCTTCTGTGTCGTGTCGCCCCGCCCTCAGTCAGCGCGGCACTTGAGGCACCCCGGACGACCTCAGAAGGTCGGAAGCAAGTACTTGCTTGCTACACTCTCACATATGGCATCCACACGGGACCGGCTCCTCGTCGAGGGCATGCGGTTGTTCGGGGAACGGGGGTACGCGTCCACATCCGTGGCGCAGATCGAGCGGGCGGCGGCCCTCTCGCCCGGCTCGGGCAGCCTGTACAAGCACTTCCGTTCCAAGGAGGAGCTGCTCGCCGCGGGTCTGGAGCGGCTGCTCGGCGGCGGCCAGGACCTGGTCGGCCGGTTGGCCCCTGAGCCCTCGTCCGACCCGTCGGAGCTTGCCGGGCGGCTGGAGGCGGTGGCGCGGACGGCGCTGCGACGTATGGACGAGGACCGGGACCTGAGCAGGCTGCTGTTCCGGGGCTTGGACGCCTTCCCCGACCTGCTCGAGCGGTTCGGTGACGGGGAGATCGGACGCTTCCATCAGGCGACCGCGACGATGCTGAAAGAGCTGGCCGGCGACCGTACTGGGACGTACGACTGGGCGGCGATCACCGTGGTCCTCCAGGGCGCGACGGCCCATTACTGGCTGCTCACCGACCTGTTCGACGAGCACCCGACCGGTGTCGACGAGGACCGCTACGTGTCCGCCGTCGCCGCGTTGGCGGCGGCCTTCCTGGCCGGCACCCGGCAGGCTGCGCCGATCGCCGAAGCCGGCCGCCAGCCCCCTGGCCTGTCGAAGGAGGAACGATGAGGGTTCTGTTGGCCGGCGCCTCGGGCGCCATCGGGATACCGCTGATGGGGCGGCTGCGCGCGGCCGGGCACGACGTGGTGGCGATCCACCGCTCCGCGGAGGGCCGCGATCGGCTGCGCGCGGCCGGTGCCACCCCGGTCCGCGTCGACGTGCTCGACCGTACGGCGCTGCTCGAAGCGGTGGACGGACACCGGTGCGACGCCGTGATCTCGCAGCTGACGGCGCTGAAGAAGGCGCCGATGACGCACCGGGACATGGCGGCGACCAACCGGCTGCGTACCGAGGGCACCGCGAACCTGCTGGCCGCGGCGGAGCGGGTTGGCGCCGGCCGGTTCGTGACCCAGTCGATGGTTTTCGGCTACGGGTACGGCGACTTCGGTGGCCGGGTGCTCACCGAGGCCGACACCTTCGGCCCACCAGGTCACGGACGCTTCGAGGAGCACCTCGCGGCCATGCGTTCCAACGAGAAACAGGTGCTCGGGGCGTCGCACGTGGAGGGGATCGCGCTGCGGTACGGGCTGCTGTACGGGCCCGGGGCGGCCGGCGACGTCATGGTCGACGGGCTGCGCCGGCGGCGGCTGCCGGTGATCCGGCGCGGCGGGGTGCAGCCGTGGCTGTACATCGACGACGCCGTCTCGGTGGCGGTCGCCGCGCTCGGACGCGGCACCGCCGGATCGGCGTACAACGTCGCCGACGACGAGCCGGTCAGCTTCTCCGAGCTGATGACGGCGATGGCCGCGGCGCTCGGCGCGCCACCCCCCCGGGTCGTGCCGTCCTGGCTGCTCACCGCCACGCCGTACGTTAGGGCGGTGATGACCGGAGGCCTGCGCGTCAGCGGCGCCAGGGCCAAGGACGAGCTGGGCTGGACCCCTCGGGTGCCGACCTACCGCGACGGCGTCGCGGAGATCGCCGAGCACTACCGGCGGGCGGCCCCATGACAAGGCCCCGAGAGCTTTCGCGATGCTGGAGACCACGGTCGACCCCACCTCCGGAGAGAGCCGATGAACATCGCTTTGTGGATCTGTCAGGCACTGCTGGCCGCGCTCTTCCTGATCTCCGGCGCGGCCAAGAGTACCCAGCCAAGGGAACGCCTGATCGCCGCGGGCCAGACCGGCATCGCGGTGTTCCCCATGCCCGTTGTCCGGTTTACCGCCGTCTGCGAGCTGGTCGGCGCCATCGGCATCGTGCTGCCGCGGCTGACCGGCATCGCGCCGGTGCTTACCCCGGTCGCGGCGGTCGGCTTCGGCGTGGTCATGGTGGGGGCGGCGGCGTCGCACCTCAGGCTCCGCGAACCGTGGACCGCCGTCGGCAACCTCGTGATCCTCGCGGTCAGTGTGTTCGTCGCGTACGGCACCTGGGCCCTGCTCACCTGAGGTGGAACCGTGATCGGTGGCATGAGGGTGTAGCGGCGCCGCGTGCTCTCCCTGCGAGCCAAGAGCATCCCAGCGAGGCGGCCCAGGCCGTCGTCGAACGCCCCGACGTCCCCCCCGGCGAGCAGCCGAGCGATCTCGTCTTCTGTGATCTCTCCGTGCTCGGCTTCGTAGGCGGCGAGGAAGTGACGGCATCCGTACACCATCCGTGGTGTCCTCCTCCGCGGTCTCCTGTTGCCGCGCCTCCCGCGCGGCGCTAGTCTGCGGACGATCATCAGGGGAGCGGGGGTGGTCAGGACCGCGATGGCTGAGTCGACTGCGCCCGGCCTGCGCCGGGGCGCGATCGGGTTGCGGGAGGTGCTGTTCCAGAGCATCACCGACATGGCACCCGCCGCCGCGATCGCCGCTTCGATCCCCACCGGCGCGATCTTCGCGGGCGGGTCGCTGCCGCTGTCGGTGGTGTTCGCCCTCATCGCCTGCCTGTTCTGCGCCTCCTGCATCGGCGAGCTGGCCAAGGAGCTGCCCGCGGCGGGGTCGATGGCGACCTACACCGCGCGCGGGCTGCACCCGGCGATCGGCTTCCTGGTGGCGTGGGGCTACGTGCTCGTAGGCGCGCTGATCCCGCCGCTGGTGCTGCTGCAGCTGGGCTTCACCACCGCGACCACGATCCACGCGGAGATCCCCGGCTTCCCTGCGGGTCTGTGGTGGCCGTGGACCATCCTCGGCGCGCTGATCGTGCTCGCGGCCGGCTTCTACGGCATCCGTACGTCCACACGCCTCGGCACCGTGCTGGGGATCTTCGAGATCGGCGTGTTCGTGGTGCTCGGGGTCTTCCTTGTCGTGCACGCCGGCGATGCCAACACCATCAGCGTGTTCGGCACCGGGCACACCCCGAGCGACCACGCGGGCATCGCGGGCGTGATCGCCGGGTCGGTCTACACGATCCTGGCCTTCGGCGGCTTCGAGAGCGCCGCTCCGCTGGCCGAGGAGGCGCGCGACCCGCGGCGTACCGTGCGCCGGGCGGTACTCGGCGCCACGCTCGGCATCGGCGTCCTGTACATCTTCACGACGTACGCGGCCTCGGTCGCCTTCGGACCCGACCAGTTCGCGTCGTTCGGCACGAAGGGCTCCGCGTCGTGGGAGGGCATGGCCCGCGCGTTCTACGGCCTGTTCTGGTTCTTCGTGTTCCTGGCCATCGTCAACTCCACCATCGCCAACTCCAACGCCGGCGTGAACGTCTCCAGCCGCACCGCGTACGCGATGGGCCGCATCCGCGCGTTCCCCGCCGCGTTCGCGTACGTTCACCCCAGACACCGCTCGCCGGTCCTCGGCATCGGCGGCGCCTTCGTGGTCGCGCTCGCGGTCTCGCTGGGGCTCGGCTTCGCCTACGATCCGGTCACCGCGTTCGCCATGGTGGCCACGGCGCTGGTGATCGTGCTGGCGGCGATCTACATCCTCGTCGACGCGGCCTGCATCGGCTACTTCGCCCGCCGCGGCCATCGGTGGAACCCGCTGCTGCACCTGGTGATCCCCGTACTGGGCATCGCCGCGTTCGTGCCCGCGTGGCTGACGGCGGCGGGTATCACGGTGTTCTCGTTCATCAGCCCGCTGGAGGCGCCGCTGTCGTACATGGGGCTCGGGGTCGCGGGCTGGATGGTCGTCGGCGGCTGCTATCTCGTCTACCTGCGTGTCCGCCACCCGCGCCGGGTGGTCGAGGTCGGGCTGGTCCACCTCGACGAGGAACCGGAGGAACCAGATTCGACCGGGATCGAGCGATGAGTTGCCGACCGGCCCTCGGTCTAACCAGGCGTACGCAGCGTTCATGAAGCGCCAGCGCATCGGCGCGGAGGGGAGAAGCCATGGGACGGCCGGTCGTTCACTTCGAGATCATCGGGCGGGACGGGAAGAAGCTGCAGAGCTACTACTCCGAGCTGTTCGGCTGGGAGATCGACGCCTGGCGAGGCTGGCCGACGGGTCGACCGTGCGGTCCTCTCAGCCGTGGAGGTGGAGGCGAGCGCGGTGCTCCCGCCACCGCTCGACCATCTCCGGTATCTCCGCGGCCATGAAGCGGAAGAACTCCAGGGTCTCGCGCACCCGCCGCCCGCCCGGGCTGGTCTCGTCGAGCATCTCGACGCCCTCGGCGAGGACGGCGGCGTGCCGCTCGAGTAGCGGGCCCTCCTGCAGGTAGATCGCCGACCAGACGTCGTCGTCGTACACCCGGTAGTGGTCGGCCCGCGCCCCCGGCGCGCGTTCCCTGGCGAGCAATCCGACCCGGACGAGGTACCGCACCGCGCCGGAGATGGCCGCCGGGCTCACCCGTAGGCCCTCGGCGAGTTCCCCGGCCGTGTATGCTTCAGCGTCCTCGCTATGGCACTCCCCATCGAGGCGTCCGGGCTGGTCAAGACGTTCGGCCGGACGCGAGCGCTGGACGGGCTCGACCTGTCGGTGGTCCCTGGCGAGGTGCACGGCTTCCTCGGCCCCAACGGGGCGGGCAAGTCCACGACGATCCGCGTGCTGCTCGGCCTGCTGCGCCCCGACGCGGGGACCGCCACCCTGCTGGGCGGCGACCCCTGGCGCGACGCGGTACGCCTGCACCGCCGCCTGGCCTACGTCCCCGGCGACGTCGCCCTCTGGCCGAGCCTGACCGGCGGCGAGGCCATCGACCTGCTCGGCAGGCTGCGCGGCGGGCTCGACAGGGGCCGCCGCGACGCGCTGCTCGACCGCTTCGACCTCGACCCGCGGAAGAAGGGCCGCAGCTACTCCAAGGGCAACCGGCAGAAGGTCGCGCTCGTCGCCGCGCTCGCCTCCGACGCCGAGCTGCTGGTACTCGACGAGCCGACGTCCGGCCTCGACCCGTTGATGGAGGCGGTGTTCCAGGACCGCATCCGCGAGGTACGGGCCGAAGGGCGCACCGTCCTGCTGTCCAGCCACGTCCTCGCCGAGGTCGAGGCGCTGTGCGACCGCGTCACGATCATCCGGCTCGGGCGAGCCGTACAGACCGGCACGCTCGCCGAGATGCGACACCTCACCCGCACGTCGATCACCGTCCAGACGGCCGCGCCCGCCCGCGAGCTGGCGGACCTCCCCGGCGTGCACGACCTGGTCGTGGAGGACCACCGCGCGCGGTTCGACGTGGACGCCGGTGAGTTCGACGCGGTGGTGCGGCGACTCGCCCCCCTCGGCGTCGTCAGCCTGGTGAGCCAGCCGCCGACGCTGGAACAGCTCTTCCTTCGGCACTACGGCGACGAGCTCGAGGCGAACGGAGGCGGCGGATACGCCGTGCCCGCGTGGGCCACGGAGGGCAGCGGGATGCCGCGATGACCGCGCTCACCCACGCCGCGCCGGTCCTCCGCGGCGGGCGTACGACCGACACCGCGCTCGCCGGGACCGGCACGCTGATCAGGTTCGTGCTGCGCCGCGACCGGGTCCGCATTCCGGCGTGGATCGTCGCGCTCGTCCTCACCACCGCGGCGAGCGCGGCCAGCTTCCCCGACCTGTACCCGACCGCCGCCGACCGTCAGGCGCGCGCGGCGCTGCTGCACGACAACCCGGCGGGTGTCGCGTTCAGCGGTCCCGGGTACGGGCTGCGCGATTACACGTTCGGCGCGATGCTCAGCAACGAGCTGCTCTGGTTCCTCGCGATCTTCGCCGCGCTGATGAGCGTCCTGCTGGTCGTGCGGCACACCCGGACGGAGGAGGAGACCGGCCGGGCGGAGCTGCTCCGCGCCGCCGTCGTCGGCAGGCACGCGCACCTGACCGCCGCGATCGCGGTGGGGAGCGGCGCCAACCTCGCGCTCGGGCTGCTGCTCGCGCTCGCCCTGGGCGGCAGCGGTGTCGAGAGCCTCACCTGGGTGGGGTCGGTCGCGTTCGGCGCGGCCGTGGCCGCGGTGGGGCTGGTCTTCACCGGCGTGGCCGCGGTCGCCGTGCAGCTGACCGAGCACGCCCGCGCCTCGTCCGGCCTCGCCGGAGCGATGATCGGCGTCGCGTTCGTGCTGCGTGCGGTCGGCGACATCGGAAACGGCGTGCTGTCCTGGCTCTCCCCGATCGGGTGGGCCCAGGCCACCCGGGCGTACGTGGACGAGCGTTGGTGGCCGCTCGGTCTCGCCGTCGCGGTCGCCGCAGCGCTGGCCGCCGTGGCGTACGCGCTGAGTACCCGTCGGGATGTGGGCGCGGGCATGGTCGCGCAGCGCCCGGGACCCGCGACCGCGTCGTCCGTCCTCGGCCGCCCGGTCGGGTTCGCGCTGCGGCTGCAGCGCGGCGGCCTGATCGCGTGGGGTGTCGCGCTGTTCGCCTTCGGCGCGGTGTACGGCTCGGTGGTCAGCGCCGTGCAGGACTTCATCCGGGAGAACGAGGCCGCGCGCAGGGCGCTCGCCTCCGGGGGCGGCGCCAGCCCGCTCGACTCGTTCCTCGCGTTGATCGTCGGGATGCTCGCCATGCTCTGCGCGATCGCGGCCGTCCAGGCCGTCTCGCGGATGCGCGCCGAGGAGGCGGCTGGCCGGCTGGAGCCGGTGCTGGGTACGGCGCTCTCGCGCACCGGCTGGCTCGCCAGCCACCTGACGGTCACCCTCGTCGGGACCGCCTGCGTGCTGACGGCGAGCGGGCTGGGTCTGGGGCTCGGTGCGGCGGTGGCCGGGGGCGACGCCGAGCTGCTCGGCCGGATCCTCGGCGCGACGCTCGTCCGCCTCCCGGCGCTGTGGTTCACCGTCGGTGTCGCGGTGGCGCTGTTCGGTCTGGTGCCTCGCCTCGTCGCGCTTGCGTGGGTGGTGCCGGTGTACGCGCTGGTCGTCGGCCTGCTCGGCGGGTTCCTGCGGTTTCCGGACTGGATGTCGGACCTCTCGCCGTTCGGGCGCGTGCCGCAGCTTCCCGGCGCCGAGCTGACCGCCACCCCGCTCGTCGTCCTCACCGTGCTCGCGGCCGCCCTCGTCACCGTCGGCGTCGCCGCCTTCCGTGCCCGCGACGTACGGACCGGCTAGCATCGCGGCTTCGTGGTACACGGTGTGGTACAGTCCTCATGTGGATCAGAGGCTTACCCGGCTGCTCGACTACCTCGACGCCGCCGGCGACGACACGGTGGGGACGTCTGTTCGGCTCCCTGTCAACCTTCGAGACGCGGCCGCTCTTGCCACCGAGCTGGGCTTGACGACGTCGACCACGGACCTGACGGTGCGCGGGCTGCGAGATGCGTTGGAGGCTTTCGCGCAGCGGGCGGTGCTCGACGCTCACTATGCTGCGTACCCACGCGTGCGACCGGACCTCGCCGAGGTGGCGCTGGCGACCGCCGAGATCGACGGCAACCCGATCGCCGCGAGAGCTGACCTGGTCCGTCGGGCCGCCGCGGAGATCGGGTCCGTCAAGGACGATCCGACCCCCGATGACGTGTTGGTGTACGCGGCCGGGCTCGCTGCGGCGGCCGCGTGAGCCAGGCCCGCACCGTCCTTTTCGACAACGAGGCCGTGCAGGCTCTTGCCGACCCGGTGCACCGCAAGCATCGGCGGGTCCTCGCGATGGTGGAAGCCGTCGCCGCGCGGAACCTGCGAAGGGCAGGGTCAGTGCGCCTCGTCGTGCCGACCGCCGTTCGCGTGGAGGCCGGCTGGGACCGGCGGGCGGCCAAGGCGGCGGGACTCAACCGGCTGCGGGTCGACGAGGTGCCGCTGGACACGGCGAGGGCCGACCGGGCGGCGCGGGTGCGGACCGCTCTGGGGGTCTCGGTCGCCGACGCCCACCTCGCGGCGAGCCTGCGAGCTACGCTCGGTCCGCACGCCGTGCTCACCAGCGACACCGGCGACGCGCGCCGGATCCCGGAGCATCTCGGCATCGCCGCCACGGTCGTACCAGTGTGAACGCGGTCTCCTTCACGCCGGTGGACTGGACATATTCCATCGAGTCGGTAGGGGCGGGGTTCACGATGTACTAGCGGAGTTCCGCGAAGCCGGCGGCCGAGAAGTCCCCGTCGAAGGCCAGGGCGCGGTCGATCTCTCGTTCACGCATGAGGGCGAAGCTCGTGGCATCGACGAAGGAGCATTCGCGATCGTCTCGGGAGCGCAGCCACGCGATCGCGGTGTCGAGCTCCGCGAGCCAGCCGGGTGCCGACTGCTCGACGAAGAAAGGCAGCGTCAGCGCCATCATCCCGCCAATGAGCGCCCCGGCATACGCCCGCAGGGCGGGGTCGTCGTCGGGCCTGCCCAGCCGCACGTGGCGCTGGATCGCCGCCCGCGTCTTCGCCTGGCCGCTGATGGCATGCTGATGAGTGGACGCCTTCGTCTACCTCTCGGCTGGGAGGATCTCATGCCCGTCACCCTTGTCCGGGTCACCCACTCCTGCACCTTGCTCGACTTCGATGGGCAGCGGATCCTCACCGACCCCTGGTTCTCTGAGAAGCCCGGCTACCACCGGGGCGAGCCGCTGGCCTTCACCCCGACCACCCTGCCGCGGCTGGCCGGGGTGATCGCGAGCCACGCGCACTACGACCACTACGACCTCGCGGCCTTCGCCTCGTACCCGGACAAGGAGGTGCCGTTCGTGGTCAAGCGGGGGATGGGCCAGGCGGCGCGACAGGCCGGGTTCAGCGAGGTGACCGAGCTGGAGCCGTGGGAGGAGACGACCGTCGGGGACGTCCGGATCACCGCCACCCCCGCCCGCCACGCCGTACCCGAGATCACCTTTGTCCTGGAAGGGAGCGGCGTCGTCGTGTTCTTCGGAGCTGACACGCTGCGGATCTCCGAGCTCGACGAGGTGGCCCGGCGCTGGCCGGGTCCCGACCTCGCGTTGCTGCCCGTCAACGGCCTGCGGATCCGCCCCGCGCTCAACCGTCAGGTCGTGATGAGCGCCGAGCACGCCGGCGAGTTCTGCGGGACGCTTCGGCCCAGGCTGGCGGTGCCGATCCATTACGCCTTCACCGCCGGACCTGTCAGGGACCGACTGTTCCTCAAGTACGACGGGACCCCGGAGCGCTTCCGGCGGGCTGCCGCCGCGCACGCGCCCGGCACCGAGGTGCGGGTCCTGGTGCCGGGGGAGCGGCTGGCCCTGTGAACCCATGCCTTCGTACCCGTGGTCACTCCGCGTCCCCGGTCGGGGTCTTGTCTCCGAGTCGCGTTGCCCGGATCCTTTTGAAGATCGGAGACGTTAGGCCGACATGTCAGGCCTGACGGGAGCGGGGCGGGAACGAAGGGGCTCCCAGCGTGTGCTTCGTGCGCTGGCGGCCGTAGTGGTGCTGATCGGGGGGATGTGGCTGCTGGAGGCGTTCGACTACGCCACCGTGGGCACCCTGGACCTGTACGGCATCACGCCGCGTCGGATCAGCGAGTTGGACGACATCTTCTTCGCGCCCTTCCTGCACGCCGGCTTCGTCCACCTGATGGCCAACACGATCCCGTTGCTCGTACTCGGTTTCCTGACCGCGCTGCGCGGCGTGGGGCGGCTGGCGACGGTGAGCCTGATCGTCATCGTCGTCGGTGGCGCGGGTGTCTGGTTGATCGCGCCCCCGAACACGGTCACGCTGGGGGCGAGCATCCTGATCTTCGGCTACTTCGGCTACCTTCTCGCTCGGGGGATCATCGACCGTCGGCCGGGCGACATCGTGGTCGCGGTCGTGGTGGCACTGCTGTACGGGACGATGATCTTCGGGATACTGCCGGGTCACCCCGGCGTGTCATGGCAGGGACACATGTTCGGCCTCATCGGCGGGGTCCTCGCGGCCTGGCTGCTGCGCCGCGGCGGACCGTCCAGCGTCCGGGCCTCGCGGTAAGTCACACCTAGCCCCCGGGCCGAACGCGCGGACGAGACTCGTCCTTATGGTTGAGACCTGGAGAAATGGTGGACTCCTGGACCGCGGACGCGGATCTTGAGCGATTGGGCGGTGGCCGCTCGGTGTCTCGGGACGCTCAGGCGATACCCAGCATGATTCGTACAGCCCGGTCGACGTCGACCATCTCGGCCAAGGACAGCCTGCCTTTGAACTCCCCGAGACGGGACTGGTGATCGACCGCCGTCATCTGGTCTACGACAACCCGCGTCGCGGTGCCGTTCACGTCGATCTCTGGACGAAACGAGCGCCCTGGGGCGCTGGTAGAGGTGGGCGCGACCAACCACGTGGACAATGCGGACAGGTGGTCGGCCTGCAGCACGACGGCGTAACGCGGGCCCCGTTGCTCATGACCGCGGACATCCTTCGGCACACGCAGCAGCCGATAGATGTCACCACGCACCGATCGCGTCCATCTCCGCGCGAATCGCCCGAGCCTCGGCGAGATCCTCCGGATCGTTCGCGGCCGCCTCGGCCTCTGCCCGCAGCTCCGCCGCGCGCTCCTCCCGGTACGCGAGGAGGATCGCGGCACGGACAGCCTCGGACCGGCTCCGACCGTCCCGGGTAAGAGCCTCGAGGGCCCGCGCCTCGCGCGGATGTATATCAAGATGAGTGCCGAGGCCGAGGGCCGCGGCATCGCCGAGCACCGCGACCGCCTGCTGGCCGACCTGCCCGGCCGTGTCCTCGAGGTCGGCGCGGGTAACGGGCTCAATTTCGCCCACTACCCCGAGACCGTCGAGGAGGTCACGGCCGTCGAGCCCGAGGATGTACTCCGCTCGCATGCCGAGCGGGCGGCGCCCTCCGCGCCCGTGCCGGTGAAGGTCGTCGACGGGCACGCCGAGGCTTTGCCCGACGGCACGTACGACGCCGTCGTGTACGCGCTCGTGTTGTGCTCGGTGCCGGACGTTCAGCGCGCTGTGTCGGTCGCGGGACAGGTCCTGCGCGAGGGTGGGGAACTGCGGTTCTACGAGCACGTACGGGCAGCGAACCGCCTCGTCGGCTGGATCGAGGATCTGATCACGCCGGGCTGGGCGTGGTTCGGGGGCGGCTGTCACCCGAACCGCGACACGGCCGAAGACGTACGCAGGGCGGGCTTCGAGATGGTCCGGCTCGAGCGTTTCCGCTTCAGCCCCCGTCCGCCGTTCGTCCCGCCGGTGTCCCACGTCATCGGCACCGCCCGCGCTGTCTGAGCCGCCCAGTTCGCAGCGGATGACCCCTCCCTCAGGGTGGCGAACCTCCGGCATCCTCGACGTGACCGACGTGGTTGTAAGGGGTTGTGAACGTCGCCCTGCCCGACATCGGGCGGGATCTGCGTACCGCGGTGTCCGGCCTCCAGTGGGTGGTCGAGGCGTACACGCTGGTCTTCGCCGGCCTGCTGGTGCCCGCCGGCGGGCTCGGAGACCGGCTCGGGGCGCTCGTACCCTCCTCCCTCGCCCTGCTCCAGGCCGCGTGCCCCGACCGAGCGGCGCGGCAGTGGCGCTGGTGGTCGCGGTCGTTTTCCGGTCGGACGGCTGGGGAGGGCTCAGTCGAGGTCGATTCGGACGGTGAGCATGTCGCCAGTGGCCAGGCCGCGCAGCAGCACGCCGTCGAGCCGGTAACCGGGTCGACCGCGTCCGAGCTCGCGGTGCCGCGCGTTGGCGTCGTCCTCGGGCAAGGGATGAGCGGTGCCGGTCCGCCAGCGGATGCGCAGCCCCTCGCGCAGCCTGGCGGGACGGGCCTTCACCCGAACCCGCGGGTTCGCTCGCAGGTTGCGCACGTAGCTCGCTCGTTCGCCGAGCGCGGCGATCAACCAGAACATGTCGCCGTCGAGGCCATTGGCGACAGGTACCAGCCGGCGCCGACCGGTGCGCCGCCCGATGGTTTCCACCAGGGCGTAGGTGGGCGGCGCGAACCCGCGATCGATCAGCGCGACGACCAGGGGGTTGAGCAGCCGGTTCTGCAGCGGCAGCACCCGGTGAACCAGGCCTTGCTTGTCCATGGTGGCGACTCCGCTCCGTTGTCGTGGTCCAGTCTGCGTGATGGCGCGCGGTCACGCGGTAGCCTCCTGTGAGCGCCCGCTTTTCCCTGTGGATAAGGGGTTTGGGGGTGGCGGGTGTCGGCGCGTCCCGGGTATGATCGAACGCATGTTCGATACGGAGGATGTGCTCATCGCCGACGCTGTCGAGAGCGACGCGTGTGGCGAGGGTTCGCCGCTGGCGGACCCGCCGGGGCCGGGGCAGGCGGCGGTGTTGGCGGGCGTGGATCCTGCCGAGCTGGGCGGGTATGACCTGGTGGAGGCGATCGGCGGGTTTGAGCGGTTGGTGCCTTGGGCGCAGGCCGGTCAACTCGCGGCGATTCGGGAGCTGGCGCGCCGCCGTCCGCAGCGGGGCGGTGACCCGGGCGACCCGGAGACTCGCGCCACGGGGGTGTCGGAGTTCTGCCCCGATGAGATCGCCCCGGTGCTGCGGCTGTCGCGGCAGGGGGCGTGCCTGCGGCTGGGGTTGGCGGTGGACCTGTGTGATCGGCTGCCGGGCACGCTCGACGCGCTGGCCCGGGGTGACCTTTCTCTGCCGCGGGCTCGGGTGATCGCCGACGGCGTGACCGGCCTGCCCGATGACCTGGCCCGGCGAGTGGAGGACCGGGTGCTGGCCCGGGCGGCTGACCAGACGCCGGGGCAGCTGCGGGCGGCCGTGGGCCGGGCGGTGCTCGCGGTCGACCCGAAGGCCGCCGAGAAGCGACATGAGAAGGCGAAGAGAGACCGGCGTGTGGAGCATCATCCGCTGCCCGAATCCGGCATGGGTGAGCTGTGGGCGTACCTGACCGCGACCGAGCTGCGGGCCGCGTGGACCGCGGTGGACACCGCCGCCCGTACCGCCGCCACCCCCGACGACACCCGCACCATGGACCAGCGCCGCGCCGACGCGCTGGTGGATCTGCTCACTGGGCGGCACTTCGGTGGGCCCGCAGCGACCGGCGGCGCGGGCGGCGAGGCGGGGTCCGGGTACGACGCGGAGGAGGCCGGCCGCGGTCCGCGGGCCGGCGGTGCCGGGCTGGCGCCACGCCCTATGGGGGAGGCGCGTGTGACGGTGGCCGCCACCACACTGCTGGGGTTGGCCGAGGCCCCCGGCGAGCTGGCCGGGTACGGGCCGATCCCCGCCTCCGTGGCCCGGGCGATCGCCGCCGACGCCACCTGGCGGTTCCTGTACACCGACGCCGCCACCGGCGCCATCACCGGGCTGAGCCGCCGCACCTACACCCCGGGCATCGTGCTCGGCGACTACGTCCGGGCCCGCGACGCGACGTGCAGGTTTCCGGGGTGCCGGCAGCCGGCGCGGCGTACCGACATCGACCACACGATCGCCTGGCCGGACGGCGAAACCGCCGCCCACAATCTGGCCTGCCTCTGTCGTCACCACCACAGGCTCAAGCAGCAACCGGACTGGCAGCTGCGACAGGACCAGCACGCGCGGCTTATCTGGACCACCCCCGCCGGCCACGTCTACGAGACCGCGCCGCCCACTGTCGGCGGGGACACCGACCCGTCCGGCTAGCGGTCGATCACCGGGCCTCCGGCTACGGATAGATCTTCTTACCCTCGCTCAGCATCGCGGCGTACTTCTCGACGCGCCGGGCCCGCGTCTCGGGTCGCTTGGCGTCCTGGATCCGGTGCAGGATCGCATACCTGTTCCTGCTGTCGAGCGTGGCGAAGAACTCTCGGGCCGCCTCGTTCTTGTCCAGCTCCCTCCGCAGGTCATCGGGGACCGTCGCCGTGCTCGGGGGGTCGTAGGCGGCATCCCACCGGCCGTCCGCCTTGGCGCGTTCGACCTCCCGCAGCCCCGCGGATCTCATCTCGCCGGACTCGATCAGCCGCTCGGCCTTGTCGCGATTGACCCTCGACCACTTGCTCCTCGGGATGCGCGGAGCGAATCGCTGCAGCCAGTACGCGTCGTCGAGCCCACGCACCCGCCCGTCGATCCAGCCGTAGCAGAGGGCCACGTCGATGGCTTCGGCGGAGGAGACGCTGTCGATACCGGAGCCCTTCCGTGCGATCTTGAGCCACAGCCCCGCGGAGCTCGCGTGGTGCTCGGCCAGCGGGGTCCCCGCGGAAACGCGAGGCTTGCCGAGGGTTTTCGTGGGGTGCGGAGCCATGCCTCCCACGCGGCCAGAGAAGCGAAGGAGAGGGTGGGTAGCTCCGGCTTGGCCGCCACAGGCAGACTCTAGACGAGAGGTTCGAGGGGAGCACCGCATGCGAGACCTGTCGTACGAGCCGCTGTCGCCGACCCGACTCCTCGAGCGGTCGGCGTACGTCTTCCGCGACAAGACCGCGGTCGTCGACGGCGACCGCCGGTTCACCTACCCGGAGCTGTGGGAACGTGCGCGGCGTGCGGCGGGTGCGCTGGCCGCGGGGGGCGTGCGGCCGGGTGACCGGGTGGCCGTGCTGGCGCCGAACACACGTCTGTTGTTGGAGGCGACGTTCGCGGTGCCGGCGGCGGGGGCGGTTCTCGTCGCGATGAACACCCGGCTGGCCCCGGCCGAACTGGCCTATATCCTCGACCACGCGGAGGCCCGGGTCCTGCTGTACGACCCCGATCTCGCCGGCCCCGCGCTGCAGGCCGCCGAGCGGGCGGAGACGAGTCCGCTGCTCGTACCCGACGACGACTACGAGCGGCGGCTGCGCGCCGCCGAGCCCCTCCTGGTTCCCGTGGACGACGAGCGGGCGCCACTCTCGATCAACTACACGAGCGGTACCACCGGACAGCCGAAGGGTGTCGTCTACCACCACCGCGGCGCGTACCTGCAGGGTCTCGCGATGGCCATGCACACGCGGCTCGGTCCGGACAGCACGTACCTGTGGACGCTGCCGATGTTCCACTGCAACGGGTGGTGCTTCCCATGGGCGGTGACCGCGGCGGGCGCCACGCACGTGTGCCTGCCCGCGATCGACCCGGCGCTGGCCTGGCGGCTCATCCGGGACGAGGGCGTGACCCATCTCTGCGGCGCCCCCACCGTACTCGGCTCTCTCTTGCATCACCCCGACGCGCCCAAGGCCCCGCTGTTTCCGCGGCCGCTGGCGTGCACGGGCGGTGCCCCGCCCAGTCCGGCACTGCTCGCCCGCGCCGCGTCCGCGGGCATCGACGTCATCCACCTGTACGGGTTGACAGAGACCTATGGCCCGGCCGCCATCTGCCAGCCACAGCCCGGCTGGGAGGGCCTTTCGACCGACAAGCTGGCCCGGCTGACGGCCCGCCAGGGCGTGGGCAACGTGATCGCTGAGCGGCTCCGGGTGGTCGACTCCCACGGCGGCGACGTCGCCGCCGACGGCGCGACAGTCGGGGAGATCGCGCTGCGCGGCAACGACCTCATGCTCGGCTACTACAAGGACGAGTCCGGGACCGAAGCCGCTGCCCCGGACGGATGGTTCCGCACCGGCGACCTCGGCGTCACCCATCCCGACGGGTACGTCGAACTGGTGGACCGCGCCAAGGACATCATCATCTCCGGCGGGGAGAACATCGCTTCTGTCGAGGTCGAGCAGGCACTCGACGCCCACCCCGACGTCCTGGAGTCCGCGGTCGTCGCGCGTCCCGACCCGCACTGGGGTGAGGTGCCCGTCGCCTACGTCACTGTTCGCGAGAGCACGGCCGTAACCGAACGCGATCTCATCGACCACGTACGCGGCCTGCTGGCCCGCTTCAAGGCGCCCAAGGCCATCGTGTTCGGCGCCCTGCCCAAGACCTCCACCGGCAAGCTTCAAAAGACAGTACTCCGCGACCGCGCCGCCGGTCGGCGGTGACCGCCCACGGACGTGGTATGCCTGTCAATCCCATGTGGTCGGTAGTTCCGTGTCCACGTACGGACCGTATCGACGGGTGCACAGAGCGCTCTTTTCGTGATTACGTTGAGTTAACGACGAACAACCGAGGCGTGGGGTTGCCATGGGCGGTCGTCCTCAGTGGCTCGGCGAGGTGATCGACGCCCTCACTCACCAGCTGCGTGTCCAGGGGGGCGACACGCACTCGGGTCCAGGGGACGATAGGCACACGGATCGGGCTGGGGGCAATCTGCGTCGGCTCGCTCTCGCGGTGCCCGACGCGGAGGCGGGAGACGGTTGGTTCCGTGTCGACGTGCGGGGTGAGCGCCTCATCCCCGACCGGCTGGAAGGGTCGTGCCTGGCACCCTACGAAGGGCCCGCCAGGCGTGCCTACCGAGTCATGCGGGCGTATCGCGACGGCACGGAGCTCGTGGTCGAGGTCGGCGCCCACGCGCCGGCGGCCGGGCTCTACCTATGGATATCCCGGGTGGAGCCGGCCTTCCGCACACGGTCCCTCCGGGCTGACCTCGAGGCGATCGACCGTTTCGACCTCGTCGGTCGCTTCGGCTCCGCCCGGCTCGACCCCGTGCCAGAACCGGGCGCGGCGCCGTCCGGTCTCCTTCCTGAGCAGGCGCGCGCATGGGCGGCCTGCTGTGCGTCGGGACTTCACCTCGTGTGGGGGCCGCCGGGCACGGGCGCGACGCATGTCGTCGCGTGCGCCCTTAGGCAGTTGCTCGCCAGGGGCCAGAGCGTACTGCTCGTGTCCGGCAGCGGTGCGGTCGTCGATGACGTCCTCGAACGCCTGCCTCCTACCGCGAGGTCAGGGTCGGGGCCGGTCATCCGGGTGGGCACGGCACGCCTGCCCGCCGGCGATCCGCGGACCTCGCTGTCCCGCCTCGTCCGAGAGCGCCTCGGCGAGCTCGAGGAGAGTCGTAGGTCGTTGGAGGCTGAGATCCTCACCTCGCTCGAGGATCCCGAGCTTCGCCGGCTCGAGGAGACTCGCGCCGCGCTGGCCGGTTTCGATCACACGGCCTATCGGGAGTCCGCGCGGCGCATCGCCGCTCGCGACCGTGCCGGGGTGCTCAGGAGGGAACGTGCGCACGCGCGGGACGCCCTCGCGACCGCACGCTCCGAGGCGAAGAGCGGGGCGCGGGTGTACGAGCACGCGGAACGCGCCTGGGCGGAGATCGCCGATGCCCGTGCCGCGTTGGCGGAGGCCGCCCGCCTGCGGGCCGCCGTGCGCGAATGCGAGGAGCTACACGACCAGGCCCGCGCCGAGGCCGAGGCGCTCGAGGCGGAGCGGGACGCACTCCGCGAACGTCAGGTTTCCCTCGCGACTGTCGGCGCCGTGCGTCGCCTTCGGGGCTTGGGTGAGCGAAGGTACACCGCCGACCGGCTGGACCAGGTCGAAGCGGCGCTCCGTCGCGCCGCCGCCGGGCTCGCCACGACGGGGCGCCGACTGACTGACGAGGTCCCCCGCCTTCGCGAGCGGATGGCCGCCTGCGAACGCCGCGCCCGGCCGGTCACCTACGGCGAGGTCGAGTGCAGGCTGGCCGTACGCGAAGCGGCGAAACAGCGTCTGGACCACGCCCGCGAGCGACAGCGCGAGCGCCTCGCCGCAGTGGGGCGGCTCGAACGCGAGCTGGAGGACGCCGCGCGCACGCCCGCCCCGGACGAGCGCGATGTCGACCGGGTGGTGGCGGCGGAGCGGGCGGGGATACCGGCCCGCACCGACGCCTTGGCGCGTCTGGAAGAGAGCACGGCGCCCGCGCGCCGCCGTCTCGTGGGTCTCGAACGCGAGCACGAGCGGGTGCTGAAGTCGGCCGCCAGGCGCGGCGCCGAGGTCGAACGCGAGCTGGTGACCGACGCCAGGGTGATCGCCACGACACTGGATGGCCTCCGGCTCACCGAGGCCGTGCGTGACCGCGCCTACGACCACGTGATCGTCGACGACGCCGCCGCCGCGACGGTTCCCGAGATCATCGACGCGGTCAGTCGGGCGACGGTGGGCGCCACTCTGCTCGGCGACTTCCTGCAGAGCGGCCCGCGGCTCGAGGTCGAGCTGGAGCGATCCGACGTGCCCGAGGTGCGGCACTGGCTGGCGACGGACTGCTTCGCGTTGTACGGGGTCACCGACCCGTCAGCGGCGCGTCGGACGTTCGGCTGCGTCTGTCTCACCGGACGCTACAGATTCGGGCCCCGCATCGGCGAGCTGCTCAACCGCACGGCGTACGGTGGCACGCTCACCCCGTCCGGATCGTCACGAGGCCCTGGCCCCACGGCACGTGACCCGCAGATCGTGTTCGTCGACATCGATGGGCTCGCCGCCGGGCTCGCCGAGACCCGCCGCGGGCTCAGCCGGAGACCCTGGTGGCCGATCGGCGCGCTGCTGGCGCGTGCGTTGGCCGAGCGCCACGTCGCTGCGGAGAGCGTCGGCATCGTCGCGCCGTATGCCGACCAGGTGAGCGTCGATCGTGAGCTGCTGCGGGACGTGGGCGCGAGCGTACGCGTCGAGGTCGCGCACGCGGAGGAACTCCGGGGACGTCGATTCGACGTGGCCGTCTTCGACCTCGTCGAAGGCGGGGGCGGGGACAGTTGGGTGGCCCGCGGGCGCCTGCGCGGCAGCCGATGGGAGCTGGCCGGTCTGCGTACGTTCGTGGTCGGCGTCACCCGCGCACGGCGCAGGCTGTACGTCATCGGGAGCGGGGCCGCGCTCAACCGGACGGCACGTGGCCCGATCGGCGCGGTCGGCCAGCTCGTCGACACCGGCGCCGTCTCCGTCGTCCGCGTTCGTGACGTGCTCGGGCGGCCGGACGCCGCGGGGCTCGACGGGCCGTCCGCGGACCTGTGGGAGGCGTTGCGTCCCCATGTGGCGCGGGCCCACGACGAAGCCCTGGCCGCCCGGGTCGACGAGTCCCGTGAGCGGCTGTGGCTGTGTACACCCTGGGGTCCCGGACGAGCGCGGCGACTGCTGCCGAGCCTTCTGGCGGCCCGCGACCGCGGCGTGGACGTGGACCTCGTGGTCGTCTCCGAACGCGCCCCGAGCGTCCGGCTACGGGAGCACGTCCTTTCTTTGCGCCGGGAGTTCCCGAACGCCACGCTGCTACACAGGGCCCGCCACCCGATCCTCGTTATCGACGGGCGCGTGGCCCACATCGGCGGGTTGGCCGCCGCGGGGTCGCACTCAGCACCCGGACCGCTCGCGTTGGTCGCCGAGAGCCGCACCCTCGCGGCACGCGTCCTGGAACGCGAGAACGCCGCCGGGCTTCATCGACCTCCCCGGTGTCCGGTGTGCGGGGGCCGCGTCCTCGAGGTCGCCCAGCGCGGGTACGGGAAGAGCAACCGATGGATGTGGGTGTGCGGGAACGACGTCGCCGACGATCGCTGCACCTGGACGGACCTGTTCCGTCCGCCCGGGCGCGGGCGCCAGCGTCACCCGTAACCTGAGCAGGGCCGCGAGCTGCCCCGCGTTGCGCGCGGCGTAGTCGCGATAGCAGTTGTTCATCGCGATCTGTGTCGTCTCCGCCTGGTCGGCCAGCTCGCGCAGGCGCGGCGCCCACCCCTCGAGCTCCCGGCCCGAGTACTCGTAGCCGAACCTCTCGTAGATGTCCCGGCTGGTCCACTTTTCGCTGTGCCCGTGGAAGCGCATCACGGCGAGGTCGGCGGTCGCCGCGACCACGGGCGGGACGGAGCTGGTATAGCCCTGGGGCATGTCGACGCACACGTAGGGAACGGCGTACGACCGGAGGAAGTCGAGCGTCTCCGCGCGGTTCTCCTCGCTCATCCAGGTCTTGTTGCGGAACTCGACGCAGATTCTGATGGGCTCGCACCGCCGTTTGCATTCCAGAATGTACTGCTTGTTGCGGCGGGCGATCGGGAACCACTGCGGAAACTGCAGGAGGACGGCCCCCAGCTTTCCGGCTTCGTGGAGCGGCCGCAGCGCGCCGAGGAACCGTTCCCAGACCTCGTCGACGGTACCCGGGTCGAGGTCCCGGATGTAGACGTTCTTCTTGTCGGTGTCGGGGCGCAGGTCCTTATGGATCGAGCGCGGTCGGGTCGGGTGCTGGGTCAGCAGCGAGAAAGCCTTCACATTGAACGTGAAGCCGTCGGGAGTGCGCTGCGCCCAGAGCTCGGTGGTGCGCTCGGCGGGTGGGGAGTAGTACGTCGAGTCGACTTCGACGAACCGGAACTGGCTCGCGTAGTAGTCGAGCCGTTCGGCGGCGTTCGTGACCTCCTTCGGGTACCAGCCGGAGGCCAGCAGCGTCTTGTCGGTCCACCCTGCCGTACCGACGAGGATCGTGCCCACGTCACACACGGTAGCGCGCCGCCCGTGTCGCGCCGGATCGGACATTAATCGAACAGATGGCCTAATCCGGACAAAGTATTCCTCGTGCTATACGCCCGAATGTCCGGTTTCGTCTGTGGCATATATCACACGATGGCTGGACAAAAGGGCCGCGCGCCTCTGTCGAGTACCTGTGATGAAGGAACTACATACCGTAAGACTTCGCTGTTCGGGCCCTTTTGTTACCGCTTCTTCACAATTTCGCTATCGTCCAGTGCCGTGACGCGAGAGATCGACTTGTGGGCCTTCAGCGTATTTGACGGATGGCGAGTGGTCTGTCCTAATCTTCCGCGGGCTCGTGAAGTGCGGGTCCCGCCGGCCGTTCGCCGAATCCTGCCCACGGCCGGCGAGCAACGTCATATCCGCATGGGCAGGAGCGGGGGAACCGATCTGGCCCTGGCACCGGTGTGTTACCGGGCCCGGGGTCTAGGGGTGAAGCCGCCCCGAAGTGGCGGCCGGGCGAACTCCGCGCCCGAATCCGACAGCTCACCTCGCAGGCGTACGGAGAGGGGTACCTGGATGCTGCACGCGTCCTATCGGGGACGGCGTCGTCGTCCCTCCGCGGCGAAGAAGGCTCTCGCCGTTACCGCTACCGGTGCCACCATGAGCATCGGCGCTTTTGGGGCCATTGCCGGCGCGGCCGCGCCCGCGAGTGCCGCCACCACCAACGACTGGTACCAGCTCGCGCAGTGCGAGTCGGGTGGCAACTGGCACATCAACACGGGCAACGGCTACTACGGCGGGCTGCAGTTCTCGCAGTCCACGTGGGAGGCCTACGGCGGCACGCAGTACGCGTCGCGTGCCGACCTGGCCAGCGCCAGCCAGCAGATCGCCGTCGCCAACCAGGTCCTGCAGGCACAGGGCTGGGGGGCCTGGCCGTCCTGCTCTCAGCAGACCGGGCTCTACGGCACCTCGACCGCCTCGAGCGGTGGAGGCTCGGTGGAGACCGCGTCGGAGAGCTCGGACAGCGGCTCCGGCTCCTCGGCGAGCACTGAGTCGTCGTCCAGCTCGAGCGGCGGCAGCGGCTCCTACACCGTCCAGTCGGGTGACACGCTGTCGAAGATCGCGCAGCGGTACGGCGTCGACTGGCACGACCTGTACCAGTCCAACACCGACACCGTCAGTGACCCCAACGTCATCTACCCGGGTGAGGTGCTTTCGATCCCGTGACGGTAAGACACGAAGCCGGCGGACCCCCTCCGTCCGCCGGCTTCGTGTTCACCGAGGTGAAGGTATGGCTCACTCCCCGAGACGGAGCGCGACACTCCGGACGGCTACACACTTCACCTCCTTTGACGTTGCCGAGGGCTCTTCGGTTTCGTCCGGAGCGGGGGAGAATGTCGCGGCTGGGCTCAGGACCGGTCAACCTCACCGTTGGCGCAGACCTCACGGTTGGCGCGGAGGCCGCGGGTGCGGCGTCCGACGAGAGCGCGGCTCAGTCACGGTGTTCGCACGCCGCGTCCACGACGGTGACGACGACACCCGCGCGCTCCAGCCCCCGCACCTCCTCGCTGGCGGCGCGAGAGTCTGTGATCACCGTGTCGATGTCAGTAACCGGGATCGTCTGGTGCATCGTGTCGACCCCCACCTTGGTGTGGTCGGTGAGGACGACGATCTGCTCGGCCGTTGACGCGAGCCGACGGTCGATGGCCGCCTGCAGGGTGTCGGGCGTAGACAGGCCACGCTCGGCGGTGAGCCCGTTGCCGGAGATGAACAAGGTGGAGACGTGCAGCCCGTCGAGGGCACGCTCCGCGTGAGGACCGACGAACGCCCTCGTCGACCCCCTGACCTCCCCTCCCGTCGCGAGCACGCTGATCCCTGGGACCTCCGCGAGCGTCTGGCACACGAGCAGGGAGTCGGTGATCACCGAGAGCTCCGCGTACGAGACGAGCAGCCTGGCGAGGTCGAGCGTCGTCGTGCCGGCGCCCAGCGCGAGCGCGTCGCCGTTCTTGATCATTCGTACCGCGCCCTGCGCGATCGCGGCCTTCTCTGCGGCGGACTGGCGTGCCTTCTCGCTGTAGCTCGGCTCGTGTGCGAGGGCACCGGGCACCGCCGCGCCTCCGTGCGTGCGTCGGATCAACCCGCGGGTGGCGAGTAGCCGCAGATCACGCCGGATGGTGACCTCTGAGGCGTCGACCGCCTGGCTGATCTCGCGCATCGACACGATGCCCCGGGTGCGGACAAGCTCGAGGACGCGGCGGTGCCGTTCGGCCACCAACATGGTGGCTTGAATATAAACACGTGATCGTTTCGTGTCTAGACACGACCACTACCGGGTGCTAGACCGGCCACAACCGGTCTGCTTCGGTCACGAGTGAGGCTGGCCTCCGTCACGGATGATCAAATGTGTTCGAGTTGGTCGCCGTGCGTGTCGGCTGTGAGGAGGTGCTTCCGGGCAGAGTGGCCCTTTGGTAACAGTGCTTCAACAGTGGCCGGCGAAGGCTTGACGATCAGCTCGTGGCCCGCGGATAGTGCATGCAGCGCTGGCTCAGCCAGTCAGGCCAGTCGAGCCGGCGCCTCGAGGAAGGAACGGTAAACCCGATGGCAGACGACATGATCGAGCGTGCCTCGCGGCGCATCGCCTCGCGGCGCGACATGTTCAAGTGGGCTGGGGCAGGCGGGCTCGGCGTCGGCGCCATGGAGCTGCTGGCCGCCTGTGGCGGGGGCGGCGGCAGCAGCTCCGACGAGGGCGGCGTCGGCCAGTTCCCCAAGACGCCGAAGTGGAACTTCGTGTTCGTCAACCACGTCACGACCAACACGTTTTTCGTGCCGACGCAGTACGGCATCCAGGACGCCGCCGCGCTGCTCAACGTCAACTCCCAGTGGACGGGGTCCGAGACGTCCAAGGCGGCGGAGATGGTCAACGCGATGAACAACGCGATCAGCGGCGGCGCGGACGGCATCGCGGTGTCGCTGGTCGACCCGACGGCGTTCATCGGGCCGACGAAAGAGGCCCTGAAGAAGGGCATCCCGGTGATCGCCTACAACGCGAACTCCACGAAGACGCCCGCCCTCACCTACGTGGGCCAGGACCTATACGAGTCCGGGGTGGAGATGGGCAAGCGGATCGTCGACGAGGTCGGCAGCGGCGATGTCGCCATCTTCATCGCCACGCCCGGCCAGCTGAACATCCAGCCGCGGTCGGACGGGGCACGGGACGCGATCAAGCAGTCCGGCAAGCCGATCAAGGCTCACCAGATCGCGACGGGCGCCAAGATCGCCGACGAGCTGTCCGCCGTCGAGTCGTTCTATATCGGTCACAAGAGCTTCAAGGGCCTCTACGCCGTCGACGCCGGAAGCACCCAGGCCGTCGCCCAGGTCATGGACAAGTACAAGCTCAAGGACAAGGGCGTCCACGGCGGTGGCTTCGACCTGCTGGACAAGACCGTGACGCTGCTCAGCCAGGGCGTCATAGACTTCACGATCAACCAGGAGCCCTACATGCAGGGCTTCCTGCCGATGCTGTACCTGTACCTGTTCAAGCTGTCGGGTACGATTCTCGCGCCGCCGTTCACCAACACCGGCCTGGTGTTCCTGACCGAGAAGACCGTCAAGCCGTTCGCGGACTCGCAGAGCAGGTTCGAGGGCGACACCAAGAAGCAGAAGTGGCTGAAGCACGAGGGCGCCATCCCGATACCGGTGTGAGGCCATAGCTCGATGACAGAGACTGCTCGATGACAGAGACTGAGACTGAGGCTGGACGTCGTCCGCCCAGGGGCGGGCCAGGGCCAGAAGGCAGGGGGATCTCGGTCCTCCAGACGATCGTCAGCGGCTGGGCGCGTGCCAAGGAAGCCAGCATCCTGGTCGTCACGATCGTGCTGTTCCTGTACTTCAGCGCGATCGTGCCGCTGTCGTTCAACTCGGTGGACAACTACGGCGTCATAGCCAACTACGTGGCCCCGGTCGCGATCATCGCCGCGGGCGAGGTCATGGTGCTGATCTGCGGTGAGATCGACCTGTCCTCGGGCATGGTGTTCGCGCTGGCACCGTTCATCATGTACCTCCTGCACCAAAGCGGTCTCCCGCTGGGGCTCGCGGTCGTGCTGGCCCTTGCCTGCAGCCTGGTCATCGGCATCGTCAACGGCGGCGTGACGGTGAAGCTCCGCATCCCGTCCTTCATCACCACGCTGGGCATGCTGTTCCTGCTCAACGGCATCACGCTCACGATCTCCAGCGGCCATCCGGTAGGGGCGCCCACCGAGGGGCTCGCCGTGCGGATCCTGGGCGGCTGGGAGTGGGCGGAGATCCTGTGGGCGCTGGGTATCGTCGCGGTGATGGCGATCGTGCTGTCGGGCACCCGCTTCGGCATCCATACCGTGGCCACCGGCGGCAACCTGCTCGGCGCCGCGGAGTCCGGCGTCAAGGTCGACTTCGTCAAGATCAGCGCCTTCGCCATGACGAGCGTGTTCGCCGGGTTCGCCGGGATCCTCGACGGCATCCGGATCACGTCGCTCAACCCCCTCGCCGGCGGCACGCTCACGATGTTCTACGCCGTGGCGGCGGCCGTCATCGGCGGCACGGCGCTGGTCGGCGGTACCGGCACGGTGATCGGCGCGCTGATCGGCGCGGTCTTCCTCGGTATCTTGAAGGACGGGCTGCACCTCGTGGGGGTCAGCGCCTTCACCTACGACATCGTGCTCGGCGCCGCGATCCTCGTCGCCATGCTGCTCAACGTCTCGCTGATCTACCTGAGGGGGCGACGACGACGATGACCGACACCGAGACGACCGCGCCGGACGCGATCAGCGTCGAGCACATCGCCAAGAGCTTCGGGAACGTCCGCGCGCTCGACGACGTCAGTCTGCGCGTACGCCGCGGCGAGGTGCTCGGCCTGATCGGCGACAACGGTGCCGGCAAGTCGACCCTGATGAAGATCCTCACCGGCTACCACCGGCCGGACTCGGGGAGGATCGTCGTTGACGGTCAAGAGGTGCAGATGCGGTCGGTGTCGCACGCCCGCGACCTGGGTATCGAGGCGGTCTACCAGGACCTCGCGCTCATCGACACGCTTCCCGTCTACATCAACATGCACCTGAACAAGGAGCTGCGCTACACCCCGCTACCGTTTCTGAAGCGCAGGGAGATGCGCAAACGCGCCCGCCGCCAGCTCGACGACATGGGGGTGCGGCTGCCGGACGTGACCTCGGAGATCCGTCAGCTCTCCGGTGGCCAGCGGCAGGCGATCGCCGTCGCCCGCTCGGTCTACGCCGACGCCACGATCCTGCTGCTCGACGAGCCGCTCGCCGCGATGGGCGCGAAAGAGGCCGGGCTCATCATCAAGCTCGTGATGGACCTCCGCGAGCGTGGCGACCTCGCGATCCTCCTGATCGCCCACAACTACCATCAGATCGTCGAGGTCTGCGACCGCGTCAACCTCCTGCAGCACGGCGAGATCACCTTCGACAGGAAGTCGTCTGAGACCTCGGTGGAAGAGCTCATGGAGATCGTCTCGCGGGAGTACCGCCTCAACCACGCCGGCTGAGGCGCTATGTAAGGGCGAGGATCGACAACAGGGTGCGCGCTGCCTGCCCGCCGGCCTCTTCCGCGGTGTCCAGCGCGGACGGGACGTCGAGCTCGTCGAGCAGCGCGTCGAGCACGCGCGCCTCCGCTGACGCCGAGGACTCGGGGCGCCCCGCCGCCGCGTACAGGCGCTCCAGACGTCCGGCGGCCGCGTCCAGGGCCTCCGGGGTGTAGTCCCAGTCGTCGCCGAAGCGGCGGTCCAGCAGGAGCAGTCGCAGCGCCGCGGCCGGATGGCGCTCCAGCACGTCGGCGACGAACACGAGGTTGCCTGTCGACTTCGCCATCTTGGCGCCGCTTACGCGTACCGTCCCGACGTGCAGCCATCTGCGCGCGAACGGACGTACCTCCGTCGCCGTCTCCGCCATGGCCGACTCGTACGCGTGGTGGGGGAAGCGCAGGTCCGCGCCGCCGGCGTGCAGGTCGACCGTCGGACCGTACATCGCCAACACCATGGCCGCGCATTCGGCGTGCCAGCCCGGGCGGCCCGGTCCCCACGGGCTCGGCCACGCCGGCTCGCCCTCCCGCGACGCCCGCCAGACCACGACGTCGAAGGGGTCGTCCTTGGCGGGGTCGTCCGGACGGTCGCCGTACTCCTCGGCGAGCGCGAGTGCCTTCTCGCGAGCGAGGCCGGCGCGTTCGGGCACGTCTCCGCCGCGGAAGAAGACGCACCCGTCGCGGACGTACGCGAGCCCGGCGTCGAGCAGCACCTGGGCGAGCACGGCCACGTGACGCACGTAGTTGTGTGCCCGTGGCTCGAGGGTGGGACGACGCACCCCGAGCGCCTCCATGTCCTCGTCGAACCGGAACTGCTGCAGCACGGCGAAACGGTCGTAAGGGCTGCCCGCACGTCGTGCCGCGCCGGTGAGCACATCGTCGACGTCTGTGACGTTGCGGCACACGTCCACCTCCATGCCGAGGTGGCGCAGGACTCGGGTGGCGAGATCGGCCCACACGAACGTCGCGGCATGACCGAGGTGGGTGGTGTCGTAGGGCGTGATGCCGCAGACGTAGACGCGGGCCCGCCCGACGATCGGCAGCGGCCGGTCGCCGAGACGAAGGCGCGATGGCTCGTTGACAGGCTTCTTCACAAGCTCGGCCATGACCCCACGGTACGGGGCCCTTGCCCGCAGTGGGGCCACGCGGTTCCCTGGGTGGGTGACCCAACCGTGGAGGCGCCGATGACCACGACACCGCACCACACCCGCTGGCCCCGCGGCCTGCCGCGTTCACTGGAGTATCCCGAGGTGCCGGTCGGCGCGATCCCCGCCGCCTCGGCGCGCCGCTTCGGCGCGCGCACCGCGCTCCACCACGCGGGCAGGGAGGTCTCGTACGCGGGTCTGTGGGAGGACGCCTGCCGTTTCGCGAACGCACTGCACGGGTGGGGTGTGGGGCGCGGTGACGTCGTCGCCGTCCACATGCCGAACCGCCCGCAATACCCGCAGGTCTACTACGGCACCCTGCTGGCCGGGGCGGCCTTCTCGCCGGTCAACCCGTTGCTGCCGCCGGACGACGTCGCGTTCCAGCTCGCCGACTCCGGGGCGCGGGCGGTGGTGACGTACGGCGAGGCGGCGCGGGTGGTGGAGGCCGTGCGTGGCCGGACGGGGGTGGAGCTGGTGATCGTCACGGACGAGACGCAGGCGCTCGATCCCGCGGCGCGCGTCCAGGCGGTCGTCTCCGGTGCCGTCGACCTCGCGGACTTCGTCGATGGCCAGTCTGGGACACCGCCCGAGGCGCCGGTCGACGTACACACCGACCTCGCCCACATCGCCTACACCGGCGGGACCACCGGGCGGTCCAAGGGGGTCGAGCTGACCCACAGGAATGTGGTGGTCAACGTCCTGCAGTACGCGTGTTGGGGCCACGGCGCGGTGCCCGCGCTCGACGACGCCCGCGGGCTGACCCTGGACCAGGTGGGAGATCAGGAGGAATGGCCGACCCGCATTGGCCAGGGGGTGGCTATCAACCTCACACCGTGGTTCCACGCGATGGGGACGATCGGCGGGCTCAACGTACCCATGCTCGCGGGCGGCACCACCGTCCTACACGACCGGTTCGACCCGACCGGCTATCTTCTCGACGCCGAACGCTTCCGTGTCACCTCGATCGGGGGAGCGCCGCCCCTGTTCGTCGCGCTGCTCCGCTGCCCCGACGTCGAGGCACGCGACCTGTCGTCCGTACGCGCCATAACCTCCGGGGCGGCCCCGTTGCCGCGCGAGGTCATCGAGGCCCTGCACGCCCGCTTCCCCGACGTCCTGATCGGCGAGGGGTACGGCCTGACCGAGGTGACGATGGGCGCCACGATGACGCCGTCCGGACGGTCCGGGCTGCGCAAGGTCGGCAGCGTCGGGGCGCCGGTGTTCGATACAGACATCAAGATCGTCCCCGCCGAGGGCGGCGAGGAGGCACTGACCGTCGGGCGGGAAGGCGAGGTCTGCGTCCGCGGCCCGCAGGTGATGCGCGGGTATCACGACCGTCCGGAGGAGACGGCGACCGTGCTCGTCGACGGCTGGCTGCACACCGGCGACATCGGTGTCCTGGACGAGGACGGGTTGCTCGCGATCGTCGACCGCAAGAAGGACATGCTCCTCTACAAGGGCTACAACGTGTACCCGCGCGAGCTGGAAGAGCTGTTGTTCCGCCATCCCGCGGTCGCGAACGCCGCGGTGGTGGGTCGGCGCGACCCCGCCGTCGGAGAGCTGCCCGTCGCCTTCGTCGTGCGGGCGAGCGGCCAGGAGACGGCGGACGCCGAGACGCTGGTGGGCTACGTCAACGAACGTGTGGTGCCGTACAAGCGGCTGCGGGAGCTGCGCTTCGTCGACGAGATCCCGGTCTCGGCGGCCGGCAAGGTGCTCAAGCGGGAGCTGCGCACGCGGCTCGAGGCGGCCGCGCCGAGCTGAGCGCGTCACCCCTCGAGGGCGATCGCGGCGCGTCCTCGCCACCGAGGCCGACCATCCGTACATGGAGGCCTGGTGGCCGCCGGGGCACGGTCTCGGGTATGAGCACACGTTCGTCCATGAGCTGCGCGATCTTGTCGCCGCGGTCGGCGCCGGCGCGGACCCGCGGCCGTCCTTCGCGGATGGCCTCCGGGTGCAGCGGGTCCTCGCGGCCGTCGAGCGCAGCGCCGCGGACGACAGCCGCTGGACACCTGTCGAGTGAGCCCGCCCGCTCCCCCTCCGCGCCGATCTTGAAGATATCGGGCTCTTACTCGTGGGTAACCCACCGATAAGTTCAAGATCGGCGATGGAGGGGCGGAGCGGTTGACGAAGGGAGAGAGATGTCACGCCCTGTCACGTTGTTCACCGGCCAGTGGGCCGACCTGCCGTTCGAGGAGGTGTGCCGGCTCGCCTCCGAGTGGGGGTACGACGGGCTGGAGATCGCCTGCTGGGGCGACCACTTCGAGGTCGACAAGGCCCTCGCGGACGACACGTACGTCGACCGCAAGCGGGCGACGCTGGACAAGTACCATCTCGGCCGCTGGGCGATCTCCAACCACCTCGTTGGCCAGTGCGTGTGCGACTTTCCGATCGACGAGCGGCATCAGGCGATCCTGCCGGCGCGGATCTGGGGCGACGGCGAACCCGAGGGGGTCAGGCAGCGGGCGGCGGCGGAGATGGCCGACACCGCGCGGGCGGCGGCGCGGCTCGGGGTGAAGACGGTCGTCGGCTTCGCCGGCTCGTCGGTCTGGTACACGGTCGCGATGTTCCCGCCGACCCCGGACGCGATGGTCGAGCGCGGGTACCGTGACTTCGCCGACCGCTGGAACCCGATCCTCGACGTGTTCGACGAGGTCGGGGTGCGGTTCGCGCACGAGGTGCATCCGACGGAGATCGCCTACGACTACTGGACGACCGTACGCGCGATGGACGCGGTCGGGCGCCGTTCGGCGTTCGGGCTGAACTTCGACCCCTCGCACTTCGTCTGGCAGGACCTCGACCCGGCCGGGTTCCTCTGGGACTTCCACGACCGGATCTACCACGTCGACTGCAAGGAGGCACGCAAGCGGCTCGACGGGCGCAACGGGAGGCTCGGCTCGCACCTGCCGTGGGCCGACCCAAGGCGCGGCTGGGACTTCGTGTCGACAGGCCACGGCGACGTGCCATGGGAGGACGTGTTCCGCGTACTCAACGCGATCGACTACGACGGACCGATCTCCGTCGAGTGGGAGGACGCCGGCATGGACCGGCTGCTCGGCGCGCCCGAGGCGCTGCGGTACGTCCGCGCGCTCAACTTCGACAAGCCACGAGCCGCCTTCGACGCGGCGTTCGCCCCGGACTCGGGGAGCTGACCCGCCGCCCCGGGTCAGGTGTTGCGTGGCGCGCGGACCTCGATGCCGTACCGGCGCAGCAACGCGGCGGTGACGCCGACGCCAGGACGACGCGTACCCGAGAAGCTGCCGTCGTAGATCTCGTGCGATCCGCACGAGGGACTGCGATCGGTCAGGATCGCGGTCCGCGTCCCCGCCCGCTGCGCGACGTCGAGCGCCTGGCGCGCACCGACGAGGAACTCCGCTGTGATGTCGCGTCCCTCGTCGTCGACCACCCGGGCGCGACCGTCGAGGACGTCGTCGCCGTCCCCGCCGACGATCTCGGCGGGGCGCCGCGGTACCGGGAGACCGCCCGCGACCTCCGCGCAGCACGCGACCGTGCCGCCCGCTTGATCAAGCGCGGCGACCTCGGCAGACTCCTTCGCCCGACCGTCGTACCGGCACGGCAGACCCGCGAGGCACGCGCTCACCAGCACCTGTTCCACGGGGCACACGTTAGTCGAGGTGAGGCAGCACGTGTTCGGCCATGAGGTCGAGCTGTTCGTCGTCGAAGATCGCGAACGTCCATCCGAACGAGCAGACGACCTCCTCGACGCCGAGCAAGTCCCACCGGCGAAGCTGGTCGACGATCTCGTCGGGTGTACCCACGAGACGCGGCTCGGCCCAGTCTCGGAGATCGACCCCGACGAGCGCCTTGCCCGGCGACCAGTCCTGCAGGCGCCGCCAGCGGCGCTCGACGTCGTCGGCGTCCCGGCCGATCAGGGTGTGCAGGCCGATCGAGCGCCGCACGTCGCTGAACGGCCTGTTGGCGTCCGCGCACGCGGCGTTCAGCGCGTCGAGCCTGTTCTCGTACTGCTCCGGAGTCATGTACCAGACGTAGTTCCAGCCGTCGGCGACCCGGGCGGCGACGGCCAGCGTGCGGTCACCCTTGCCGCCGACCCAGATCGGCGGTGTTGGCCGTTGGATGGGCGGCAGCATGCCCGGAGCGTCGCCCGCGAGCGACTCGCGCACCGTGTCGACGGTTTCCTCGAGCTGGGCGATCCTCCTGCCCGCGGAGGGGAAGTCCATGCCGAACTCGACGAACTCCTCCGGCTGCCACCCAGCGCCGAGGCCGAGGTCGAGCCGCCCGCCGCTCACCTGGTCGACGGTGGCGGCCATCCGGGCCAGCAAATGCGGGTCGCGCATGCCAACGGGCGTGACCAGCGACCCGACTCGCACCCCGCGGGTCCGCGCGGCCACCGCGGCCAGCAGCGTCCAGCACTCCGCCGTCGCCGCCCGCGGCTGGCCGGGTTTCTCGTGGAACAGGTGGTCGGATACCCATACGCGGTGGAAACCGAGCCGTTCGGCGCGGTCGACGTACGCGAGCGCCCGGGCGGACAGCGGCTCCCCGGTCGGCGCGGGGAACGAGAAGTCGTAGTGCGGTACGGCGAACCCGAGACGAGGCACGGCCCCTAGCCTTCCGAACGACCGACCCGGCACGCAACCCGGATGCGTACCGTGGCCGGCATGGGCGAGAAGTCCGCCGTCGGCGGTCGCGACAAGCAGGAGGCACGCGACAGGATCTGGTCGCTGCTCCAGCGCGAGCGGGCCGCCCGCTTCCCCGGTGCGCGCGGCCGCATCCCGAACTTCGCGGGCGCCAAGAAGGCCGCGGACCGTCTGGCCGCGCTGGCCGCGTGGCGCGGCGCCCGAGTGATCAAGGCCAACCCCGACCTCCCGCAGCTTCCTGTCCGGGCGCGTGCGCTCGCCGAGGGCAAGCGCGTGTACATGGCAGTGCCCCGGCTCGCGGAGGAGGCGCCGTTCATGCTGCTGGACCCGGAACACGGGCGTGGGTGCCAGGAGCCCCCCGCGCGGGTCAGCCGCCGCGATAGAGGCGATCGAGATCGACGAGCTCGACGTCGTGCCGTGATCGCGCGGCTGTGCGGAGTTCGCGGGTGAAACCGCTCGAGGCGAACAGCAACAGCTTCGGAGGTCGGCGCACCACCGCGGACGGGAGGAGCGCGCGGAGGTGGTCGAGGCGTTCGAGCTGCCCCAAGGCGAGAGGTGTCGACCGCCACTTGGCCTCTCCTACCGCGGTGACCGTGTCGCGCCCGCCCGACTCCGCGGACGTGACGACGACGTCCAGCTCATGCCCCTCCCTGTGCTCTGTGCAGGGGAGGACCGCGGGTCGTACCTCGCTCGCCACGCCCGCGAGCGTCGCGGCCGAGGCGTGTTCGGCGCACCATTCGCGGGCGAGGTGCTCGAAGTGTGGCCCGTAAATCTTCGCGGCGACGGTGTCGGCCACCTCCCGCCAGACCCGCGAGCCGGAGCGGCGGCCCAGACGCGACTCGTGCGGTCGGATGACGAGCTGGTGCAGACGCAGGATGGGCTCCGCGACGAGGTACGTCGTCCGCCTGCGGCGGAGGGCGTCCTCGGTGCGTACGACCAGCCCGGTCTGTTCGAGTACGCTCAGGACGTGCCCGAGCGCGGTTTCCTTCCGCCCCAGGGCCTGTGCGATCTCGCCGCGGCGGGTCCGGCCCCAGCTGATCGCCGAGAGCACGGAGTAGTAGACGGAAAGGTCGCTGATCTCGGGTTCCTCGCTGAGCAGCACGTGTCCTTCGCGGAACATCGCGCTGGACGGGTTGAGCAGCGTCGCCGTGACCCATGCGTCGAAGCTCGCGTCGCCCGAGGGCGCGGACCCGCACATATCTTTGTACGCAGGGGTCCCGCCGACCAGTGCGTGGAGCCGCACGGCGACCGGAGGACTGTCGGCGACCCCCCAAAAGCCGGCCGCCTCACGGAAGCCGAAGGGGTGCACGAACAGCTCGGTGCCGGCCCGCCCCCGCAGCGGCGCGTTGCCCTGCAGGAGCGTCCGCATCGTGGTGACCGCGCTGCCGCACAGCACCAGCCGTGTACGCGAACGTCTCCTGGCGCGGCCGCGGGGGCTGAGTGCGTTCTGGATGATCGACGGCAGCCGTTCCCCGCCCGCCGCGAGGTACGGGAACTCGTCGAGAACGACCGGCGTGGGGGAGGCCGGGTCCTCGCCGAGGCGCAGCAGGGCGTCGATCGCATCGATCCAGTCGTCGAACCGGGTGGGGCTGGGGATCCCGAGGTGAGCGGCGTACGCACGGCCGAGCGCGTCGAGGTTCTGTCTGTCGGACTGCTGCAGCCCGGTGAACATGAACCCGCCCGTCGCCTCGGCCAACAGCTCGAGCATGAGCGTCTTGCCCTGCCTCCTGCGCCCGTACACGAGGGCAAGCGTTGCCCCGAGGCGAGGGTCGGTCGCGAAGGCCGTCACATCGCCCCACTCCGCATCCCTGTTGTAGAGTTCTGTCGATTTCCGCACGTCAATATGATAGCAGTAGCTATTATAGTTGCAGCTATTATTCATGAACAGTACGCATTTGACGGGGGCTTTCTGGGTAGGTGTCCCCTACCGATGTTTCGCGCCGAACGAGGAGGCGAGCAGGACCGGTGAACAACGCATCCGTAGCGCTGTACCGGCCGAGGCGCAGGCGGGTGATCGCGGGGGTCTGCGCGGGGATCGCCGACCGGCTCGGGTGGAGCCCGTGGCTGGTGCGGGTTCTCTTCGTCGTCTCGTGCGTGCTGCCCGGCCCTCAGGTCGTGGTGTACCTGCTGCTCTGGTTCCTGATGCCGAACGAGCGGCCGAAGTGGCGGCCGCCAGCGACGCGTAAGGCCTGGGGATGATCGACGCCGGGGAAGCCTGGCACGTCTCCGGGCGGTTCGGGGTCCGCCGTCGCGGCCGCAGGCGTCCCGAGTGTCACCGCTGCGCCGGCTGACGTCCCCACCCGCCTGGCGACAGACCGCAACGTGGGCATCGCACCGGCCGGGAACAGGATCACCGAGAGTAGGCCAGCGGCGATCATGGCACCTCCGTCCGCGGGGCTGATCCGGTGCAGGTGGACGCCGAGGTTCGCGGCCGGCACGATGAACGAGATCGAGGTGGCGTTCAACAGCCCCAGCGCGCGTGACTGCGGCCAGCCGACTCTCAGGAACGCCCCGATGATGGGGGAGAGCCCCAGGGTGACGGACAGGGCGGCGACACCGAGCAGAACCAACAACGACCCGCGGATCCGGATCTGAGCGGTCTTGTCATGCGGCTGCAGCACCAGAGCGGAGAAGTGGTCGCCCAGGCTTGCTCGTCACGGGCGAGCCGCGGGGCATCAGGAGCCCTGCTGGACCCAGGCGTGGCGTGGGTCGAGACGGGGGATCATCTGCCGCCCGTCTCCGGCCATCGCCCACAGGTAGTACAGCGTGTACCCGGGGGCCGCGACGACCGGATGGTAGCCGGCTGGGATCGCGGCCACGTCGCCGTCGCGGACGGTGAAGCACTCCTCGCCGCCGTCGTCGTAGCGGATCTGTACGCCGAAGCCGCCCGCCGGATCGATCTTGAACAGGTAGATCTCCTCCAGCCTGACCTCCTCGGGCGGTACCTGGGTGTCGTGCTTGTGCGGCGGGTAGGACGACCAGTTGCCCGGCGGGTTGATCGTCTCACCGAGCAACAGCCTGCCGGCCGCGTCGCCGGGGCCGAGGACTGTCCGCACGTCGCGCGCCCAGTTGCCGTCGCCGCGGTGCGCGACGTCCTGGTCCTCGGGTCGGATGATCCGCGCCCGAGGGGCGGGCGCGTCCGCGAGCGGCGCGGTCGCGATCGCGAGCGAGGCCGGCCCGTCGACCGCGCCGAGCCCTACGACCGTCCGCGGCGGGGCGTACACGGCGTATCCGGGGCCTTCGAACACGTTCGCCCGCCCGCCGGCGCGGCCGAGCGCCTCGCCGTCGGCGGTGGCGTCGACGGTCCCGGCGAGCACGACGGCGACGAGCTCCTCCTCGCGTCGCAGCTCCAAACTCTCCCCGGCGGGTACCTCGGCCAGGTCGAGCCCGACCAGCTCGGTCTGCGTCCCGGCGGACAGCAGCGTACGGATCGTGGACGTGGTCACAGGACTCCCTTCAGTAGGCGCGGTCATGGTGTGTTCTCCTCCTTCAGCCGGGCCACCATCTGGGTCGGGTTGACGAACCGCAGCGCGATGACGAGAAGGAGGAGCATCGACAACGTGTAGATCACCGCCATCGCGTCGACAGACTGCTGTGCCCGGATGCCTGACGCGAAGACCGAGTAGTACAAGGCGACGATCAGGGTCTGGCTGGACGGCCCCGCGGTCAGGAACGTCAGCTCGAACATCCCGACCGTACGCACGAGCACGAGGACGCACGCCGCGAGGATCCCCGGCACCAGCAGGGGCGACAGCACCCGAACGAAGACCGCGCGGGTGGACGCGCCGCACATCCGGGCCGCGTCCTCGATCCGAGGGTCGATCTGTTCGATGAAGGGCGTCATCGTGAGGACGACGAACGGCACCGCGGGCACGAGGTTGGCCAGGATGACGCCGGGGAGCGACCCGGCGAGGTGGAACTTGTACAGCACGGTGGCGAGCGGGATGCCGTACGCCATCGGCGGCACCAGGATCGGCAGCAGGAATGTCACGGTCATCAGGCGTTTGCCGGGAAACTCCCGCCGCGCGAGTGCGTAGGCCGCGGGGACCCCGATGAGCGCGGCGATCACGACGACGGCGACCGCCACCTCGAGGGTCACGATCAGCACGTGAAGCAGGTTGAACTGCGCCCAGGCGTCGGCGTACCAGTGCGTCGTCCAGCCCATCGGCAGCCAGGAGGTGAACCACTTCGTCGCGAACGAGTCGACGACGACCGCGCCCACCACGCCGGCGAGGTTGAGGAAGAAGAAGATGACGACGCCCCAGACGAGCCACGCGGCGGGGCGGGCGGCGATGCGCCGCCGGCCCTTCGCGGTGGCGCCGCGTACCGCGGTCGCGGAGGCGGCCATCAGCCCTTACCTCCCGTCGCCCCGCGGTACATCGTGGCGCGCCAGCCGAGCACGATCCCGATGACGACCAGCATCATCGTGGCCATGACCATCGCGATCGCCGAGCCCATCGAGTAGTCGAAGTTCTGGAACGCCTGGTGGTACGCCTCGATCGCGATGACGTGCGTCGAGCCTTGCGGCTGGCCGACGAGCTGCGCGGACGGGAACACCGTGGACGCCAGCACGAACGTCAGGCTGAACGTGATCGCGAGCCCCGGCGCGAGCAGCGGAAGCGTGATGTGGCGGAACCGCTGCCACCACCCGGCGCCGAGCATCGCCGCCGCCTTCTCCAGCGAGGGGTCGATGCCGGAGAGGTACGACAGGGTCAGCAGGAACGCGAACGGGAAGCCGGTGATGATCAGTGAGAGCAGCACGCCCCAGTAGTTGTGGATGAGCCCCACGGGGTCGCCCACGACGTGCAGCGACAGCAGCACCCGGTTCAGCCACCCGCGCGGGCCGAGGTACTCGATCAGCCCCTCGGCGGTCAGCACGGTACCGAGCGTGATCGGCACGACGAGGACGATCGTCACCAGCCGTTTACCGCGGAACGGTCCCCGCATCCGGTACGCGATCGGCACCGAGGCCACCACGTTGATGAGCGCGGCGGGCAGGCCGAGCCGCAGCGTGATCCAGATCGTGTTCCGCAGGTACGGATCGGAGAAGAACCGCTGGTAGTTGGCGAAGGCGCCGCTGCCCTTCTTGGGCTGGAAGGACAACCCGAGCCCGTAAAGGAACGGGTAGAGGAACAACGCGATCACGAAGATCACGCCGGGAAGCAGCAGCAGAAGGGAGCGGTCCACGCCGCGGTCGGCGAGCCGATGCCGCAGGGATGCCCGTCCCACGGCGGGCCGCGCGGCCTCGGTCGTCGCCGCCACGTCAGCTCGCCTCCCCGGGCCCGCGCACGTCGCCCGCCGCGAAGACGAGCACCCGCTCGCGCGGCATGCTGACGCCCACGCTGTCGCCCGGGGCGAGCCGCTTATCCGACCGGAAGTGGAGGGCCTGCCCGTTCGCCAGCCGGCCCTGCACCGCCTGCTCCCGGCCGTGGTACTCCACGACCTCGGCGGTCACCTCGACGGTGTTCTCCGCCGCGTCGGCTACGACGAAGTCGTCGGGCCTGATCGCCGCGACCGCGCGGCCCGAGGTGAGGTCCTGCCTGTTCACACCGACGATCCGCAGCCCGTCGCCGGCGAGGACGGCGTGCGCGCCGGATGTCTCGACGATGTCGAGCTCCAGCATGTTGCGGTAGCCCATGAACGACGCGACGTAGGGGTTGCGCGGCTCGGCGTAGATCTCCTCCGGGGTACCGACCTGCTGCACCCGGCCGTCCCGCAGGACGACGAGCCGATCGGCGAGCGAGAGGGCCTCCTCCTGGTCATGGGTCACGTAGATCGTCGTGAGGCCGAGCTGCTGGTGCAGCCGCCGGACCTCGGTACGCATCTCCAGCCGCAGCTTGGCGTCGAGGTTGGACAGCGGCTCGTCCATCAGGACGAGCGGCGGTTCGAGCACGATCGCCCGGGCGATCGCGACCCGCTGCTGCTGGCCGCCGGAGAGCTGGGAGGGGTACTTGTGCGCGTGCTCCTCCAGTTGGACGAGCCGGATCGCCTCCTCGACGCGGCGACGCGCGTGCTCCCCGCGGATCTTGTGCATGCGCAGCCCGAAACCGACGTTGCGGCGCACGGACATGTGGGGGAACAGCGCGTAGTTCTGGAACACCATCCCGAACCCGCGCCGCTCCGGGGGCAGCCCGTCGATGCGCCTGTCGTCGAGCCAGACCGCGCCCCTGGTCAGGGGCAGCAGCCCGGCCAGGCAGTTCAGCGCCGTCGACTTGCCGCACCCGGAGGGCCCGAGCAGGGCGACGAACTCGCCGCTCGTGATCGTGAGGTCGAGCTCGTCGAGCGCGCGCTGTCCGCCGAACCACCGGCTCACTTTGTCGAGCCGCAGCTCGGAGAACCGCTCTCCGCTCACCTTTCGCTCACCCCTTGCTGCCGACCTTGCGGTTCCACAGGTCGAAGGCCTTCACCTGCGCCTGCGCCGGAAGAGACGTCTCCTTCGGGTACTTGGAGATCCACTCCTGATACTGCGGCCGGCCGTACTCCTTCAGCACCTGCTGGCTGTGCGCGGGCGCCATGTCGAGCGTGACGTCCTTCACCGCGGGGCCGGGGTAGAAGTACCCGTCGTCGTAGGCCTTGGCCTGCTGGTCGGGTCGCAGCATCCACTTGATCAGCGCGAGGTCCGCGGCCATCACGTCCTTCGAGTTCCCCTTCGGGATGACCGCGTAGTGGGCGTCGGTGACCCAGTGGAAGCCGCCCGGGCCGGACAGCGTCGTGACCTTCATGCCCTTCGGCACGGTGCCGAGCACCCGGGGGTTGATGTCCCAGCCGGTGGTCGAGGCGATCATGTCGACCGAGCCGTTCGCGATGTTCTTCATCGTGTCGGTGGTGCCGGACGGGTTGGAGCGCACGTACTTCTCGAGCTTCTTCAGGTAGGCCCAGGTCTTGGTCCAGCTGCTCGGGTCCTTGGGGTTCTTGTCCTTCAGCAGGTACGGCAGGGCCATCAGCAGGGTGCGGCCGGGCCCGGAGTTGGCCGGCTGGGCGTACTGGAACTTGCCCGGATGCGCCTTCGCCCAGGCCAGCAGCTCGTCGGTGGTCTTCGGCGGGTCCTTGACCTTCTTCGGGTTGTACTCCAGCAGCGGGCCGGACGGGTAGTACGTCACCTCGATGCCGTACCCCTGTGCCAGCCCCTGCATCGCGGCCGCCGGCTTCAGGTAGTTGTCCATCAGGTTCGGGAAGCGGCCGGAGAAGTTCGGCATCATCTTGACCGGCAGGTCGTCCTCGATGCCGGCGGACAGCCCGTCGGTGCCGGTCAGCACGAGGCTGGTCTGCACGTTTCCCGCCTGCTGCTGCGCCTTGAGCTTGCCGGCCATCTCGGGCGCGGGAGCGCTGGTGTAGGTGACCTTGCTGACGATGTCCGGGTGCTTCTTCGCGAACTCCTGGATCATGCCCTTCGTCAGCTGCAGGTCGCCGGCGACGTCGAGGATGTTCAGCGTCACCGGCTCGGACGGCTTCTTCGGTATCGAGGTCGGCTGCGCGGCGTTCCCGCCGCCCCCGCCTCCGCTCTGCGGCGCTCCGCAGGCGGCTGCGAGCATCGCCAGCCCCGCGACCGCCGCCCCCGCCCGCCATTTCCGGCTTTTGTCGATCATGGTCTGCTTCCTTCTCCTCTTGAACGGCTGG
>JBOHCT010000003.1:0-53620 GCA_050699055.1 Streptosporangiaceae bacterium | reverse complement strand
GCCGACCGCACGCGGGCGGCGAGCGCGACGAGCGGGGCACGGAGATCGCCGCGCGGGGCGTCCGCGCCGGGAGGGGCACACAGGTTGCCCCCGAGCGTCGCCTGGCCGCGGATCTCCTGGTCGGCCACCTCGCGGGCCGCGGACCGCAGCGGCTCAGGCGCCCGGTCGAGCGCGGTCAGGGGACAGGTGGCGCCGACGCGTATGGTGCCGTCGTCGACGACGAGCGTGTCCAGCCCGCTGCGCGAGAGCAGCAGCGCCCGCGTCGGCGACAGCCGCCCGGCGTTGATCTCCGGCACGAGGATCGTGCCGCCACCGACCACGGTCACGTCGCGCCCATCGCCGTAGGCGGCGGCCGCCTCACCGCGCGACGTGGGCTGGAACACCTCGGGCGTCACGAGTCGGTTCTCTCAAGACGGGACACGGCTTGTCAATGGCTGATCACCTTAGTGACCGCGCCAATAGGGCCGCTGGGACCTCACCCCACGAAACGCTGCCGCGTTTCCGCGGGGACCCCGGGAGACGGGCCCCTGAGCGTCGCCTGGCTTCGCCCCATCCCCACGAAACCGCTGCCGCGTTTCCGCGGGGGCCCCGGGGGTCGTCGGTCGGCGCGGGACCCGCTGCGACTCCTTCCTCCGCCTCGCTATGCTCGCTCAGCTGACAGCTCCCTATCCACCGCCCCTATTGGCGCGGCCACTAGCTCTGTTGCCCCGCTCCCCCGGTCTGTTACGTTCGCCTCAATCCGGGGGTGAAGGAGGAGGTGCTCATGGGCGTGGCGGTCAACTCCGACGCGATGCTCGACCTGGTAGACCGCGACGTGACGGTCGAGCGGCTCGGGACCGGTTTCACATTCACGGAAGGGCCGATCTGGAACCCCGAGGAGCGGTGCCTGTACTTCAGCGACATGCCCGGGGACGTGCGTCGCCGGTGGAGCGAACGCGAAGGCGTCGTCGAGGTGCGACGCCCGGCCAACAAGGGCAACGGCATGACGTACGACGCCGAGCTGAACCTGATCGTCTGCGAGCACACCACCAGCCGGCTGGTCCGGGAGCACCGCGACGGGTCGACGGAGATGCTCGTCTCCCACTACCGGGGCAAGGAGCTGAACAGCCCGAACGACGTCTGCGTGCGGTCGGACGACGCGATCTACTTCACCGACCCGAGCTTCGGGCGCACGGCCGCCTTTGGGGTGGAACGCGAACAGGAGCTCGACCTCCAGGGCGTCTACCTGATCCGCCCGGACGGCGGCGAGCTCGAGCTCGTCGCGGGCGACTTCGCTGAACCCAACGGCCTGTGCTTCTCTCCCGACGAGTCGCTGCTGTACATCAACGACACCGCCCGCGCCCATATCAGGGTCTTCGAGGTCGACGCCGACGGCACCCTGTCGAAAGGACGGGTCTTCGCCGAGAACATCGGCACCGGCGACATCGACGCCGGCGTCGTCGACGGGATGAAGTGCGACGAGCGCGGGGATATCTGGGTGACAGGGCCGGGCGGCATCTGGGTCTTCGACCCGGCCGGCGAACATCTCGGGGTCATCGAGGTGCCGGAGAACATCGGCAACCTGCACTGGGGCGGTCCGGACTGGAAGTGGCTGTACGTCTGCGCCTCGACCTCCCTGTACCGGGTGGCGACGAAGGTGGCGGGCAGGCGCGAGCCCTTCATGCGGTGAACCCGAAGCGAGGAACACTCCGCCCCGGCAGGCCGGCTGGGCAGTGAACCGCGTGAGATGAGGAGGGAGCGATGGGCCCCGACGAGCTGAGCCTCGACCCGAAGCGGTCGGCGCTGATCATCCAGGACATGCAGAACGACGTGATCATCGCGGGCGGGGCGTTCGCGGACTCCGGCGCTCCCGCCCACGCGAAGAGCCAGCATGTCGTCGACAACGTCATGCGGCTGGTCCAGGGGTTCCGCGACGCGGGCTCACCTGTCGTCCACGTCTGGTACCTCGTCGAGCCGGGCGCGATCGACCAGAAGCAGAACGCGCCGCTGTTCCGCGGGGTCAGGGAGTCGAACGCGCTCGTCCGCGGCACCTGGGGCGCCGCACCGGTCGCCGGCCTCGAGCCGCGGCCCGGCGACCACGTTGTCGAGAAGATGCGCATGAACGGCTTCTACGAGACGAGGCTCGACATCCTGCTGCGCGGACTCGGCGTCGAGACGCTCGTCATCTGCGGGGCGTGGACGAACATGTCGATCGAGCACACCGCCCGGCACGGCGCGGACGCGGGGTACGAGGTCGTCGTCTGCTCTGACGGCACGTCGACGATCGACGACGAGTGGCAGCGGGCGGCGCTCGGCTACGCGATGACGAACGTCGGGACGGTCGCCGCCTGCGATCAGGTCGCCCACGCGCTCGCGGCGTGAGACCGCGCCTCGTGGCCCGCCGCCTCAGCGGCGACCGTAACCCGGCCGGTGATGCTTCTCGGCCGCGGCCTCGACGAGGTCGTCGGGCGGTCCCTCGTCGCTGTCGAGGGCGCGGAAGCACTCCAGGACCAGGTGCGGGTCATTGGCGTGACGCACCGCGGCCATGGTGAGCGGCTCGGCGGTACGCCCGCCGCAGTACGCGCACGCCCAGTGCAGCCGCGACATGAGCCGCATCGCCCGGCCGTCCGGCCAACGCCGCAGCAGCTCGTCGATGGTCGTCGACCCGCGGACGCGACCCGGGTCCTCGCTCACGGTCATCGGCCGACGGGAACCTCCACCGTCGCGGCGTGCGCCTCGCCCAGCGAGATCGCGTGCCTGGGCAGCTGGTAGCGGGCGAACGGCAGGACCATCACCTTGGCCTCGGGCCCGTGCCGCTCCATCGCCTCGGCGAAGGCCTTGTCCAGCGACGTCGCCGCGTCCATCCCGATGTCGGCGGCCATCTCCAGGTTGTCCTCCCGCGTGACCAGCCGCAGGTGCTTGCGCGTCATGACCTCGTAGATCGGTACCCAGATGCAGCCGGCCCACATCTGGATCTCGCGGGCGTGGATGTGCCGCAGCACCTTCTCGTAGTTCGCCCGCGTGGGCGGCATGTACGGCTTCATCAAGTCCATCAGGGCGAGCCCGGGAAAGTCGCCGATCGACGTGTGGACCCCCGGCGACGGGCTGCAGTAGATGATCGTGCCGCCGTCCTTGACGACGAGGTCGGCGGACATCGCGCCCCAGCCGGTGTGGAAGAACAGGTGGTCGGTCGGCGCGAACACCCCGCAGATCGCGATGTCGGCCTGGCCGCGCCCGAGCGCGTTGGGCGCGTCGTAGGCGTAGATCTCGTTGAAGCGGCGCAGGGCGGAGAGGTGGGCGTCGGGGTGGGACCCGAAGGTGAGGTGAATGACCCGCCCATGCGTGTCGAGGACGACGTTCAGCGTCGCGTCGAGCCCGCACATCGCGGCGACCTCGTCGATGTCGGACCGCATCGGCCCGGTCAGCGAGCCGTAGGCGCCGGCCTCTCCACGGGCGGCTCCGGCTCCTCGGCGACCTCGAACCGCTGACCGACCATGCGCGCCGCACCGGGGTTCCTTGCCTTCAGCCGAAAGTAGTCCAGGAGTCCCAGCGCTATCCAGCCGAACAGTACGTACGGCATGACGTCGTACGGTGAGACGAGTGAGGGGAACAATTCTCCTGGAATGGTGTGCGGAAGCCAGTTGACGTAAAATACCACGACCATGACCGTCAGGCCGATCGTGCCGAAGGCCGCGGACGGCAGCCATCGCCTTCCTGCCCGGAACATGAAGACTGGTGCCGCGATCGAGATCAGCGCGTACCCGACCATACAGCCAAAGGCGGCCAGCGGACTGATCCAGTTGAAGGCGCTGACCGGGTCTCGGTAGGCAAGAACCAGGCCGATGGAGGGAGCGACCATCAGGATCGCCGCCCACCAGATCCCGATGTGCGGTGTCTTGTGCACGGGATGGGTGCGCCCGAACGCCGCCACGGTCAGGCCGTCATGCGCGGCGGTGAACACCATCCGGGACGCCGCGTTGATGCAGGCGAGGGTGCACGCGACCATGCTGCAACAAATACCCAGATCAATGATGTACGAGAGGAAGCCCAGTCCGACGATCCCCGCCAGGTCGGGCATCGGGGCCTGACTCTTGGCGAACCCCTGGCTGGCCCCCTGGAACCCGTACACCTGGCTGTAGGAGACGATCACGTAGAAGGCACCGACGATGGCCGCGCTCCAGAGGATCGCCCGGCCGACGCTCTTGTAGGGGTTCTTGGCTTCCATACCCAGACACCCGGCGCTCTCGAAACCCGTGAAAGCCAGGATCCCGATCACGACGCCGACAATGATTCCGCCCCCGGTCGAGCCCGTCAGCGTGAGCTGTCGCAGGTCGATCACATTGCCGTGGTGCACCCAAATAACGACGCAGAGCGTAAGGATGGCGGCGATCGAAATCGTCTCGAGGACCAGCGCGACCCTGGTCGCCAGCCGAACGTCGTGGAGGGCCACGGTGACGGCGATCGCAAAGCCGACCAGATAGAGAATGATTTGCACCGGGATACTGGCGCCGGGCAGTCCGAGCCGGTCGAGGAAGTCGCCACCGAAGATCCCGAACCCAAGAACGGTAAGGATCCCGATGCAAATGTAGCCGAGGACAAGCCCCCAGCCGGCCGCGTGTCCCGCCGCCGGACCCAGCGCTCGTCTCACCCAAACATAGAACGATCCCGCCGACGTCATGTTTCTGGCGAACGCGACCGCGCAGTACGCCACACACAGCATGATCAGCGCCGTTATCAGGAACGAGAGCCAGCTACCATATCCCGCGCTCAAGAAAACAATGAGGGGGAGCAGCGCCATCGCGGCACTGGGCGCCGCGTTGGCGACCGACTGTGCCAGCACCTCCGGCATCCGAAGGGCGTGGCGTCTGAGCGTCTGTGCCCCGGCGGCCTCTCCCGCCGAACCGGCCTGCGCCTGTTCGCCAGCCGAACCGGGAACCGTAGCCTCACCCATGCGAATCGCCCCCCTGCTGGCCGCGCCCTATCGCGCGGACCCTCAGCCCTTGTGGTGGCAATGCTCGGCGGGTGGCACATCGAGCGCCGGGTTGCCGTCGAAGAAGCCGTCTGCCCTGAGGTGGAATCCGACGCTGGTGACGGGCATGACCGGCCAGTCCTCCGGTCGGACCACGTGGTGAGCGGTGAAGGTGTGCCACACCACCAGGTCGGTGTCCTCCAGGGATCGGTCCGCCTTCGTCCACGCGGGCAGGCCGTCGCCGCCGGGGTGCTGGTTCGGGTAGTCCCCGGCCGGGAACATCTGGCCGGGGTCGTAGGGCGTGACCCACAGGTGTTTGGTGGCGAACCCGGCGCGGCCGATGGCGTGCGCGTCGGGTTGGTAGAACGGCAACACCGTGTCCTGGGGCACCAGCCGGTAGCCGACGGGCTCCCCGAGCGTGTTCCGCTTCCGGGGGTTGATGATCTTCCAGTAGCGGGCGGCGCGCCCGTCGGCCTCACGCTGCGCCTCGGATTCGCGGCGCAGTGGGGTCTCTCGCACTATCCAGGCGTTGCCGTGCGGGTTCTCCGGACCGGGCGGCACGGCCACCGAGTCGCATTCGTGGACCGTGTTCTGCGGCCCGTCGACCATCATGTCGAGCCGCACGCAGAAGATGTGCTGGTGGTTGGGCCCGTAGAGTTGAGGGGCGACCCGGGTGCCGTACCGCGGCTTCTCGCCGTTTGCCATAGCCCCGTTGGAGACGACACCGGTGAGCTTGACCTCGTACTCGATGGTGCCGTCCTGGTAGAAGTACCAGAAATAGCCGTACTCGTAGTTGCCCACGGTCGCGATCATCGAGACCACGAGCCGCCGGGAACGACGCACCTCGGGCTTCCCAGTCCGCCAGTCGGTGTGCTTCCAGAGGATGCCGTGGTCTTCCTCATGCATGCAGATCGCGTTCTTGATCTGCTGCGGATGGCCGTCGTTGTCGTTGACGCAGCCGTCGAGATAGTGAATCTCGCCCAGGCAGTCGCAGCCCAGCTCCAGACTGTTGGCCATCACCCCGATGCCGTACTCGCCCATGTCGAAGACGTTCTTGCGGTAGTGCGTCGGGTTCGCGTCACCGTACGGGATGAACATCTCCGCCAGCGAGGCGCGATAGATGATCGGTCGCGGCACACCGCTGTCCTCGTACTGGACCAGGTGCAGCACGAGCCCTTCCCGCGGCGTGAAGCCGACCCGGAACCGCCACTTCTGCCAGCGCACCTCATGCCCGTTGATCTGGAAGCTGGTGCCGTCGGGCTGAGTGATCTCCACCGGTCGCAGATCCTGCCTGGGGCCGGCCGCGAAACGCGGAAAGTTGCCGGCGTCCCGTATCCCCTGTGCCGTGTAGTTGCCGCTGCGCGGGGGAAGCGGTACCACTCCGTGGTCCTCGATGTCCACCACTTCCATGCGGTCGAGGTCGAAGCGGACGACCAGACCCTCGACCGGGCGGGCGTAGCCGTTGTCATCCGGGCCGCCACTAAGGACCCACGTCAACGGTCGAGCGAAGCGGCCCTTCTCCGGCGCGTCCTCGGGGCCGTTGTAACCGACCGACCAGGGGTCGATCATCACGCTGTCGAAGTCGGTGACACCGCGGCGGCGCATCGCCTCCTGCCAGCGGGAATCCTTCTTCACCGCCTCCTCGGCCGCCAGAAACTCCTCGAACATCACCGCCGGCTGGACACCGGCCACCTCACGCCACTGCCGCACCTCACCCGCGGTGATCGACACCACCGCCTCGTACGTCTTGCGCTCCGCCCGCTCACGCAGCACGACGTGAGCCTCGCGATCAACGTCCGCGCCCTCCCGGTGGGCCAAGACGGCGTCCTTCGGCGGCTCCTCGAGGGCGACGTAGACGAAGCGCGCACTGTCGGTCAGGTCGCGCCCCCGCCGGAGGATGCCGCTCGCCGCCTCGATCTCCTCCGGCGTCAGCGGATCCAACGGATGCCGCACCCCCACACCAACGCGCTCAGCCATGGTCATGTCCGTCCCCTCCCACACCGCACCGACGCGCCACCCGTCTCGGCCCCGCGCAGACGCGGCGGGGGGCAGGCACAGACGCGTTCATACCAATTTGTTCCTAGCAGGGATGAATTGGTCAGTCAAGATGATGAATTCATATCCTTGGAGCTAGCATGAGCGCGTGATCGGGAACCACGGCGGGGACGACCGGGGACGGCCCGGCGATGGCCTCCCCCCTCTGCGCAGGAGGCCCCTGTATGCGCAGGTGGAGAGGGTACTGGAGAACCTGTTGGTACGCGGTCGTTACCGGGTCGGTGACCGCATCCCACCAGAGACCGAGCTGGTCGAGCATCTGGGCGTCTCCCGGGCGACCCTCAGGGCGGCCGTGGGGCGGCTGGTCGATCGTGGCGTGCTGACCAGGCGCCAGGGCAGCGGCACGTTCCTTGCCCACCCTCCCGAGGGCAACGAACAGGCGAGTCCCGTCGGAATCAGGCTGGGCAGCGCCGTCGCCCAACTAGGCAGGCTCGAGACCTACACCGCCATCGCCGAACGACTAGGGCTCAAGATCGACAGCGAACAGCTGCGCGTGGGCACCGGCACGGCGAGCCACGAAGAAGCCGTCGCGCTCGAGCTCCCAGAAGGCAGCAGAACGGTCCGCGTCTCACGAGTCCTGCTCATCGACAGCGAGCCCTCCGCGTGGATGATCGACGTACTCCCAGTAGGGCTCCTTCCCGTCGAGAAGATCAAGCAACGCCTGTCGCCCGACTGGATGCTCCTCGACCTACTCCTCGACGAGGGCATCCCGGTCGGCTCCAGCGAGGTCGAGGTCGACGCCGCCATGCTCAACGACGACCAACGCGCGGGAAGGGCCCTTGGACTGGCCCAACCGACAGCAATGCTCGCGCTCACAGAAACCATCTATCTCGACAGCGCCGCCGTCGGCGACGGACGTCCCGTGCAATTGAGCCGCAACCTCTTCCTGCCGGACAAACTCAGCCTGCGTCTCGTTCGGGAGACACCGGGAGGCCGCAGTCCTACGGTGATCCTCCGGCTGCTCGACAGCACCTGAGATTCCGGCGGTCCCCCGTTACCTCGGCCCAGCGTTCTTTGTTTATCGAAGTACCCACCGCATCCAGTACGTCGGGACGCCGCGCGGCCGCCGCCTGGTGAAGGCGATCGACGGGAGTGGAGGTGCCGAGGTGAGCGATCATGGCGTGCGCTGCATGGTTGTGCGCGGGAGAGCTCGAAGAAAGCCCTACTTTCCGCGAGAGGACTTGCCTCCGGGAATCTCGTTGCGAGTGTACGTTCCCCTCGGGCCACGACGCTCAGTTTGCCTGGAGTGTAAGAATTAAGGGCTCGCGAGGAAATAACCTAAGGTGGTTTCGGTGTGTTGTCCGGCCGGCTTGAGGGTGTAGTTCCACTCGCCGTGGAACGGGTGGCGGTCCAGGGGCAGGGCGTCGACCTGCTTCTTTGTGTATCTCAGGCCGGTCGGGTAGGTGCCGGTGTCCAGCTCGGCGTGCACGGTCAGCCCTGTCGTGGTGGTGGTGGTGCTGATCAGCTCGACGATGACCTGGTGGCTGATCAGCGGGCGGCCCCGCCAGTTCATGGTGATCTGGGAGAACAGCCGGTGTTCGCACTTGTTCCACTTGCTGGTGCCCGGCGGCAGGTGGCAGACGGTGACCTCCAGCCCGGTCTCGGCGGCGAGGCGGGCGAGCTCGATCTTCCAGGCGCGCGCCCGGTAGCCGTTGGAGCCGCCGCCGTCGGCGCAGACCAGCAGCCGGCGCGCGTCGGGGTAGCGGGCCGACCCGAGGGTGTTCCACCAGCGGCGCAGCGTCTGGACCGCGAAGGCGGAGGTGTCGTGGTCGCGGCCGACGGACACCCATCCGGTGTTCGCGCCGATGTCGTAGATCCCGTACGGGATCGCCTTGCCGAGCTGCTTGTCCATGAAGTCGTGCACGTTCACCGGGGCCGGGCTGCCCTTCGGCCGGTACTCCCGCCCGCCGTTTCTGAACTCGCCGACCAGCTCCTTCTTCTTCGTGTCCACCGACACGACCGGCTGCCCGGCCGCCAGGTACGCGGTGACGCGCTCGTTGATGTAGCGAAACTGGGCGTCCCGGTCGGCGTGCTGGCGGCCCTCGGCGACCTTGGCGTTGGACTGCAGGCTGTAGCCCGCCTCCCGCAACAGCCGCCCGGCGGCCCACGACGAGCAGGCGTGGCCGGCCTTGGTCAGCGCGTCCGCCAGGTGGTAGGTGGACCTGGTGGTCCAGCGCAGCGGCGACCCCGGATCCCCCCGCGACGACCGCTCCACCAGCTCCATCAACGCCGGGACCAGCCCCGGGTCGGTCTCGGTCAGCCTCTTGCGCCCCCCGCCCGGCGCCCGCGTCCTGCCCGGCAGCTCCCCTCCGGCCTCCAGCTCCCGAACCCCCCGCGCCACCGTGTCCGGGTGCGCCCCCGCCGCCGCCGCCACCGCCTTGATCCCACCCCGGCCGATCGCCCGCGCCTCCGCAGCCAGCACCAGCCGCCGCTGCCGCTCGTCCAGGTAAGGCCGAAGGTCGGCGAACCGCCGCCCGATCAGCTCAGCGTCGTGCCCGTCACCGCCCATACCACAAACGGTAGGCGCCCCGGAGCGGAAAACCTAGGCTATTTCCTCGCGTTTCCTAACCTGCCGGGGCACGTGGCGGACTCCACGCTCGACGACTACGCCGATACCGTGCGGCTGCACTTGGCACCCGGGCTCGGGCGGAAACGGTTGAGCCGGCTCACGGTCGCTGATGTCGACCGACTGTGGGCGGCGAAGCGTGCACAGGACTACAGCGCCAACAGCGTACGGATCATGCGCGCGGTGATGCGCAAGGCGCTCGGTCAGGCCGAGCGGGAGGGCCTTGTCGTGCGTAACGTCGCTGCCCTGTCGACCCCGCCACGGGTCCGCGCCGCCGAGGGACGGACACTGACGGTGGAACAAGCCCGGCAGCTCCTGGACGCCGCGCGGGGCCAGCGGTTGGAAGCGCTCCTCGTCGTCATGCTCGCTTACGGGCTGCGGCGCGGGAAGCGCTCGGGCTGCACTGGGCGGCGCTGAACTGGGACGCTGGAACCCTCGGCGTGACGCACGGGGTCAAGCGGGTGAAGGCACGGACGAGTCGTCGCCGCGGCGCACACGACTCCGGGTCGGCGAGCACGACCCAGCTCACGTCTCCCTGTCCGACGTCCGCATGCCGGGCCCCCAAGTCGAGCAGCCGGCGCACCTCCTCGTCCTGCTCCCGGTCAGTCGGGTTCACGTCGATTCGATCCGCGTCACCCTAACAGGGTGGAGCGCCGTGACGCCCGGCCCGCGCCCGGAGAGTGCGATCCGCCGCCATTCGACTTGATCAGGCTAAGGACAGGCCGTTCTCGGCCGGATCCACCGTCGAGCAGCCGGCGGACCGCCACGGTGTCCAGGTGTTCCGCGACGAGATCGGCGAGCCTGTCGATGCGCGCCTCACGGATCGCGGCGAAAGCGGTGTCAGACGCGACGGTGAACTGCCGGCCAGCGGCATGCGCGACCTCGGACAGGTAAGCGCGCCGGAAGCGGTCGTTCTCGAACAGGCCGTGGCAGACGGTGCCGGCGACAGCCCCGACACGGCATCCCTCGCCAGCGACGAACGGCGCACCCCCGTCGCGAGTTACCACGCCGTGGTGGATCTCGTACCCCTCCACGACCGTGCCGTCGGCGAGTCGGTGTCGTGGCCGCCCGAGTGTCTTCTCCGCGCGGAACAGCGTCCGGACCGGCAAGACACCGAGGCCCGCGACACCGCCCGCACCACTCTCGACGCCGTCCTCGATGAGCGTGCCGAGCATCTGGTAGCCGCCACAGACGCCGAGGACCGGCAGTCCGGCGGCGGCCCGCCGGCGGAGGGCATCATCGAAGCCCCGATCGCGTAGCCACGCCAGGTCGTCGACGGTGGCGCGGGTACCGGGCAAAACCACCAGGTCGGCATCGGCGAGCTCCCGCGCCGTCCAGACGAAACGTACGACCACGCCCGGCTCCGCGGCGAGCGCGTCGAGGTCGGTGTGGTTGCTCATGCGAGGAAATGCGACGACGTGCACCCGCAGGACGTCCGGTCCGCGCGGCTCAACGCTGTCGAGGTATGTCGCCGGCTCGATCGCGTCCTCCGCGTCGAGGGCGACACCGTGGACGTACGGCAGCACGCCGTAGGTCGGGCGACCAGTGAGCTCACGGAACACGTCAAGGCCCGGCTCGAGCAGACGACGGTCGCCGCGGAACTTGTTGACGATGAACCCGGCGACCAGCGCCTGGTCGTCGGGAGACAGCAGCGCCAGGGTCCCGACAAGTGACGCGAACACGCCCCCGCGGTCGATGTCGCCCACGAGGATGGTGGGGGCGTGGACCGCGCGGGCGAAACCCATGTTCACGATGTCGTCAGCGCGGAGGTTGATCTCGGCCGGGCTGCCGGCCCCCTCGCACACGACCACGTCGAACCGCCGCCGCAGGCCACGATGAGACTCGACGACCGTGTCGAGAAGCCACTCGCCACCCCAGTACTCGTCGGCCCGGCGCTCACCGACCGAGTGGCCCATCACGATGAGCTGGCTGCGGGTGTCGCTCCCCGGCTTGAGCAGAATCGGGTTCATCGCCGCCTCGGGCTCGACCCGGGCGGCCCACGCCTGCACGGCCTGGGCACGGCTGATCTCCTCATGTCGCCGGGTGACGTAGGAGTTGAGCGACATGTTCTGCGCCTTGAACGGCGCGACCGACACGCCTTGCCTGGCCAGCATGCGGCACAGCCCGGCGACGATCACGCTCTTGCCGACGTCCGAGCCCGTCCCCGCGACCAATACCGTCCCCACATCGGACGACTCTAAGACCGATGCGGTGCGAACGTACGGGCCCCGACCGTGCAGGATGGGGTCCATGCGCCAAAGCGACGACGTCGAGGAGCGGTGGAAGGCACGCTTCCGTGCGGCCCGGGTCTCGTTGCCAGCCTGGGCTCTGGAGGCCCCCGACCGCTGCGTCTACCTCAGCAACGTGAGCGGCACGTTCGAGATCTACGCGTGGGACCGCACGACCGGCGCGAGCCGGCAGGTGACCGACCGCCCGAACGGTACGCTCATCGCCACGATCGGCCCGACCGGACGATGGGTGTGGTGGTTCGCGGACACCGACGGCGACGAGTTCGGTGTGTGGATGCGCCAGCCGTTCGAGGGCGGGCCCGACGAGACGGCCGTCCCCCAGCTGCCGGCCTCCTACCCCGCCGGTCTCGTGCTCGGGCAGGGCGGGCTCGCCGGCATCGGACGATCCAAACAGCACGGCACCACCGTCCACCTCGCCCGTCCCGGCGCCGACCCGGTCACGATCTACGCCCATCGCGAGGACGCCCACCTCGTCGGCCTCTCCCGGGACGAGTCGTTGGTCGCGATCAACCACAGCGAGCACGGCGACAGCAGGCACATGGCGCTGCGCGTCGTCCGGCCCGACGGACAGCCGGTGGCCGATCTCTGGGACGGTCCGGGCAAGGGGGTCGATGGCCTGCGCTTCGCCCCCATACACGGTGACAGCCGCCTCCTGGTCCTGCACGAGCGGCGCGGGAAGCCGGAACCGCTGGTCTGGAACCCGGCGACCGGCGAGGAGCGGGAGGTCCGCCTCGACCTGCCCGGGGAGATCGTCGCCGACTGGTACGCCGACGGTTCCGCGCTCCTCGTGGCGCATGAGCACCGCGCCCGCACCGAGATGTACCGCTTCGACCTCGACACGGGCACGCTCACCCCGCTGGACTCACCACGCGGCGTCGTCACAGGTGCGACCGCCCGCCCCGACGGCACCGTCGAGTACTCGTGGTCGTCGTCGGCCGAGCCGCCGGTGATCCGCTCGACGGCCGGAACGGTCGTGCTGACACCACCGGGGAGGCCCGCGCCGCCGTCCGTGCCGGTCGAGGACGTCGACGTGGACGGTCCCGGCGGACGTATCCACGCGCTCGTCTCAAAGCCGACCGGAGGGGGGCGGCCGTACCCGACCGTGTTCCATGTCCACGGGGGCCCGACGGCCCAGGACTCCGACTCGTTCAGCGCGTCGACCGCGGCATGGGTCGATCACGGTTTCGCGGTTGTGCGGGTCAACTACCGCGGCTCGACCGGGTACGGGTCCGCCTGGCGCGACGCGCTGGAAGAGCACGTAGGGCTCACCGAGCTCGAGGACGTCAAGGCCGTACGAGACTGGGCGGTGGCCTCTGGAGTGGCCGATGGCGGCCGGCTCGTGCTCGCCGGCGGATCGTGGGGCGGGTTCCTCGCGCTCCTCGGGGTCGGCACGCAACCGGCGGACTGGTCGCTCGGCGTCGCGGCGGTGCCCGTGGCCGACTACGTCGCGGCGTACGCGGACGAGATGGAGGGCCTCCAGGCCTTCGACAGGTCGCTCTTCGGCGGTACTCCGGAGGAGGTGCCGGACCGCTACCACGAGTCGTCGCCCATCACCTACGCCGAGCAGGTGAAGGCGCCGGTCCTGATCCTGGCCGGCGCCAACGACCCGCGCTGCCCGCTCCGCCAGATCGAGAACTATCTCGCGCGGCTCGAGGCGCTGGGCAAGGACCACGAGGTGTACCGCTTCGACGCCGGCCATGGTTCCCTCGTCGTCGAAGAGCGGATCCGTCAGGAGGAGGCGATGATCTCGTTCGCCCGGCGCCGCCTCGGCGTGGCGTAGGCGACGACAGTCCTTCAGCCGGAGGGAAGCGAACTCGGGTGGGACAGCTCGCCCGCGACCAGCTCGGCGATCTGCGCTGTGTTGAGTGCCGCGCCCTTGCGGAGGTTGTCGCCGCACATGAACAGGTCGAGCGACCGCGGATCGTCGAGCGAACGGCGGACACGACCGACCCACGTCGGATCGGTGCCGACCACGTCGGCGGGCGTCGGGAACTCCTTCGCCTCGGGCTCGTCGCACAGCACGACGCCGGGGGCGTCGCGCAATACCGCCTGCGCCTCGCCGGCGTCGACCTCCCGGCCGAATGTCGCGTGGACAGCGAGGGAGTGGGTCGTGACGACGGGAACCCGCACGCATGTCGCTGACACCTTGAGGTCGGGGAGACCGAGGATCTTGCGTGACTCGCGCCTGACCTTCAGCTCCTCCGACGTCCAGCCGTCGTCCTTCAGCGAGCCTGCCCACGGCACGACGTTGTAGGCGAGCGGTGCCGGGAAGGGGCCGAGATGATCGCCGACGACCTGACGGATGTCGCCCGCACGGGTGCCGAGTCCGCGGTCGCCTCCGACCTTCTCCATCTGGTCGTACAGCGTGTCGATGCCCTCCTGGCCCGAGCCGGAAGCGGCCTGGTACGACGCCACGATGAGCTGCTCCACGCCGTACGCGCGGTGCAGGGCCCCGACGGCGACGATCATCGAGAGCGTCGTGCAGTTGGGGTTGCTAACGATCCCCTTGGGACGGGTGCGCGCGGCCTCGGGGTTGACCTCCGGCACGACGAGGGGGACCTCGGGATCCATCCGGAACGCGCCGGAGTTGTCCACCGCGACCGCGCCGTGCGCTACGGCGACCGGCGCCCACCGCTGCGACACCTCGTCGGGTACGTCGAACATCGCGACGTCGACGCCGTCGAAGCACTCCTCCGTCAGCGCCACGACCTCGACCTCCTCGCCACGGACCGGAAGGCGACGGCCGGCCGAGCGCGGCGAGGCGACCAACCGAATGTCGCCCCACACGTTCTCCCGTGTCGAGAGCAGATCGAGCATCACCCGGCCGACAGCACCGGTGGCGCCGACGATCGCGAGTGTAGGGCTGCGGCTCATCGTCCGGTCCCTCCGTACACGCTGGCGATCTCCTCTGTGTCGTCGAGCTCGAACGCGGAGTGCAGGGCGCCCACGGCCGCCGGCACGTCGTCCTCGCGGCACACGACGGAGATGCGGATCTCCGAGGTGGAGATGATCTCGACGTTGACGCCCGCGTCGGCGAGCGAGTCGAAGAACGTGGCGGACACGCCAGGGTGACTACGCATCCCGGCACCGATCAGCGACACCTTGCCGATCTTGTCGTCGTACTGCAGGCTCTCGAAGCCGATCTCGCCCCGCACCCGGGACAGCGCGCCCATGGCGGTCTTGCCGTCGGCCTTCGGGAGGGTGAACGAGATGTCCGTGCGTCCGGTCACCGCGTCCGAGACATTCTGCACGATCATGTCGATGTTGATCTCGGTGTTGGACATGACGCGGAAGAGCGCGGCGGCCACGCCGGGCTTATCGGGTACACCGACGACGGTGACCTCTGCTTCGCTGCAGTCATGGGCGACGGCGGTGATGAGTGCCTGCTCCATGTCGTCTCCCTCGGGTTCGTGGACCACCCAGGTGCCCTCGCGCGTACTGAACGACGACCGCACGTGGATGGGGACGCTGTAGCGCCGGGCGTACTCCACGCAGCGCAGCATCAGGATCCTCGATCCGCACGAGGCCATCTCGAGCATCTCTTCGTAGCTGATGTGGGGGATCCGGCGCGCCCGGGGCACGATGCGGGGGTCGGCGGAGTAGACGCCGTCGACGTCGCTCAGGATCTCGCACGCCTCGGCGCCGAGGGCGGCGGCGAGCGCCACCGCGGTGGTGTCCGAACCCCCTCGGCCCAGTGTCGTGATGTCCTTGGAGTCCTGCGAGACGCCCTGGAAGCCCGCGACGATCGCGATCATCCCCTGGTCGATGCACTGCTGGATGCGACCTGGCGTGACGTCGATGATGCGCGCCTTGCCGTGGACCGAGGTCGTGATGACGCCGGCCTGACTACCGGTGAACGACTGCGCCTCGACCCCGAGGTTGCCGATCGCCATCGCCAGCAGGGCCATGGCGATACGCTCGCCGGAGGTCAGCAGCACGTCGAGCTCGCGGCCCGGCGGGATCGGGCTCACCTGCTTGGCCAGGTCGATGAGATCGTCGGTCGTGTCGCCCATCGCCGACACGACCACCACGACATCGTGCCCCGCCTTCTTCATCGCGACGATGCGCTGGGCGACGCGCTTGATGCGGTCGGCGTCGGCAACGGAGGAGCCGCCGTACTTCTGTACGACCAAGCCCACGGTGGCGCTCCTCGAACTATCGGGATCAGGTTTGCGAACTCCGGCAGTTTACCGGCACCTCGCAGGTGACGCCTTCCGGCGAACCCAGGCGAGCGGCGGGCCTAGAGGCGGCGTGCGGCGCGGGTGCTCACACTCCCGGAGACGTCGAGTCTGCTGTGCGCCACGACCGACTGGAGGGCGCGCAGGGCGGCGCCAGCGTGGTTACCCCAATGATTCAGGTAGGAGAACTGCCACCACCACAGTGCCTCGAGTGGGCGCCCGGCCTTATAGTGGCGGAGCCCATGGACGAGGTCGACGGCCACGTCGGCCAGGTCATCCGATAGTCGATACGTGGTGAGTCCGGTGTCTTCGTACGGATCGAAGACCTCCTCGTACTCGTCGATGGGCGCGAGGCGCTCGGCCAGTCCCTGACGAACCACGTCGACGTCGGGGTCTTCCCCCACCTCCGGTTCGTTGTTGTCGGACAGGATGACGTCAGTGCTCGCACCGAGCTGCGCCCCAGCCAGCATCACCTGAGCGACCTCGAGCAGCAGGACTGGCACGACCTCGGCGCCTCCCTGTCCCGAGGCGACAGCGTCCAGCCCCTGGAGGAAGTCCTCCACGTGCCCGGCGACGCCGTCGGCGAGCGTCTCCCATCCCTCAGACATCCACCTGCCTCCGTCCTTCGAACGCTCGGCCCAACGTCACCTCATCGGCATACTCGAGGTCGCCCCCCATGGGGAGGCCGCTCGCCAGCCGGGTGACCTTCAGATCCATCGGACCCACGAGCCGGGCGAGGTACGTGGCCGTCGCCTCGCCCTCGAGGTTGGGGTCGGTCGCGATGATGAGCTCCATGATGGCCTCATCGGAGAGACGCGTCATGAGTTCCTTGACCCGCAGGTCATCCGGACCCACACCCTCGATCGGGCTGATCGCCCCACCGAGGACGTGGTAGCGGCCGCGAAACTCGCGGGTGCGCTCGATCGCGACCACATCCTTGGGCTCTTCGACCACACAGAGCACAGAGCGGTCGCGTCGCGGGTCGCGGCAGACACGGCACTCCTCGCCTTCGGCGATGTTCCCGCACGTCCGGCAGAAGCGAGTGCGCTCCTTGACCTCGATCAGGACGCCCGCCAGGCGACGTACGTCCGCGGGGTCGGCGGCCAGAAGGTGGAAAGCGATGCGCTGCGCGCTCTTCGGTCCCACTCCCGGCAGCGTGCCGAGCTCGTCGATGAGGTCTTGGACGACCCCCTCGTACACCGCACCCCCTCGCTAGCGTCGCGTGAGGAAAGTCTTCTTCGTCCTGGCGGCACCCAGGCGGCGCCTTCCTCCGCCTTGCGATCCATCCGCCTGGATCACCGCCATGTCAAAGGACCTCCCTAGCGCGACACTAGGCGCCCGGGAGACCGAGACCGCCCCCGCCGCCGAGGCCCTGGGCGAGGGGGCCCATCTTGTCCTCCTGAAGCTCACGCGCGGCACGAGAGGCGTCTCGTATGGCCGCGACCACCAGGTCGGCGATCGTCTCCGCCGTCTCCGCGGGATCGTCGGCATCAACGGCCTTCGGGTCGATCGCGAGAGCGCGCAACTCACCGGTGCCGTTGACGGTGGCCGTGACGAGGCCGCCGCCGGCGCTACCCTCGACCTCGGTGTCAGCAAGCTCCTGCTGCGCCTCCATCAGCTGCTGCTGCATCTGCTGTGCCTGCTGGAGCAGCTGCTGCATATCGGGCTGGCCAGAAGTCACGGCACCTCCTCGCTGCGATGTCCGTACCACGAGCCTACGGGTCAGGTGTTGCTCTGGGCCACAGGCCGCGCCCCAGCGGGTGCGCTGCCCGGTCAGCATGCGGGGTTATACCTCGCCCTGCCGGTCGTCGATGACCCTCCCGCCAAGCTCCCGCTCGATGAGCGCCATACCCGTGAGTTCGGGATCCGCGACGGACACGTCGTCGGGGCCGTCGCCTGGCGCGAAGCCCTCACGTTCGGTTCCGCCGGGTGACCTCCGCGAATCGGACGACGGCCGACTGTCACGACCGACCGCGGAGATCGTCCAGTCGACCCCGAGCGTCTCGCGTAGGGCCTCGCGCAGAACCGCGTCGCTGCCGTTCGTTGTGAAACCACGCCTGTCACCTTCCTTGCCGAACGAAAGCACAAGCGTGTCGCCCTCGACGGCGACCACGTGGATGTCACCGAGCAGCGTCATCCACGAGACCTTACGGCGACGCTTGACGGCCTCGAGGATGTCCGCCCACGCCCGCCGGACGGCCGCGGCGTCAAGGGCAGGCACGTCGGTAGGCTCCGCTGGCGGCGTGTCGACGGGTGCCCCCGGCCCGGACGAGGCGTCCTGCCCGTGAGAACCGGGTGGGGGATCGACGGCACGAGCAGGCGGGTGCCCGGGGGTGCCAGCACCACGATCGGTGGCGACGGGTGGGGTGGGACGCCGCTCGGGCGTAGGCGGCTCATGCTCGGTTCTTCTCGCCTCGTGCCGGACCCCCGACGCCTCGCCCCTGCCCTCGATCGACAGCCGGCGTTCGAGACGTTCGAGCCGGGTCAGCAGTCCGGCCTCATCATGGGACGCGGCCGGCAGGAGGACCCGAGCGCAGATCAACTCGAGGAGCAGACGCGGTGAGGTCGCGCCCCGCATGTCGGTGAGCCCCTCGTGCAGGAGGTCGGCGGTCCGGGACAACTCGGCGGGGCCCATGCGCGTGGCCTGGCCGCGCATGCGCTCGAGCAGGTCGGGCGGGTGGTCGAGTAGGCCCTTGTCACCGGCGTCGGGAACCGCCCGCATGATGACGAGGTCGCGGAAACGCTCGAGCAGGTCCGTGGCGAAGCGTCTCGGATCGTGTCCACCCTCGATCACCCGGTTCACCGCCTCGAACACCACGGCGCCATCACCCGCCGCCAAGGCGTCGACGACCTCGTCGAGCAGGGCGGCGTCGGTGAAGCCCAGCAACCCCACGGCTTGGTCGTACGCGACGGTCCCGCCGCTTGAACCGGCGATGAGCTGCTCGATGACGGACAGGGCGTCGCGGACGGAACCGCTCGCGGCCCGTACCACGAGGGGGAGCACGGCCGCGTCGACTTCGATTCCCTCCCGCTCGCAGACATCCGCGAGCAGGTCCCGCAGGACACCCGGTGGCACGAGACGGAAGGGATAATGATGGGTCCGCGACCGGATCGTGCCGATGACCTTCTCCGGCTCGGTCGTCGCGAACACGAACTTGAGGTGCGGCGGAGGCTCCTCGACGACCCGCAACAGCGCGTTGAAGCCCTCGCGGGTGACCATGTGGGCCTCATCGATGATGTACACCTTGTAGCGCGCCGCCACCGGGGCGAAGAAGGCGCGTTCGCGCAGGTCACGAGCATCGTCGACACCTCCGTGCGACGCCGCGTCGATCTCGATGACGTCGAGGCTGCCGGGACCCGTCGGGGCGAGCGCGACGCACGACTCGCACTCGCCGCACGGCTCTGGGGTCGGCCCCTTCTCACAGTTGAGGGAGCGGGCGAGGATCCTGGCGCTCGATGTCTTGCCACAGCCGCGGGGGCCGCTGAAGAGATAGGCGTGGTGCACCCTGCCGGAACGCAAGGCCCGCTGCAGGGGGACAGTGACATGCTCTTGGCCCTGGACCTCAGCGAACGTCCCCGGCCTGTACTTGCGGTAGAGCGCGAGGGCCATGGGTACCCATCCTTGCGGACCGCTACGTGAGGGGCCCCCCGCACACCCGACAGAGCCCGCTTACCCTTGCTGCCTTCCGGCCCTGGGGGAGTTTACGGGGGTGATCGCCATGCGAGGGGCCTGTCTCCAGGGTACTCACTCGGGGGGCGAGCGACAGCGCAAACCCGTTGACCGCCGGGAGTCGGAGTCGGGTACCCGACCGCCCCGACGCGATACGAGCAGGTAGCCTGGCTGCCGGAGGATTCGCCTAGTGGCCTAGGGCGCACGCTTGGAAAGCGTGTTGGGGGCAACCCCTCGCGAGTTCGAATCTCGCATCCTCCGCCTTCCTGGCCAGGCAAGACATCGGCCGGTACGCGAGCGGAGTGCCGTCCCGATTCGGTCTTGGTCTCACTTCTGGTCTCATTCGACCCCTCCGTACGGCCCTCAATGCCTTGCGCCTTGCGCTGATCACCGTCCTTCCCATCCGCGGGCGAGGCCGGCGAGGGTCGTGTGCCCGCCTTCGTTGTGAGCACTGGAGCGCCACTGCTGACGAGTACGGGACATCGGATGAGCCTGGCAGCAACCTCGTGGTGGTGACGTTCACGAGGGGGCGACAATGCTCGCTTGACGGCTCCGGCCACCGGGGAGATGGGTGCACGGCTCAGGTTGGCCGACCGGAACCTCGAACGATCAGGCGCGGCAGTCGCCATGCCGACGATCGTAGCGGCCAAACGGATCATGCTCACCTCATCCAAGATCAAACTGACAAGGGTCACCCCGTGTCCGCCGCGTGCCCGATCAGGTGGATGGTCAAGGGGGCTCACGGGCACTCACAGATCAGGCCATCTCCCCGTTGACCTGCACAAGTCCTGGTGATCCTGTCCCCGTGCGAGACCTTCCAAGCTGGTGATCCAAGCCCGTAACCGGTGCATCATGGGACCATGCCCCCGCAGACGAGCCAACCGACTGATCTCCCGCCCCTTCCCGCCACGCCGGACTTTCCGGTCTAGGGGCTGGCTCGCCCGTTTACCGGCCCCCGAGGCTCAATGTGTGGAACATGCTCCTCGGCGCCGACCCACCAACGCCGGATGACCGGCTGTGGCACATCGACCTCGGCCACGGGGACCGAGACTTCCACGAGTCGTTCCTGACCGTCGTCACGGACGCGAAGCTGCCCCAAGCGCATCGCGTACAAGTCGGCGAGGAAGTCTTCTACCTCGCCCTCGTCGAAGACGCCATCGCGAGCGAGGTCGTCCGCGGAGCATACGGCTCCCTGTCCCGGAACAACTCGTCGGCCGAGGGCCGCGGTTGGCCCGGCGAGAACGGGTAGTCAGCGCTGTTCGTGCTCACTGCCAACTCCTATTTCCCAGTGTCGCTCCCGCTGACCGTAATAGAGCCAACCATGGATCGCGTGCCAGATCCGTGGTTGTAGTGACGGTCGAACGCGGTCACTCACGACCACTGACGGCACCTGGCGACGGCGCCCTGACCTGCGTCGGCGGGGGTCCAAGCACGTGACCCCGTACGACTCGCCGTGGTCGAGAGCGTAGTCGAGGCAGGGTTCGTGGACGGGGAGCGGGCGCACAGCGGGCCGCCGCGGCTGGTCGACACCCTGCTTCGAGCCGCTTGTACGTCTCGAAGATCTGATCGGCACGGCGTCGAGAGATCGATTGAGTCTGTCAGGGCCAGCCGCGCGGAGCCGAGGCTCCGAGAAGCTCGCAGGGGCCCGAACGCGAGGGAACCCACCCACCTTTTCCCCAGCGGATCGAGCACGGCTCCCTGAAGCGCTCAGAGCCTCAGAGGTGAGCCGCCGGCTCCTCGCCGTGATCTCATTTCTGGTCTCATTCGCTCATGTCCACGGCCGTTCGCTGGGTACCGCCGAGGCACGCTGGCCCTGCTGGCAGACGCCCCGGACCTGAGGCGTATAGCAAAGTACAAGCCTCCTTGCTCCGGCTGGTGCCCGGTGCGAAGTACCGAGCCGCTCGTCTCAGGACACCCGCTGTCATGCACCCTTGCAGTGGGTGTGGACGGTGTCACTCCTCCGCGCCTGGAAGCCAAGCCGATGCCGAAGATCATGGGGAACCGGTGTGGCCGTGTGCGCTCTCTCACTAAACTTTTCCCTGTGATCTTCAAGGCGGTCGGCGACGAACGCCCGTACCCCGATCACGGTCTGCGCCATCGGGACTGGGCCGCGATACCCCCGCGCCAGGTACGCCTCGATGACCTGGTGACCACCAAACGAGTCCTCGATCTCGCGACGCTCCTGGCCAAAGACTCGACCTTTTACGGCGACCTCTTCCCGCACGTCGTCCACTGGCGCGGTGAGCTGTACCTCGAGGACGGACTGCACCGGGCGTTGCGTGCGGCTCTGCACCAGCGGGTGGTGCTCCATGCCCGCGTTCTCAACCTCGACGGCGCTGGTTGAGGAAGCCTGGGTCACCGGGCCCCGATGTGCACACGCGAGGGCCGGGCGCAGCGGTGGAGGTGGGATTTGAACCCACGGAGGGGGATGACCCCTCAGACGCTTTCGAGGCGCCCGCCCTCGGCCACTAGGCGACTCCACCGGTGTGGAGCCTACCGGACATCCCTGCGCGCCTCGAAAAAGCGGCTCAAGAGCTCACCGCACTCCCCCGCGAGGACCCCGCCGACGACCTCCGGTCTGTGACTCAGCCGGCGGTCGCGTACGACATCCCAGAGTGAGCCGACGGCGCCCCCCTTGGGATCGCCGGCTCCATAGACGAGTCGCGCGAGGCGGGCCTGTACTATCGCGCCGGCGCACATCGTGCACGGCTCCAGGGTGACCGCGAGAGAGCAGCCGTCGAGGCGCCACAGACCGACCGACGCTGCCGCCTGTCGCAGCGCGACGATCTCCGCGTGGGCCGTCGGGTCGCCGGAGGCCTCGCGGGCGTTACGCCCGCGCCCGACGACGGCTCCCGCGGGATCGATGACGACCGCGCCGACGGGTACGTCGCCGGTGACCGGAGCTTCACGCGCGTCGGCGAGCGCCAGGCGCATCACGTCCTCGTAATCCCCCATGCTCCGCGCTTCCTCGTCGGCCTCTCCCCGGCCACCCGCGCGACTGCCCCATGGGGCACTGAATGGGGCACTGTGGTCGCGTAAGAATGCGCGGCGGACATTCAGTCGCCATCGGGCTCACCGCAGCTTCTCGAGCTCCTCGGCGAAACCCGCCCGCTCCGCGACCGTGGACAGCGCGTCATCGGGGAGCAGCCCCTCCTCCACACACAGCTCCACGAGCTCGTCGGAGGTAACACCAAGGTCCTCGAGCAGGTCGGTGTCGCCGCCGGGTTCGCCCTCGACCGCAGCTGACGCGACATCCTCCTCCTCCCCGCCCATGAGCTGCTGGATGCCGTCGTGCACCAGGACGGCGAGCCCGCTGCTCAGCGGAGCCCGCAAATCGGACAGGAAGATGCGCGGATCGTCGACACCCTCGATCCGCACGATGGTGAACCACTCGTCGTCCTCCTCGAGCAGGAGGAGCACGGGCTCATCCCCCTCAGCGAACTCACGCATGACATCGACTAGGTCGTCCATGGCCTCGACCTCGTCGAGGTCGACCGTGCGGCCAACCCATCCCATATCGGACATACGCGCGAAGGCGGCGGCGAAGTACGGCACTTCCGGCTCCTGGTCGGTCAGCCCATCGCGGAGTCGAGGGCTCGTTGGAACGGCCCCGCGAACCCCAGTCGGCCGGCGATGCTGGTCAGCACCTCATCCGGGTAGAGGTCGAGATCCCCGGACAGCGCGCCGAGCTCCATCTCGTCGACACCGAGGTCCGCGAAAATCGACATATCGCCGACGGGCAGGACTTGATCGAGGTCCTCGTCGTCGGGGACGGGCAACTCGAGATGATCGAGCACCTGGCGTGCGAGCGGCCAGTCGACCGCGGCCGTCACGTCGGAGAGAAAGACGCGCTCGCAGCCGCCCAACACACGGAGGGCGAGGAAGAAGTCGTCGCCGACCGCCACGAGCCCGATCACACCGCCCCGCCCGGGCAGTTGCCGCAGGGCGTGGATGAGCGCCGTCAGGTCCTCGGTCAGCTTCACGGGGAGGACCTCCGCCTCCCAGCTGTCGTCCTCGCGATACACCACGACAGCGAAGTCGCTCTCGCTTACCTCGGTCATCGTCACCTCACCGGCGTGGCTCCCAGAGGCATGTTGACAGATCACCGGGCGAACGTCCCGATCAACGACGGAACAGATGCCGAATCACTACCGAAACGTCCTCATCCGGAGCGCAGCATGCAACCGCTCACGGCGCGACCGGTGCGGGGTGACCCGCCTTCGCAGCTCGCGGGCTTCCGCAAGCTCCCTCAGGAAGATCGCACGACGCCGACGTCGATCCCGCGCCGCCTCCTCCTCGCCCGCGACCGGCTCGTCCGGCTCCTCGCTGCGGCTCATGTCACGCAATCTTCCCCGCGAAGGACCACTCAACCTGGCTCCCCCAGCGAGACGGATGACGCGTCCGGATGGTTCCGCTACTAGCGTGACCCATCATGCGTACTCTCGTCGCCGACCATCCGCTAGTCGCCCACAAGCTCACCCACCTACGCGACGCGTCCACCGACTCACCGACGTTCCGGAGACTCGCGGACGAGCTCGTCACGCTCCTCGCCTACGAGGCGACACGCGACGTGTGCACGGAGGAAGTGACAGTCGGCACTCCGCTCGCGCCCGCGCGTGGTGTGCGCCTCGCCCGCCCCTCCCCGCTCGTCGTTCCGATCCTGCGCGCCGGCCTGGGGATGCTGGAAGGTATGACGCGGCTGCTGCCCACCGCCGAGGTCGGGTTCGTGGGGATGGTTCGCGACGAAGGCACGCTCAAGGCCACGACGTACGCGACGCGGCTGCCCCGCGACCTCGGCGGCCGCCACTGCTACGTCCTCGACCCCATGCTGGCCACGGGCGGCACGCTGGTGGCGGCGATCAACCTGGTGGCCGAGCGCGGCGCCGGACGGGTGACGACGGTGTGCCTGCTCGCCGCTCCGGAGGGACTCTCACGGGTCGAAGAGGCGCTGAAGGACACCGACATTCCCGTCTCGGTGGTCACGGCCGCGGTCGACGACCGTCTCGACGAGCGCGGATTCATCGTCCCAGGCCTCGGAGACGCGGGCGATCGGCTGTACGGGACTGTTTGACGACAAGAGGGGTAGGATGTTCTTACCTGGCGGGCACTGACGTGTCCCCGACTCCGCGAGGGTGTGTCGCTGCCCAGTGGAGGGCGATCGAACGGTAGGCTCCCAACTTTGCGGGCCGAACCCGAACGAGGGGAGACCGGCGTCGGAGGTCCCGTCGTCGCTGGGCTCGACAGCGAGCGTTACGGAGTGCAAGAATTCGGGCACGGTGAGTAGTGACCATGCGGCATAGAGCCCCTTCCCCCACTGCCCCGCCGATCGAACGGCAGGTGCCCGTCGCCTGCGTCCACGATCGGCAGAGGAGCGACATGTCCATCAGCACCCCGGATCGACATGCCATCCACGCCTACGTCGACGTCGTAGAGCGGTTGACTTCCGAGTTCGATGGGACCCACCCAGCGGGCACGGTGTCACGTTGTGTAGCAGCCGCCAGACACGGTGCCGAGGACGTCACCGGAGCAGCGTCTCCTGACCTGGTCGAGCGCATCGCCCGTCAACACCTGGAGGTTCTCGCGCTCGCCCAGACACCGACGCCACGCGATTCGAACTACCCAGAGTGACATGCTTCGCCCAAGGTAGGGAAATGGTGTACAAAAGACGCTGGGTAGCTGGGTTCAACGTGCGACGGGAGGCACAGTCGTGAAGAAGTACCTCACGTGGGCCATTGTCGCTTTCGCCCTTTTCTATCTGCTGTCGGACCCGCAGGCCGCCGCCGGGCTGGTCCGTAGCGCGGCGGGAGGACTCTCCTCCGCGGCAGGCTCTCTCGCGGCATTTGTCAGCGCCCTGTCATGAAGTTCCTGACGCCAGGTGACGCAGCGCCGGCCTCGGTCAACCGTTACCTGCTCCCCCACGAACAGCATGTGATCACCGTCCGTCGGCACCCGGCGATTCTGTTGGTGCCCGTACTGATCCTGTTCGTCGGGCTGGTCGTGGCCGGAGTCCTCACCAACACCATCGCCGCCGGCAGCAGCGCGGCTACCAACATCATCTGGTGGGCCTGGCTGCTCGTGCTGGTCTACTTCATGTGGAAGCTCGCTGAGTGGGCCGTCGAGTACATCGTCATCACCCACCAGCGGATCCTCTCCACCGGTGGGCTGCTCACCCGCAAGGTGGCGATGATGCCGCTCACCAAGGTCACGGACATGAGCTTCCGGCGCTCGGTCGGGGGTCGGATGCTCGGGTATGGCGAGTTCGTCATCGAGTCCGCGGGTCAGGAGCAGGCCCTCCGGAACATCTCCTACATCCCCTACCCGGAGTCTTTGTACCTCGAGGTCATCGCCATGATCTTTCCCGAGCGAGAATCTGTCGAAGCGGCCGCGTTGCGGAAACGCGACGAGGAGGAGGCCGCGCAGCGGAAACGCCACGAGGAGGAGGCACTCGCCGCGCAGCAGGAACGCGACGAGGGACGCGGACGTGACGACTGACCCGGGCCGTGCCCGTCACGCGATCGGCTCGCCCGGGGCCGCGTCGCTGTCCGGACTCAGAAGCCGCACGACGTCCTCGTCGCTTACCGCGCCGAGCAGGAGAAACTCGCTGCGGAACCCGGCGATGCGCTTCGTACTGAGGTTGACCGCCCCGACGACGAGTCGGCCGACCAGGTCCTCGCGGGCGTAGTGGGTGACCTGTGCACTGGTGCGCAGCTTGCCGAGCGCCCCGAAATCGACGGTGATCTTCCAGGCGGGCGTCCGGGCCTCCGCGAACTCCTCGACGCCGACGACGCGACCGACTCTCATGTCGACCGCGAAGAAGTCGGACGCGTTGATGTCGGGCTTGCGCGACGTCTCCATGACTCCCATCCTCTCGGACCATCGGGGCCCGTCCTCACGCCCGGCGCAGCCGGTCGGTGACCGCATCGACGACACGCTCAGTCGTCGCTTCTCCGCCGAGGTCCGGGGTATGCACCTCGGCGGAGGCGAGGACGTCCTCGAGCGCGTCGGTGACGAGTCTCGCCGCCTGCGGCTGACCGAGGTGGTCGAGCATCATCGCCCCCGTCCAGATCTGCGCGAGCGGGTTCGCGACCCCTCGGCCCGCGATGTCGGGCGCGGACCCGTGTACCGGCTCGAACATCGAAGGGGTATCGCCCTCGGGGTTGAGGTTGGCTGAGGGCGCCAGGCCGAGGCTCCCGCTCAGCGCCGCGGTGAGGTCGGACACGATGTCGCCGAACAGGTTGGACGCCACGATGACGTCGAAGTCACCGGGATCACGCACGAGGCCGGCGGCGAGCGCGTCGATGAGGACCCTCCGGACGCTCACGTCCGGGTAGTCCCGGGCGACGTCCTCGCAGACCTCGTCCCAGAACGGCATGGTGTGGATGATGCCGTTGGACTTCGTGGCCGAGGTGAGCCTGCCCTTCCGGGAGCGGGCGAGATCGAACGCGTACCGCATGACCCGCTCGGTCCCGCACCTCGTGAAGACCGCCTCCTGGACGGCCATCTCCTCCGGAAGCCCGCGGTACAGTCGACCGCCGATCTCGGAGTACTCCCCCTCGTTGTTCTCACGTACGACCATGAGGTCGATGTCCGCCGGGCGAGCTAGCGGACTCGTGACGCCGGGCAGCAGCCGCGCCGGTCGGAGGTTGACGTACTGGCGGAAGGCGCGCCGGATCGGGATGAGCAGCCCCCACAGCGACACGTGGTCGGGCACATCGGGGCGGCCCACCGCGCCGAGGAAGATCGCGTCGTGCTCACGAAGCCGCTCGAGCCCGTCCGTGGGCATCATCCGCCCGGTCCGCACGTAGTGGTCGCAGCCCCACTGGTAGGCACGCCAGTCGAAGGCGAAGCCGAACCGCTCGGCGGCGACGTCGAGGACGTGGACAGCGGCCGGAACGACCTCCTGACCGATCCCGTCGCCGGGGACCACCGCGATCGAGTACGTCGTGTCCACGCCTCACTCCTGCCCACCCAGGTTGCTCGCGCCCGCCCACGGGCGCAGTCATGGCGGCCCCGCTGTCATCTCACGACGCCGTCCAGCCGACCCAGCGCTCGACGCTGATCTCGATCACCGGACCGTCGGGGGCACCATCACGGTACTGGGTGTACTTGTCCGCCAGCAGCCGCAACGGCTCGGCCCACTCCGCGGCGTCCGCCACCACCCGGGCGTGGCCGTCGGCGCGGACCCACCATAGTGCCCGCCAGTCGTCGGTGTAATGGTCGACGAGCAGGGCAACCCGCGGATTGGCCCGGATGTTACGCAGCCGTTTGAGATCTCTGCTGCGTTTCGGCTTGGCGTCCACGGCCGTCACGATCGCATCGTAGGACGCGGCGAAGGTCACCGGTACCAGGTGGGGGCGCCCCCCGTCGTCGACCGTGGCGAGGCGGGCCACCCGGGCCGGCGCGAACCGGCGTCGCGCCTCGTCGTCTCCGAGTCTCATCGTGTCGAGCCTCCAGAGCTTCGTATCCATCGAGCACCCCCGTGCGATCCACTCATACCGCGGCAAAGCCCCAGTCTGCTAGTCCTCTCGACCGCACAAGCGGACGCCGGGAGGCGGTGGGGGTCATGCTCGATGACGGGCGCGCTTCGGCCCGGGTGACGGCGGGTACGTACGCCTCAACTTCGCCACCTTGCGAGAGGTGCTGACCGGAGATCCTCGACCGCATGGCCGGGGCGTTGGCGGAGGGATAAGGTCCGCGGATGGGCGCCGTACGTGATCCGGGCTCGCAAGCCGCGACGCGCAACCCGTTCGCGATCCCACAGGGCGCGCTCGGCGGGCTCGCGGGCCGGATCATGGCGCGAGGCAACGAGGAGCAGCAGCATGAGGTGCTCGGCCTGTTCGATGTACGGCCGGGCCAGCGCGTCCTCGAGGTGGGGCACGGCCCCGGCCACCTCGTGCGGCTGCTGCTGAAGCGCACGGGGGCGGGCCTCGTCGCCGGGGTGGACCCGTCGCAGACCATGCTCGCGCAGGCGCAACGCGCCAACCGCGTCGCCGTACGGGCGGGCCGCGCCGATCTCAGGCAGGGGACAGCCGACCGCCTGCCGTTCGACGACGCCAGCTTCGACCATGTCGTGTCTGTCAACAGCTGCCAGATCTGGCCCGACCTCACGGCCGGGTTGCGCGAGGCGCACCGTGTGCTACGGCCCGGAGGGACGATCGTTCTCGCTGTACACAGCCGAAGTGCCCCCTCCCGCATGGCCCGCCGCATCGGGCTCTGCGAGGAGGACGCCGCGCACATCAGCCGTACGCTCGCGCGGCTCTTCACCGACGTGGCGAGTCGTGACCTCGTCCACTCGGTGGCGTTCACCGCCGTCCGCGGCCGGTAGGCAATACCTCTCTCGGGGCCTCTCTCGGGGCCTCTCTCGGGCGCCTTTCCCGCGCACCGGTCGGGCACAGGTCGCGGAGCGGGCAGTCCCCGCACCGAGGCCGCGCCGCGCGGCAGACCGTACGGCCGTGGGTCACCAGGGCGAGGTGCAGCTCGTACCGGATATCTGCGGGTACACGCGGCCCCAGCAGGCGGTGGGCCTGCTCGGCGGTCGCCCCGGGCGGCAGCCAGCCGAGACGCGCCGCGACGCGACGGACGTGGGTGTCGATGGGGAACGCCGCCCGGCCCATCGAGAACACCAGGACGCAGGACGCGGTCTTGGGTCCCACCCCCGGCAGGGCGGTGAGGTAGGCCTCGACCCCCGCGTCGTCCAGTTCGTGCAGGCGGGAGAGGTCGAGGCTACCCTCGCGCGCCTCGACCGCGGCGAGGATCCGCTGGATGCGCGGGGCCTTCTGTCCGGCGAGTCCACCTGGCCGTATCGCGTCAGCGACATCTCCGACCGGCGCGTCAAGGGCCTGCTCCCAGCTCGGGAAACTCGCCTTCAGCCGGCCGAACGCCCGCTCGGTGCCTCGGTCAGAGGTGTGTTGGGAGAGAACCGTCGCGACCAGCTCGTCGAGAATAGCCAGGCGAGGCTTCGGACGAAACGGCCCCTGCTGCCGCCGAAGCCGCCGATGTATGGCACGAGTTCGGCGCGGGTCGGGTGGGGGCCATGTCCGGGTCACGAGACCTCACTCTTCCACCAGTGTCGCGCCCCGAGGCGACCACTGTAGGGCACAGGGACCCGGAATCAGACCTGCCCTCCGGCCCGCACGTGATGTCCTGAACCCCATGACGACGCTTGATGAAGTACGGGTGCGCGAAGCCCGCTTGCCCGACGATGCCGACGAGCTGGCCCACGTGTACGTATCGAGCGCGCGGCATCACGCCGGCCTGGACCCCGGCTTCTACCGCGTACCAGACGCCGCAGCGGTCGCGGACCGGTACCGCCGAACGATCGGGGTGATGGAGGACTGCCTGCTCGTGGCCGAGGCGGACGGACGGATCGTCGGCTCGGTGTGGGTGCGGATGATGCCACCTCCAAGCGATGCCAGCATGATGTGGCCGATCGCGAGCGCCACCCTGGACGTCGCCGTCCTCGACGGCTACCGCGGCCGCGGCATCGGTACGACGCTGATGGAGGGAGCCGAGCGCTGGGCACACGAGCACGGCGCACAGCGCGTGCAGTTCGACGCGGCCGCGGCCAATGAAGGGGCACTGCGGTGGTACCGGAGACGACTCGGGTACCGTCCCTTCGGCGTCCTGCTCGAGAAGGCGCTCGGTGCGTAGAGACCGGTGACCCCACCCCACCGAAACGCTGGGCTTAGCGACGGGTGAACTCGACCATTCGTTGGTCTCGCGGGTGCCCCCAGTCGCCGATGTAGCGGAACCGCCACGGAGCGAAGCTGGCCGCCCATTCGAGGTCCTGCGGCCAGTACCAGAAGGGGTTGCGCTCGGTGGATATCCCCCGTCTGGTCTCGATCACCCCGTCGAGGGGGAGATCTTGGGGGGGCTCGAAGAACGTCGCGTAGAAGCGTCCGCCCGGGCGCATGACCTTCGCCACCCGGTACAGGCACAGTCGGACGCCGTTGAGCGGTGCGTGGGTGAACAGGGACTGAGCGAGGGCGAAGTCGAACGCGACGCCGAAGTCGCAGTCGAATCGCCCTGTGGCGCGGAGGTTGTCCCTGGGAAGCTTGTCGCGCAGCTCGGCGGCCAGTTCGCGGTCGTAGCCCGCGTCCAGCAGGCTCTGGTTGACGTCGATGCCGTAATAGTGGCCGGGGTCGAGGAACGACACGAAGTGGGCCCCGCCGCGCAGCGCCCCACAGCCGACATCCAGCAGCAGCGAGTCCGGCCGCAGTTCCTGACCCCGCATGAAGTCGAACTGCAGCCGCCCGAGCCTCCGCCACTTGCCGCCGACGCGGCTGCGGTGGGCCGCGGCGTCGACCTCTCCCTGGGTGAAGGGACGAGCATAGTCGACCACTAGTTGATCACCTTCCCGTGCTGGGTCGGCCTTCCTTCGAGAATGACCCACCATATCGGCACGCCTGGGCGGTCAGAGGATGGATGGCCCGGTATCACGTACCTGCAGGGTACGGCTGAACGCCTCCCTCTGGACAGACGCGCCTGCGCAGGCAGACTTGTTGATCTCCCGCGCCCGGTCTCGGTGTTGACTACAGTCTGTGTTAGTCTGCCTACACTTTGTAGTGGGGGATTGGGCTACCCGCGGCCTTCCGTGCCTGGTCCAGCAGTCGCTTGACCACGTCACCCTTCCGGGAGGCCAGGTTGCGGCGCAGGTCCGGGTCGGCCCGCAGATCGTAGAGCTCGTTGGCCCTGCCATAGTCGTGACCGACGACGAGCCAGTGGCGGTTCCGCACCCAGAGGGTGTCAGCGTAGATCGCGGTCGCGATCTCCCGGTCGGCGACAGGCCCGCCGCGAGCCAACAGGTCGCCGCCGTCGAGCGGATGGTCGACCTCGACGTCCAGGGCAGAGAGGACGGTGGGGGTGACGTCGTACGTGCTCGCGTTGACGTCGCTCCTCTCACCACGCCGACGCCGCGGATGCCGCACCGTGAGCGCGATGTCGGTCAGGCCCGGGTAGGTGCCCTTGAACGGCTTTCCGGTCAGGCCGTGGTCTCCCAGCAGAACCCCGTGGTCGCTCATCACTACCACCAGCGTCGACTCGTCGAGGCCGCGCTCGGCGAGCGCGTCGAACAGGTGCCCGGCCCAGCGGTCCACGAAGGTCACCTCGCCGGAGTAGAGGGCCTTCATGCGGGCGAGTTGCTTCTCGTCGAGGTAGTCGGCGGGACCGTAGGTCGGGCGGATCGGCTCGATGCCCCGGTACCCGTCGCTGTAGGGGACGACGTACTTCATCGGCGGCAAGAACGGCTCGTGCGGCTCGAAGGTGTCGACCACCAGCAGGAAGGGTTGCACCTGCCGCAGCTCGTCCAGGCGGCGTACCGCCTCCGTGAACACCCGGGGAGAGGCCAGGTCCTCCTCGCGCGGCATTGCCTGCTTGTTGGCCAGGTACTGACGCACGTCCACCTCGTCGGCGGTGCCTCGCTGCTTCGGCAGCACGTACGGCGTCGCGGACGCCCGTGACGCCGACGCCACCATGCGGTAGCGGTCCCCCTTGGAGCCGCGCACCCAGTCGTAGGAGGAGTAGCCGAGGGTGAAGTTCATCGACGCGTTCATCATCGGCGGGGTGTCGGCGATCATCAGCCGCCGATAGCCGACCTGGCCGAGCAGTTGGGCCAGGGTGTGCTGGTCGTCGGGTATGGGCTGCCACCCGGGATGGCCGGGTTGCCCTGCAGCCGTTCCCACTGCCTGCAGGGGTACGTGCGCAGGCCGGTATGTACGGCCCGGCGTACCGGGATCGTCGGGAGCGCGTCCGGATGGGCTCGGGTGAAGACCGTCGCGCCGCGTGCGAAGGCGTCGAGGTTGGGGGTGTGCACAGAGGACCCGTAGGCCCCCACATGGTCCGCGCGGAGGCTGTCGATGATGAGGAGCACGACGTTCATGCCGTTCCCCCCGCTGACTCGGCCCGCAGCCGATCTCCAGTACACCCGCGGGCGGGGACGGCACGTGTGCGCGGACGAACGGCCAGGTCTCGGCGAGCCATCGCTCGCCCGGCGTCATAGCGGCAAAGCCAGCCAGACGGATCACCCCCTCGGCCCTCCGGGGCACTCCACTCGCGAGACTGCTCTCTCTCCTCGGCGGCGCGCAAACACGTCGGCGGGGCGGCCGGGAAGTGCCGCCCTCCGCTGGCGACAGATCAGCCGGGCGCCATATCGACGAAGCGACTGTAGTGGCCCTGGAAGGCCACGGTAACCGTGGCGGTCGGCCCGTTACGGTGCTTGGCGACGATGAGGTCAGCCTCGCCCGCCCGCGGCGACTCCCGCTCGAACGCGTCCTCTCGATACAAAAGGATCACAATGTCCGAATCCTGTTCAATCGAGTTGTGCGCGAGGATGCCGTCAGCGACGAAGTTGTGGGTACCCAGCACGGTGGCGTCGTAGACGGGCTGACGTCCGAGGCTCTGGATAGAGGCCACCTCATCCCAGAAGACGTCGCTGGTCGCAAGCATCTCCAGGCCGGCGTCCTCGAGGACCGTAGCGACGCGGGACAGGCGGGCACGACTAGGCGCATGCTTCCACATGGTCGAACCGCAGAACTTTGTCCCCATGGCGATCGCGAATTGGCGGTGCGTGATCTGCCGCTCGGCCAGCGCCTCCTTCACCCGGCCCCATACCTCTCGTGGGACCGTATCCAGGTTGGTGTTGACAACGAGAGAGCGCAGCCGTGGAACGGCTTGTCGTGCCGCCTCTCCGCGAGCGCCGTTGGCACCGACCTCTTCGAGGAAGGCGAGCTGGTTCGTAGCTCCATAAACAAGAAGGTGAAATGAGTCTCTGTAGCCTTCCTTGCCGACTCGCTTGATGCGCGACTGGATACCGAGCCGGAGCAGGAGGCGAGAGACGTCGTCGACGAGGCGGCGGCTGGTGGAGGCGTAGTAGAGCCTGCATTGCCCGGCCGTCTCGTCCCACCGCACACACCCATCTGTACTCCATAGGTGCCGGACGAAGAGGGCTACCTGCCGCCGCGGAAGCCCGAAGACCTCGGACGGCACGAACTTCTCATGGCTGCGGCAGCCCAGGAGACCAAGCTGGTCAAGCCAGACGCCGACCGGGTTCCGCCGTCCGTGGGTCAAGCGGTAGGGGGCTACGAGGCGCAACGTCGTGCAGCGTGCGACCGGATAATCGTCGCGGGCCGCAGTCACGCCGAAGTGCCTCGCTGCCTGCGATACGGCGCGCAGGTTGTCCTCGTCGACACTCGCGTACCGGATCGCCTTCCTCCGCAAGAACGAACCGTCTCCAGTCAGGTGCGCGAGAAGAACGACCTCCTCGTCCGACCACGCTGTGTGCTGCGCCGGTTCGGGAACCCGGCGGGGACTCGCGATCCGGGTGCCCGGTGTCAGCGTGTCGAGGCGCCGCCAGCCGTCGAGAGTGAGGAACGGATGGTTAGCGCTGGCCTTCACGACTGCGCCCGAGCGGAGCCGAAGCTTGAAAACCTCCTTCACGCCGCTCGGGAAGACATGGGTCATCCTCGCCGGACGGAGCCGAAGAGACTCGTCGACACTCCACACGTCCATGTCGTGGGCGCCAGCCTCGAGAAGCTCGCCCAGCGAGACTTCCGCCCCCGTGTCGGCCCGCCAAACCCGTGTGTCCGCGGTGAGACAACCAGACTCCCTCAGATCGGACAACTGAGGCTTCTTGTCTGTGCGCTGCTCGGGACTGCGGTTGAGCTGGGAGATCGCGATGACGGGGACGTCGAGCTCCTTGGCGAGAAGCTTGAGTGAGCGGGACAGCTCGGAGACCTCCTGCTGGCGGCTCTCGACGCGCCGCGGCGAGGTCATCAGCTGCATGTAGTCGACGATCACCAGCCGTAGGTCGTGGCGCTGCTTGAGGCGGCGGCACTTGGCCCTGATCTCCATCATCGACATGTTGGGCGAGTCGTCGATGAACAGCGGCGCCTCGGCGACCTCGCTCATCCGCCGGGCGAGCCGCTGCCAGTCGTCGTCGGTCATCGTCCCCGAGCGCATGTGGTGCAGCGGGACGCGGGCCTCCGCGGACAGCAGGCGCATCGTGATCTCGCTGCGGCTCATCTCCAGGCTGAAGACGACCGTCGCGAGCCCCTGCTTGACCGCGGCCGACCGGGCGAAATCGAGGCCGAGCGTAGAGTTGTGCGTGGGGATCATGGAACGCGTGGCGAGGTAAAGGTGATCGGGATGATCAATCTCGACACATCGCACGGGTACGCTGGGCACTCGTCGGACAGACGTAATGAACCTCGAGCGTGTCCGCGGCGTCGGTTTGACGGCCCGCTCCTTGTGCGCGATCCGCTTGCGCTCAAGCGCGAAGACCTCATCAGAGGTCGTAAACGTAAGGGTATAGGCGAGCGAAGAACCTTCAGACCGACCCTTCACAGGCTTCGTGAAGATCGAGCACCCGTAGCCCAAGCCGACGACCAACTCGCGAACGTCCTGCGCCAGCCTGCGGTTAGTAACCGAGAACCGCACGTTACCCGTGGGCATGACCGTGCCGTCGGTGTCCAACAGGCCGGCGAGCAGCGCTCGACGCTGTGCGGCCGATGACCTGAGGTATGTGGCCGGAATGTGCTTGTCGCCCAACACGGCCAAGCTCCGCAAGGTGGCCTGCACGGAACCATGAGGGCCGTCCTCAGGCAGTACGAGGCGGTAGGCGAGGGAACCGCTTGTCCGGCTCACGACAAGACCCGTGGCCTCCACCTTGACCAGGATCTCCGGGTCCGCCGTCGTGATCCTCGCATCGGCGCTGTGCCCGTCGCCGAGCCACGCGCCGAGGACGTACGGGGGGAGCGGCAGGTCGGCTTCTGGCAGATCAAGCGGTTCGGCGAGTGGGACACAATGGTTAAGGCGCCGGTCCGTGGTCGGGCACCGAAGGGTTTCGGCGACCTCCGCCGTGGTCTTCACCGAACCGAACGTCCGCTGGTTGCGGTAGCGGTTGTAGCCCACGGCCGCCGCTCGAGCGGACTTGCGTGAGGCCCGTGTCTCGGTGAACCAGCCGTGCCTCGCGTCGGCGACGACTGTGGTGCCGTCGGAGAACTCGATCTCGTAGCAAGGCCGCCCGGACATCACCCCAGTAGCGGCGACAACGCGGGTAGGTCTGCCGTCGGCACCCAGCAGCGTGTCACCGACCCCGACCTGCCCCATGGTTGTCCAGCCCTCCGGAGTGGGCAGCGGGGTGTCGTCCGCGAGCGCCTTACCCAGGGCCGGTCTGGCCGCCACGATGACCATCTGCCCGGGATGCAGGCCATTCATCAGCGAGTCGAGATCGGCGAAGCCGGTCGGCACACCGACGAGAGTGCCGCCGCGGCTGCTGATCGCCTCGATCTCGTCGAGTGTGACGGGCATGATCTCGTCGAGCCGCTGATAGTCCTCCCCGGCCCGGCGCTCGGTCACGGCGTAGACCTCGCCCTGGGCGGAGTCGACGATGTCATCGACGTCGCCGTCACCGGTGTACCCGAGCTGGACGATCCGAGTGCCGGCCTCGACGAGACGACGCAGGATCGCTCTCTCCCGGACGATTCTCGCGTAGTAGCCGGCGTTCGCCGCTGTCGGCACGGAGGAGATGAGGGTGTGGAGGTACGGCGCGCCGCCGACCCGTGACAGCTCTCCGCGACGCGTCAACTCGGCTGAGACGGTGACGGGGTCGGCCGGCTCGCCCCTGGCGTAGAGGTCGATGACGACGTCGTAGACGGTCTGGTGGGCGGGCCGGTAGAAGTCGCCTGGACGGAGCACCTCGACGACGTCGGTGATCGCGTCTTTGGACAGGAGCATCCCTCCAAGCACGCACTGCTCGGCCGCGACGTCCTGCGGCGGTGTGCGCTCGAAGTCGGATGGAAGCTCCACGACACTCATCGAAGCGCCCCCCTCGTCGACCGCGACCCAGATCCGGCTCCCCCTTGTTGTAGCGGACCGGACCGACAGTTTCCCGGCCCTTGCGAACAGTGGGCAACGCGGCCTGTGTACGACGTTGGGGAGGAACTGTGGAGACACCGGGACCAGGCTGTGGAGGCCCTGGGGACAACCCTGTGGATCATGTGGGGTCAGGCGGCCCGCGTACGGTCTCGACCAGCCAGTGGATCATCCACTGCCTGTGGACCAAAGAAAGCGACAGCTCCCCGCCCTCGATCACCCCGTCTCCCGCGCACGATGCGTGCGCGCCTGCTACCAATGAGTAATGCGCTTGCTCGCACCTTCCGAAGGCATGCGCGCGCGGCCCCTCTCCCGTCGGGGGGTCCTGGCGGCCGCGGGCGGACTCGCGCTCGCCGGCGTCCCCGGGGTCGCCGGCGTCGCCCGTGCCGCGTCAGGCTGGTCGCCGCGCGAGGCCGAGTACGACATCGCGGTCCGCCGCAAGGACGCCGAGATCACGATGAGCGACGGCGTGGTGCTCGTCGCCGACGTCCTGCGGCCCGCGGGCCCTGACGGCCGGCCGGCATCCGGCCGCTTCCCCGTCGTACTCACCCAGACGCCGTACAACAAGAACCTCCCCGAGTTCAACTTCCGTGCCGACACTCTGGTGCGCCGCGGCTACGTCCAGGTCATCGCCGATGTCCGCGGCACCGGCGGGTCGGGCGGGAGGTGGTCCGCGTTCGGTACACGCGAGCAGCGCGACGGCCTCGAGCTCGCCGCCTGGTGCGGCTGACCCTGCAGACGGCGGATTTCCCCCATCTCACCCCGCCGCTCTCCCAGGCGCTCCGCTCGGTCGGCCCGGGTCTCCGGGTCTGGCACGATCCCGACCACCCCTCGTACCTCGTCGTGCCGCGCCGAGGAACGTAGGGCGTAGCCACACGCGGACAGTCGGCTCCCGAGCGGAGCCGAAGCCAGGAGGCCCACCGGGCCGACGCCCGCGAGGTTCACCAGCTTCAGCGTAGGTCGAGGCCGAAGTCGAGGGCCGGGGCGGAGTGCGTCAGGGCGCCGACAGCAATGTAGTCGACGCCGGTCGCCGCCACGTCGGCGGCGGTCCGGAGCGTCACACCGCCGCTCGCCTCCGTCGCCACACCATGAGCGCGGGCGAGCGACACCGCCTCCCGCATCTCGTCGAGGGACATGTTGTCGAAGAGGACGAGCCGGGCGCCCGCGTCGACCGCCTCACGCACCTGCGCGACGGTGTCGCACTCGACCTCGCAGGCCACGTCAGGGTGCGCCGCGCGTACCGCATCGAGCGCCTGAACCACCCCGCCCGCCGCGCGAACGTGGTTGTCCTTGACCAGCGCTTGATCGGTGAGACCCATCCGATGGTTGCTGCCGCCCCCCTGGCGTACCGCGTATTTCTCCAGCGCCCGGAGCCCGGGCGTGGTCTTTCTGGTATCTCGTATCGTGGCGCCCGTCCCCGCCACGGCGTCGACGAAGCGCCGCGTCACCGTCGCGACCCCGGACAGGTGGCAGAGCAGGTTCAGCGCGCTGCGTTCGGCGGTCAGGAGCGCGCGGGTGGGGCCTGCGACGGAAAGCGCGACCCCACCGGGCGCGACCCGCTGGCCATCCGGCATGCCGGGCGCCACCCGTCCACGGCCAGCGAGAACGGCGTCGAACACGGTCGCGGCCACCGGGACCCCGGCCGCGACCCCGGCCGCCCTCGCGACGACGTCGCCGACGCTCTCGTGCGACTCAGGGACCGCCGCCTCTGTCGTCACGTCCGCGCCACCGACCAGGTCCTCGTCGAGCGCGAGGCGTACGACGCGCTCCACATCGTTTGCCTCCAGGCCGGCGTCCGCGAACAGCGCACGAACAGGGCCGGAGATGCCCGCAACACCCGAAAAAGCTGTCACGCCGCGGCCCCTTCCATCGCTTCGGTCCTGAGCCGGATCCCGCCGTCCGCCTCCGCACGTACCACGATGTGGCGCAGCCACGAGCGGCTCTGTGCGGGATAGTCCCGCCGGTTGTGGCAGCCGCGGCTCTCCTCCCTCGCGAGAGCGGCCGCGACGAGCGCCCGCGCGACGGTGTACAGGTTCGTGGCCGCCCAGGCCGCCGCGCCCGGTGCTCCCACGCTCTTCGCGTTCCTGTCCAGGACGGTGGAGGCAGTCTCGAGGCCGCTCGGGTCGCGCAACACGCCAACGTGCCGGGCCATCGTCGTCGCGAGCTCGCCGCGCAGTTCGGACGCGAGCGCCACCCCGACGGCCGCGGCGGGCGCGGGCCGTACGTCCTGCGGGAGGCCGGACGCCAGGACCGCCGCCACCCGGGCGCCCATGACGAGGCCCTCGAGGAGGCTGTTGGACGCCAGCCTGTTGGCGCCGTGCAGCCCGGTGCAGGCGATCTCGCCGACGGCGTACAGGCCGGGGATGGAGGTTCGGCCCGCGAGATCGGTGCGGACGCCGCCGCAGAAGTAGTGGGCGGCGGGGGCGACGGGGATCGGCGCCTTCGCCGGGTCGATGCCCCGCGTGCGGCACTCCGCGAGGATCGTCGGGAACCGGCGACGCAGGGTTCGCTCGCCGAGTCGGCGCGCGTCGAGGTACACGTGGTCGCCGACGCCGCCGGGGGCGGCGCGCATGCGGCGAGCGATCGCGAGCGCGACCACGTCGCGTGGGGCGAGGTCCTCGGCCGGATGCGCGCCAGCCATGATCCGGGTGCCCGTCGCGTCGACGAGGACCGCGCCTTCGCCTCTGACGGCCTCGGAGACGAGGAGCTGCCGGCCGCTCGCTCCCGGCCCGGCGAACAGCACGGTGGGGTGGAACTGCACGAACTCCAGATCGGTCACCTCCGCGCCGGCACGCAGGGCGAGGGCGAGCCCGTCGCCGGTCGCGACCTCGGGGTTCGAGGTCACGGCGTACAGCTGGCCGGCCCCGCCGGTGGCGAGGACCACGGCGCGGGCGCGCACCGTGCCGACCGAGGCAGGCCGCCCCTGCCGGTCGAGCACCGCGCACTTCACGCCAGCGGCCGCACCGGCGTCGGCGCGGACGGCGGTTTCGAGCGTGCGCTGGATCTCCCGGCCCGTGGCGTCGCCGCCGGCGTGCAGGACCCGCGGGATGGAGTGGCCGCCCTCACGGGTGAACGCGAGACCCCCGTCGCCGTCCGCGTCGAACACGGCACCCAGGCCGACCAGCTCCCGTACGACGCGGGGCGCTTCGTCGACGACCGTGCGGGCCGCCGTCTCGTCGCAAATCCCCGCCCCCGCGACCAGGGTGTCGTGGAGGTGCCGCTCGGGAGAGTCGCCGGAGCTCAGGGCGGCGGCCACCCCGCCCTGAGCCCAGCGGGTGCTGCCGTCGGCAAGGCCGGCCTTGGTCACCACGAGGACCCGCAGGCCAGCCCGATGGGATTGGAGGGCGACGGTCAGCCCGGCGACGCCGGAGCCCGCGACGACGACCTCGACCGCGCGGCTCCACGACGGGTCGGGCGCCAGAAGGCGCGCGACGATGCCACCACCCTCAGACCGGGGCCGCTTTCTCGTGCCGGCCACGGGCGGTCACTCCCCGCCCCGGCTGGAGGACCCGACCGCCACCATCCGCTCCACCGCTGTCCGTGCCCTGCTCGCTGTCTCGTCCGGGATGCTCACCTCGACGACACCTTCCCGCAGCGCGCGCAGCAGCTTGTCCGCTGTGATCATCTTCATGTAGCGACACTCCGCACGCTCGTTGACCGGCGCGAACTCCGTGTGCGGGTTCGCCTGCCTCAGCTGGTGCAACATCCCGGTCTCTGTCGCGACAAGGACGCGCGGCGCGGCCGTACGGCGGGCCGCATCGACCATGCCGCCCGTCGACAGGACGCGCACCCGCTCGGCCGGGACGGCCCCGGCACCCACGAGATACAGCGCGGAGGTCGCGCAGCCGCACTCCGGGTGCACCAGCACATCGGCAGTGGGGTCGGCCTCGACGCGGGCGCGCAGTGCCGCACCGTCGATACCCGCGTGGACGTGACACTCTCCCGACCAGACGTGCATGTTGGCACGCCCGGTCACTCGCCGCACGTGCGCGCCCAAGAACTGGTCGGGAAGGAACAGGACCTCGCGCTCCTCCGGGATGGCGCGAACGACGTCGGCGGCATTGGAGGATGTGCAGCACACGTCGGCCTCGGCCTTCACGGCCGCGGAGGTGTTCACGTACGCGACGACCACCGCGCCCGGGTGCTCCGCCTTCCACGCTCGGACCTCGTCGGGTGTGATCGTGTCGGCGAGCGAGCACCCCGCCGCCGGGTCGGGGATCAACACGGTCTTGTCAGGAGCGAGCAGCTTGGCGGTCTCTGCCATGAAATGGACACCGCAGAAGACGATGGTGCTCGCCTCGCTCCGCGCCGCGACGCGGGAGAGCGCGAGGGAGTCACCGACGTGGTCGGCGGCGTCCTGGATCTCGGCGCGCTGGTAGTTGTGGGCGAGGACGATCGCGTCGCGTTCCCTGGCGAGTTCGCGAACCTCACCCACGAAGACCGGCTCGGCGGCTGACGAACGCATCCTGAGGCACCTCCCGGTTTTCGTCTGATAGTCGAAAACCTGTTAAGTACTCTAACATGCGGGCTATGCGCGGGAACATCCGCATGGAGGAGGACACCGCTCAGGGGAGCGCGGCCGGAAGCATGGCCCACGAGGTACTCGCCGTGATCTTTCAGGTACGCGACGGTGAGCTGTGTGCCTTGCTGTGGCGGCGCGGGCGCCCGCCACACGCGGGGGCGTGGGCGCTGCCCGGCGGTGCGCTGGACGCCCGGGAGGATCTCGACGCCTCGATCAGGCGGCAGCTCGCGCAGAAGGTGGACGTACGCGAGTTGGCACACCTCGAACAACTCGAGACCCGGGGCGCCCCCGAGCGCCATCCCGGGCGCCGTGTCCTGGCGACGGGGTACGTGGGTCTGGTCCCCGCACACGTCGACCCGGACGTCCCGGGGGACACGGCCTGGCACCCGGTCGACGCGCCACCCGAGACCGCCTTCGACCACGGTGAGTTCGTCGTGTCGGCGAGACGACGGCTGCGGGCCAAGCTGTCGTACACCAACATCGGGTTCGCGCTCGCGCCGCCGACGTTCACCATGTCCGAGCTGCGGTCCTACTACCGCGCGGCGCTCGGCCACGACGTGTCGACGACGAACCTCCAGCGGGTGCTCCTGCGGCGCGGCCAGATCGAGCCGACGGGAGAGGCCCTCACACCCGGCCGTACGGGTGGACGGCCGGCCGCCGTTTACCGGTTCCGCGCGCGCCGGCTAGAGATCACCGACGCCTTCGCCGTGCTACGGCCGCCCGCCAAAATCCGCATCCGGGGTCCAGAAGCGCAGTATCCCTCCCGTCCAGACCCCTAACGCGGATCGTGGTGCTGCGTACCGGTCCCGCCGTATGGTCAGGCGCCGACGACCTCGAGATCCACGGTGGCGCTGACCTCGGGGTGCAGACGGACGTGCACCTGGTGAGCGCCGAGGGTCTTGATCGGGCCGCCTAGCTCGATACGGCGCTTGTCGATGTCGGGCCCGCCGGCGCGACGCACGCCCGCGGCGATGTCGGCAGCCGTCACAGAACCGAACAGGCGGCCGCTCTGCCCGGCGCGGGTCGTCAACGTGACATGCAGGGACTCGAGCTGTCCCGCGACGTCCTTCGCCTGACCGAGGTCACGAATCTCACGAACCTCGCGCGCCCGCCGGATGGAGGCGATCTGCTTCTCAGCCCCACGTGTCCACCGCATCGCGAAGCCACGGGGAATGAGGTAGTTGCGCCCGTACCCGTCGCGCACCTCGACCACATCACCGGGCGCGCCGAGGCCGTTTACCTGCTGGGTAAGGATCAGCTTCATCTCGAGCAAACTCCTACCTGGCGGTGTTGGTGTACGGGAGCAGCGCCATCTCGCGGCTGTTCTTGATCGCCCGGGCGACGTCGCGCTGATGCTGAGTGCAGTTGCCGGTGACCCGACGCGCCCGGATCTTGCCGCGATCGGAGACGAACTTGCGCAGCAGCGCGGTGTCCTTGTAGTCGACGTACGGAATCTTGTCCTCGCAGAAGATGCAGACCTTCTTCCGCGGCTTGCGTGGTGGTGCTTTTGCCATCGTGGTGCTCCTTTTCGAAGCCCCGCGTCACGCGGGAATGGTCTCGAGCCGAACGTGCCCGGTTCGGCGGTGTCAGAACGGCGGCTCGTCGGCGCCTCCGGGCCCGGCCGAGGCCGGGGTGCCCCCGCCGAAGTCCGCGGATCCGGACGCCCACGGATCGTCGGCCGCAGGGGACGGCGCAGCCGAGCCGGACGATCCGGTTGAGCCTCCGAACGCGCCGGACGCGGCGGTCGCACGGGTCGTCTTGTTCACCTTCGCGGTGGCGTTGCGCAGCGAGGGTCCGACGTCGTCGGCCTCCACCTCGTACACGGTACGGCGCTCGCCTTCTCGGGTCTCGTACGACCGCTGGCGCAGCCGCCCCTGCACGATGACGCGCATGCCGCGCTGGAGGGACTCCGCGGTGTTCTCCCCGGTCTGCCGCCACGCGTTACAGGTGAGGAAAAGGGTCTCGCCGTCCTTCCACTCGCCTGTCTGGTTGTCGCGGTAGCGGGGAGTCGAGGCTACGCGGAACTTCGCGACCGCCTGGCCGCTCGGCGTGAAGCGCAGCTCGGGGTCGTCGACGAGGTTGCCGACAAGGGTGATCTGGGTGTCGCCAGCTGCCATGAGGCTCGCTCCCGTTACTTGGTGGCTCGGGCGCGTACGTGGTACTCGGGGCGGACGAGCTTGGTCCGCAGCACGCCTTCGTTGAGGCCCAGTTGGCGGTCGAGCTCCTTCACCGCCTCGGGCTCCGTGTTGAGATCGAGGACGACGTAGATGCCCTCTGATCTCTTATCGATGTAGTAGGCCAGGCGACGCCGCCCCCAGACGTCAACCTTTTCCACACTGCCGCCGCGCTGGCGCACGACGTCGAGGAAGGGTTCAAGGGACGAGGCGACCGCCCGCTCCTCGATGTCGGGATCGAGGATGATCATCAACTCATAACGACGCACGTGAAAGACTCCTCCTTCGGACTCGTGCGGTCACGGTGTGCCGTGACAGGAGGGATGGCCGCATCAGGCTACCAAGGATCGTGCGACACCATCGCACGAACCAGACAACGCGCAGGAGCCACACCCTGGGACAGGGCGCTCCCTGACGCTCGTGCGCGCCGCCCGGTCGAGGCCGCTACGCTCGGCTCCATGGTGCCCATCGGAGCCCACGTCGACCGCGACGATCCCCTCACCCACGCCCGCGCCCGTGACGCCGACCTCGCCCAGACGTTCCTCGGCGATCCGCAGGGATGGAAGAAGCCGCAGCCGTCCGAAGGCACGAAGAAGCTCGCGGGGTCCGGGGTCGACTTCTACGTCCACGCGCCGTACGTGGTCAACGTCGCGACCTCCAACAATCGCATCAGGATCCCGAGCCGCAAGATCCTCGCCCAGCACGTCGAGGCGGCCGCCGACGTGGGGGCGAAGGCCGTCATCGTCCACGGTGGCCACGTGCTGAAAGACGACGATCCGCGGACCGGGTTCGACAACTGGCGCAAGGTATTCGAGCGCATGGAGTGCCCCGTCCCGGTGTTGATCGAGAACACCGCCGGCGGCGACAACGCGATGGCGCGTACATTCGATCGGCTCGCCCGGCTGTGGGAGGCGCTCGACGGCCACGATGTCGGCTTCTGCCTCGACACCTGCCACGCGTACTGCGGCGGCGAGGACCTCGTGGGCGTCGTCGAACGGGTGCGCGCGATCACCGGCCGCGTCGACCTCGTGCACTGCAACAACAGCAAGGACGGCTTCGGCTCCGGGCGCGACCGCCACGAGAACGTCGAGGCCGGACAGATCGACCCCAAACAGCTCACAGAGGTCGTACGCGCGGCCGCCGCGCCCGTGGTCTGCGAGACCCCCGGTGGCGCCGAGGGGCAGGGGCGCGACATCGCATGGCTCCGCGCGCAGCTCGGCTGAGGTAGGGCCGCGCGACACACCTCCCCGCCCAGTAGCGACGGGGTCAGCCGGCCCAGGCGCCGCGCAGGAAGGTCAGCGCGATCACCACCATGAGCGGTGTGGAGGCCGCGACGTACACGGCTCCCACCCACCACCGCCGGGACGCGGCACGGCCGACGAGCAGCCACAGCGGCCACCACAACAGCGCCGCCCGCGGGATCGACAGGTAGAAGGCCGACGTGACCAGCGCCAGCACCTGACCGCCCACGTACACGCCTTCGTCGAAGCGCCGGCTCACGAGGAGCCAGACCGTCAGAGCCACCCCGACGGCCGCGGCGACCAGCTCCGCCCGAAACGACCACGTGAACTGGTTATGAACGTCGAACGCCGCGTGCCACGTGGTCATGAACGACTGCCACGGCCAGACCAGCTCCCGTCCCCACCCGGCCTCTTCAGCGTGCTGCCAGGCGAGCGGATCCCCCGTCCGTGCGTACTGGTACAGCAGGTAGAGGGCCGGCGAGAGGAACGGTACCGCCAGCCACGGCGCGTTGGCCGGGCGACGCCACTCGCCCCGCAGGAGGAAACGGACGATCAGGCCCGCGGCGAGGAACAGCCCCGTGACGCGCACAGCGGACGCGGCGGCCGCGAGCAGCCCGGCGGCCCACCAACGCCCGCGGCGCGCGGACAGCCAGGCCGGCAGCGCGAACGCGAGGAACAGCGCCTCGCTGTAACCGGCCGCCAGAAACACCGCCCACGGCGACAGCATCAGCAAGACAGCGGACCAGGTCCCGGCGCCCGGCGTGCCCTCCAGGTCTCCGAGCCGGGCGAGAGCCACCATCGCGACCGCACCCGCGACGAACGAGATCGAGAGGCCCGCGGCTGTCCAATCCGGAATGATCGTGTGCGCCGCCCGCAGGGCGAGCGGCAGACCGGGAAAGAACCCGGGCAGCCCGGGATCGGGCGGCTCGGCCGGGTTGCCGGCATAGCCGTAGCGGGCGATCTCCACGAACAGCCGGGTGTCCCAGCGGTCCCACCGCTCGAGGAAGCCGCTCTGCCCGGCGAGCACGACCCCGCTCGCGAGGGTCAGGAACACCAGACCTACACGAGTCAGCAGCCACGCGCCGAGGGCCCACCGATCCGTACGGGCGAAACGCGCGCCCACCGCGGACCGTACGCTCCTCGGCCGCACCTCCTCGCGGGCCAGCCGTGTCACGAGGGCACCGCCGCCGACCGATCACGCGCGCCATCGAGGACCCCACCGGCGGGGTCATCGGTCCCGTCGGCCCTGACGAGGTCGCTGTCCGGCCGCAGGATGTTCCAGACCACGACAGCGGCCAGAAGGAGCACGGCGCCCGCGCGGGCGAACACTGCCGTCGCGTAGAGGGTCGGGTCGAGTCCGCCGTGGCCGTGCTGCACAACGCCAAGAAGGTAGGACCAGATCGCGAAGAAGTACCCCACGACGGCCGTCTGCCAGGTGAGGTACGCCGGCAGACGCGGCCGGACGAGCACGACGAGCGGGAGCAGCCAGATGACGTACTGGGGCGACCACACCTTGTTCGTGAGCAGGAAGGCAGCAAGGGTCAGAAAGACCAGCTGCGGAAGCCTCGGCCGACGGGGTGCCGCGAGGCCCAACGCCGCGATGGCGAGGCAGCACGCGAGAAAGCAGGCGGCGCCGACGATATTCAGCGTGCCGAGTCCTCCCGGAACCCCGGCGCCGACGAGTTCCAGCGCGTACCAGACCGAGCCCCAGTCCGCCCCCCGCTGCCCGCTGAACGCGTAGAAGTGTGCCCAGGCGTCCGGGCTGGCGATGTAGACGGGCAGGTTCACGACGAGCCACGCCACGGCCGTCCCGGCGAGAGCGGAGGCGAACGACCGCAGCCGCCGCGCGCGCAGGCACAGGATGAACAGCGGTCCGAGCAGCAGCACCGGATAGAACTTGGTCGCGGTCGCGAGGCCGAGCAGGACGCCGGCGGCGACCGGACGCTCGCGTGCCCAGGCGAGCATCGCGACGGCCGTCAGGGCGGCGGCGAGCAGATCCCAGTTGATGAAGGCGGCGAGCGCGAGCCCGGGAGACGCGGCGAGCATGAGGGTCGCCCCTCGCCGGGTCCCGACCAGCCGCGCCGTGGCGGCCACGGCCGCGAGCGCGCAGAGCGTGAGCAGGGCGGTGTTGACGTCATAGAAAGCAGTGCCCCGCACCGCCGCGTCCCCGAACGGGGCCACGACCGCCGCCGTCACCCCCATGACCGCGCCGATCAGGACCGGGTACTCCACCGGGTGATCAAGGTACGGCACGTCACCGCGGGCCAGGCCCTCCGCGAAATACAGGGGGTAGATGTCGGTGTAGCAGGCGTGGTTGTACGGGAACGCCGGGAGGTTCCACCCCCCGGCCCAGCACGGCAGCTTCTGGGCGAACCCGACAGCACACACCAACAGCGCGACGAATAGCAGCGCCGTCACGGCGACGCCGCCGCTTCGCGCGGCGGAGACGCCCGTACGTCCCTCGGCCCTCGCGAACGACAGGGACAGCCCCCCGCGAGACACTCCCTAAGGTTCCCGGCCCGCGCTCTGCTTCTGACCTCCGCCGGTCTTCTCGCCCCCGGCACCGCCGCGGCCGTTGCCGCCCCCGGCTCCACCACTCTTATCACAGTTCCACGGCCAGCACGTGCCCGACGGCGAGGGGGACTGCCCCGGCGGCGATGGCGGTGGGCTCGGCGACTGCGTCGTCGGTGGCTCGGGCTCCGACGGGGTCGGGAAGGGGCTGCGCGGCGGCTCGGATCCAGAAGGAAGCGGTGTGGGGCTCTCGGTAGACGGCTCCGCCGTCGGGGAAGGCGGCGGGGGGTTCAGGGTGTGGCCCACCCACACGGGGTCGGGGAACGGCTTGACGGGCATGTCCTCACTGGCCTTCTCCATGAAGGACTGCCAGATGGGGGCGGGGAGCGTAGCGCCGTAAATGTCACCCACACCTGGGATGTCTTGCAGGGGGCCGTTCTGGGGCTTGAACATGGCCACGGCCGTGGAGAGCTGCGGGGTGTAGCCGACGAACCACGCGGCCCGGCTCTGCGAGGCTGTCCCCGTCTTGCCAGCGGCAGGGCGGTCGGGAAGCGCGGCGGCCGCGCCGGTGCCTTCCTTCAGCACCGACTGCAACGCGTACGTGACGTCGGCTGTGATGTCTTTGCTGAACGCCCGGCGGGTATTGGGCCGCACCCTGTCGAGAATATTGCCCTGCGCGTCACGCACATCGAGGATGACGTGGGGCTTGGCGTAGACGCCGCCCGACGCGAACGTCGCGTAGCCCGCCGCCTGGGTGATCGGATGGATGAAGCCCGCGCCGAGGAGGAGCGCCTTCTGGTGCGGCAGGGCTGTCTTCGTCTGGGGCAGGCCCGCGTCCGCTGCGGCGTCGATGACGTTGTCGATGCCGGCCTTGAGCCCTACCTGGGCGTACACCGTGTTGACGGAGTGGGCCATCCCGGTGATCAGGTCGATCATTCCGAACTGCTCGCCCGCGTCGTTGTGGACCGTCCAGTGGCCGAACGTCTGCGGCGAGTGGCCGTCGAAACGGCTCTTCAGCCCGATGCCCTCGCGCAGGGCAGCCGCGAGGTCGTAGGCCTTGAACGACGAGCCGGGCTGCGCCTGCGCGTCGTAGACGTTGCCGTATTGATGCTTCAGGTAGTTGCGTCCACCATACATCGCGAGCACCTCGCCGGTGCCGGGCTTGACGGAGACGAGCCCCGTCTGGATCTTCTTGGGCAGGCTTGGGGGAAGCGTCTCGCGAACGGCGTCGACCGCGTCGCGCTGCATCCGGCGGTCGAACGTCGTGCGGACGTGCAGGCCGCCGCTGCGAATGTCCTGCTCGGAGTAGCCCATGGCCTTGAGCTCCTCGATCGCGCGGGCGATCAGATAACCGCGCGGGCCGGCGAAGGCGTTCTCGTCAGCGGGCGGCGGCAGGACCTTCGGGAAGGAGAGCTTCCGCGCCTTCGCCTTGGTCAGCCATCCCTCCTCGACCATGCCGTCGACGACATAGTGCCAGCGCGCGTGGGCGGCCCTCGCCGCAGCCTTCCCGTTGGCGGGATCGTAGTTGCCCGGCGAGTTGAGCACCGCGGCGAGGAACGCGCCCTGGCTCACGTTCAGCTGGTTGACGTCCTTGCGGAAGTACGCCTGCGAGGCGGCCTGGACGCCGTAGGCGCCGCGTCCGAAGTAGATCGTGTTGAGGTAGTCGTGCAGGATCTCGTCCTTCGACCGCTCACGGTCGAGCTTGACGGCGACGAACAGCTCCTTCACCTTGCGCGTGATCGTGCGCTCCTGGGTGAGGAAGGCGATCTTGGCGTACTGCTGGGTGATGGTCGACCCGCCCTGGAGCTCGCCGCCGGTGAGGTCGGCCCACAGCGCCCGTCCGATACCGGAGACCGACACCCCGGGGTCGAAGTAAAAGGTGCGATTCTCGGCGGCGACCACGGCCCTCTGTACATGGTCGGGCACGCGGGACAACGGCACCATGGTGCGGTCGCGGGCACCGATCCTCCCGAGCGGGGCGCCGCCCCGGAACGTGAAGACGCTCGACTGCGCCTTCGCGAGGTCATGGGGCTCCGGGATCGGCGTCATCGCATAAGCCACCCCGACCATGACGCACACACACCCGAAGGCCAGCAGGACCATGCCGCCAAGGGCCTTCCACGAGGGAAGCAGGCGGCGACGGCCTTGCTCGCTGGTCTTGCGGTGGCTCCTGGTACTCACACGCCCTCGCTGGGTGGGACTACAGGGCCTGACGGCGGAAACCTACACGACACTCACTCGTCGGCCGCACGCCGACGGCGGCGAGGCTCACCCGTGCCTAGGACGTACGAGAGGGTCAGGTGGTTCCATTCACAACCCTGGCAGACCTCGACGACGTACACGCGGAATTCCCCGTATTCGCCGGCCATCTCGGCCAGTTCTCGGGTCTGCTTGACCCGGCCCGCATACTGTCCGAGTTCGTCTCCGTAGACGTAGGTGACGTGGGTCAGCCGCTCGCCCCGGCACACCGGGCAGACCTTGCTCGTCGGCTCACCATGGTGCTTGGCGGCGCGCAGGAGATAGGGATGGGCGTCGCAGACGTCGGCGGTCGTGGACTGCCCGCGGAACAACGACGCCAGGGTCGCGCGCCGCGCCAGACCGTAGTCAACGACCGCTCGTCTCGACCACACGTCCGCCAGACTACGACGCATCTTCGGGAACGCCAGGTGCGCGATCTCAGTGCTCGTCTGTGAACCTCGCGGGGCTCGTCTGTGAACCTCGCGGGGCTCGGCGGCCGCCGTCGCGGCCGAACATGGCCGCCCCGCGACTTGCGCCAGCCGACCCGGCGTCGTATCTTACAGATGCATCGAATCGATACATCGCTACGAGAGTTCACCGGCGGGAGGGTGACTCGTGAGCAGCCGTTCCGGCGTGCTGGAGCTCGCCGTCCTCGGTCTGCTGCATGAGTCGCCAATGCACGGCTACGAGCTGCGCAAGCGTCTGGGTGCGCTGCTCGGCTCGTTCCGGGCCTTCTCCTACGGCTCGCTGTATCCCTGCCTGAAGGAGTTGCTCGCCGCCGGACTTATCACAGAGGACGGTCCGGCCTCGGCCGGCCCAGGACGCGCGCTGGGCGGCAGACGGTCCAAGATCGTCTACAAGCTGACCGCGGACGGTAAGGAGCGTCTGCATCAGCTCCTCGCCCATGCGGGTCCGTCCGCATGGGATGACGAGGGGTTCGGCGTTCACTTCGCGTTCTTCGCGAAGACGGACGCCGAGGTCCGCATGCGGATCCTCGAGGGACGTCGCAGCCGGCTCCAGGAACGGCTCGAGAGCGTACGCGCGGCGCTCGCCCGCACCAGAGAACGGCTCGACGCCTACACACTCGAGCTCCAGCGCCACGGGTTGGAGTCGGTAGAGCGCGAGGTCCGGTGGCTGAACGAACTCATCCAGCGCGAGCAACGCGAGGTGGGGTCGGGCCGCCGGTAGCGCGCACGAAGGCGCTAAGAGCGCCCGGCCCCGAGTTTGTAAAGGAGCAACCGGATGGGTTCTGTACGCGTAGCCATCGTCGGTGTCGGCAACTGTGCCGCGTCCCTCGTACAGGGCGTCGAGTACTACAAGGACGCCGATCCCGCGTCGCGTGTGCCAGGGCTCATGCACGTCGAGTTCGGCGGGTACCACGTGAGGGACATCGAGTGGGTCGCGGCCTTCGACGTCGACGCGAAGAAGGTCGGCTTCGACCTCTCCGACGCGATCCTCGCCAGCGAGAACAACACCATCAAGATCGGCGATGTCCCCCCGACGGGCGTGCAGGTGCGGCGCGGACACACTCTCGACGGGCTCGGCAAGTACTATCGCGAGACCGTCGAGGAGTCGGTCGAGCGCCCGGTCGACGTGGCTCAGGTGTTGAAGGACACCGGGGCCGACGTGCTGGCCTGCTATCTCCCCGTCGGTTCCGAGGAAGCAACCCTCTTCTACGCGCAGTGCGCCCTCGACGCCGGGGTGGCCTTCGTCAACGCGCTCCCCGTGTTCCTCGCGGGCACGCCCGAGTGGGCGCGGAAGTTCGAGGACGCCGGCGTACCGGTCCTCGGTGACGACATCAAGTCGCAGGTCGGCGCCACGATCACCCATCGCGTGCTGGCACGGCTCTTCGAGGACCGCGGAGTGATCCTCGACCGGACCATGCAGCTCAACGTCGGCGGCAACATGGACTTCATGAACATGCTCGAGCGCGAGCGTCTCGAGTCCAAGAAGGTGTCCAAGACCCAGGCGGTCACCTCGCAGGTCGATCACGACCTCGGCGCGAACAACGTCCACATCGGCCCGTCCGACTACGTGGCTTGGCTCGACGACCGCAAGTGGGCGTACGTCCGGCTGGAGGGTCGCGCCTTCGGCGACGTCCCGTTGAACCTCGAGTACAAGCTGGAGGTATGGGACTCCCCGAACTCCGCGGGCGTCATGATCGACGCCATCCGGTGCGCGAAGATCGCGAAGGACCGGTCGATCGGTGGGCCGATCCTGTCGGCGTCGTCGTACTTCTTCAAGTCGCCGCCCGAGCAGTACCACGACGACGTCGCGCGCGATCTGGTGGAGAGGTTCATCCGCGGCGACCTGGAGCGGTGAGGGGCGGCCGCGGGCGCCGTACCCGCTACCACACTGTGTCATGACGTAAGCACCGCGTCACGAGCTTGTGACACACCCTCAACGGTTGGGTAACGGAGGGTTCAAGGCACCCGCGCGTGGTCACAGGATCGGTGGTGCACACCGATGCCCCTGAGACGGGCAGGCCGCCCACGTGGTGACCCCGCCCCGCCGAGCCCGTTCCGGTCTACCCGACCAAGTGGAGGCACGACATGGCGAAAAGACAACGGCGTCTGGCCTGCGCCACTGCCGTCGGCGCGGCCCTGGCCCTCGGCCTCGCCGCCTGCGGCGGCGGAGGCGGCGGAGGCGGCAACCAGTCCTCGGGCGGCGGGCAGCCGCAGAAGGGCGGCACGCTGAACTACATCGGCGCCGGCGACGTCGACCATATCGACACCGCCAGCGCCTACTACACAGCGACCTTCGCCCTCGAGCGCGCGTACAGCCGGCAGCTCGTGACGTGGCCGAGCACCGACGACATCAACAAGGCCGGCAAGATCGTGCCGGACATCGCGACGCAGGTGCCGACCATGCAGAACGGCGGGCTCAGCAAGGACGGCCTGACCTACACGTTCCACCTCAAGAAGGGCGTGAAGTGGAACGCCCCGTCCGGCGCGCGGCAGGTCACCGCGAAGGACTTCGCCCGCGGCTTCAAGCGGCTCTGCAACCCGGTGATGCCGAGCGGCGGGATCGCCTACTACACGAGCACGATCAAGGGCATGTCGCAGTTCTGCGGCGGCTTCCACAAGGTCAAGGGCACGCCCAGCGCGATCGCCGACTACATCAAGTCCAACGACGTCAGCGGCATCAAGGTCAAGAACAACCTGACGCTGCAGATCACGCTGAAGCACCCGACGGCCGACTTCCTCAGCATGATGGCGATGCCGTTCACCTCGGCGGCGCCCAAGGAGTACCTGAAGTACAAGCCCGACGGCGCGAAGTTCCGCAAGAACACGATCTCCGACGGGCCGTACCAGATCACGACCTACGAGCCGAACAAGCAGATCGCGCTGAAGCGCAACCCCGCGTGGAAGGCGAGCACCGACGACGTGCGGCACGCCTACGTCAACAAGGTCGTGGTGACGGAAGGCGCGAACCCACAATCCTCGTTCCAGCAGATCATGGCCGGCACCGCCGACCTGGAGTGGGACCAGCCGCCGCCGACCGCGAAGCTGCCGCAGCTGCTGCAGACCAACGACAAGCACTTCCTGTACTGGAAGAGCGGCCTGTTCAACCCCTACGTCGTGTTCAACATGGTGAGCCCGAACGAGAACGGCGCCACCAGCAAGCTCAAGGTGCGCCAGGCGGTCGCCTACGCCATCAATAAGCCAGCGGTCGCGCAGGTCTACGGTGGGCCGAAGCTCAACATCAACGCCTGCCAGATCCTGCCGCCGTCGAGCGACGCGCACCAGGACTTCTGCCCCTACCCGAGCAAGAACGGCCAGGGCAACGTCAAGAAGGCCAAGCAGCTGCTGAAGCAGGCCGGCTACCCCAACGGGCTGACCCTCAAGATGGTGTTCCGCAACGCGGGCGTCCACCCCAAGGTCGCGCAGACGCTGCAGGCGAGCCTCAAGCGCGCCGGCATCACCCTCAAGCTGCAGCCGGTCCAGCAGGCCGCCTTCTACTCCGACTACCTGGAGGCGGCGTCGACCGCGAGGCGGGGTGTCTGGGACATCGCGACCCCAGGCTGGCAGCCCGACTGGTACGGGCCCAACGCCAGGGTCTACTTCCAGCCGCTGTTCGACAGCAGCAACTACAGCAAGTCCGACGCCACCTGGGGCACGGACTTCGGCTTCTACCACAACCAGAAGGTCAACAGCCTGATCGAACAGGCGGGCAGCGCGAAGACCGAGCAGCAGGCCAACAACCTGTGGCAGCAGGCCGAGGTCCAGGTGCTGAAGGACGCCGGGGTCGCGCCCATCCTGTGGCAGAAGCTGTATACCGTCAAGTCCAGCCACGTGCACAACTTCCTGCCCTACCCGTACGGGTTGGACGGGGACCCCACCAACATGTGGCTGTCCGGCAGCTGAGCCATCCTAGAGTGTGGTGGGCGATCCACGGG
>JBOHCT010000002.1:0-56021 GCA_050699055.1 Streptosporangiaceae bacterium | reverse complement strand
CACCAAGATCGCCCCGGCACTGCGATGGGTGTCACGCCAGCCAATCCGGGCACTGGAGATCCTCGGGCAACCCGCCTGACCAGTCATGACACACCCGAGAACGACTTTGCGCATCGCCGTGCGTCGGTGCCGTGGGCGCCGGTGGTGGCCCAGATCTCTCTCATATCCCTCATTCATCCACTCCGCACGATCGCGCAGCGTCTGGGTCGGGCCGCGCTGGCGCTAGCGCACCAGCTCGTTCGTGAACCACTTACTCGGGTCCTTGTCCCCTGGTACCTCGTGCACGCCGACCAGCTCGTCGTAGACCTTTTGCCATTTCTTGGGCACGGTCCTGAGCAGATTGTCCTTACCCGCGTAGAGCCAGCCTGTCACCGTCTCGTCGAGCACGCCCCTGGCGATGCTGTCCTCCTTCAGCTCAGGGAAGTCGTACTTGGTGCGCGCCAGCTTGATGACGTTCTTGTAGTCCTTGTCGCGATCGTCGAGGACGTCCTCCATGCCGGCATGGGTAGCCTTCATGTAACCCTCGAGCAGGTCGTGTTTCTCCTGCAACGACCGTCGTGAGGTGATGTAGCCGAAACCCTCCTGGATGTACTTGGAAGGGTCGATCACCACCGCGTCGTGGATCTTCTGCTTGAAGATGACCTTCACGCTCGTACCGATCACGTAGCCATCGATCCGGCCCTTCTTGACGAGCTGGAAGGTACCCGGCGAGAAGCCGGTGACCTGCACGTTCACCTTGTCGGGCGAGACACCGGCGGAGGCCAGGAACAGGTCGAAGGTGAGCTCGCTCGTACCGCCTTCAGAGGGAACCCCCATCCGCTTGCCTATCCAGTCCTCGGGTTCGGTCAGCGGATGCTTCTTCCAGGAGACGAAGCCGAGCGGAGACTTGTGGGTCCGCATGCCGATCCCCATCAGCGGCGCGTCCTTCGTCGCGATGTGCTGGACCGTCTCGATGGACCCCGCCGCGGTGACGAGAGCGGAGCCCTGCAGGACCGCCTGCAGCGCCGACGCAGACCCACGTGTCGCCTTGACGGACACGTCCATGCCCGCTTTCTTGAAGTGGCCGTTGAGCTTACCGAGGATCAGGTCGATAAAGCTGAGGTTGAGCGGGATGACGGAGAGAAAGGTGACCGGCTCCAAACCGCCGGAGCCACCGGACCCCTTCCCAGCCGTCGACTGCGTGCTCCCGCCGCACCCACCGACCAACGCGGCCGTCCCGGACGCGGCGAGCGCCCCGGTCGCGCGGCCGAGAAACGCGCGTCGCGTCAGCCCTGGGGAACCCTGACGTCCCCAACGCCCTGCCATTCGACTCTCCATGGGTCCTCCCTCATGGCCTTTATCTCTGGGCCTGAAATCCGGCGCCTCCACGGCCGCGCGACGCGGGCGCTCTGGCGCGACCCCGCGGCCCGTCGAGTGAGTAGAACTCCGCGGCGTTGCGACGCGTCACGCTTTCCAGCGCGTCCGTGTCCATCGCCGCGAACAGGGGTTCGGCGCCGTCGCCGTGATCGTGTGGATAGTCGCTCGCGTACATCAGGAAGTCGCGGGCCCTGGTCATCTCCACCACCTCGGCCGCTTGGCCTGCGTCGCTCGGGAGGTGGGCGGGCTCGGTCGTCGCCCGAAAATGCCAGTACACGTACTCCGAGGGTTTGGTCCGCACCCACGGGACCTCCCGCCAGAGCGCCTTCCAGTCCTTGTCCCACCGCCACAGCAGGGCGGGGAGCCACGAGAACCCGCACTCTGCCAGGCACACCCGAAGCGCCGGGATCCGCTCGAACACGCCCTCCGTCACCAGGCTCACGACCTGGGCCTGCACCATGCTCTGCGAGTTACTCAGGTAGTCCTCCAGGTAGGTGTGGGTGAATCCGGTCGCCGACTGCGCGCTGCCCGCCCGCCCCCACGCGTGCAGACCGACCACCAGGTCGTGTCGGGCCGCCGCCTCCAGGACGGGGTGGTAGCGCCTGTTCCCGTAGCGGGCGTCGGTGCCTCTGACGGGGAGAAGGACCTGGACGAAGCCGTGGTCCTCGCCGAGGCGGTCGATCTCCGCGACGGCGGCCTCGGGGTCCACGGTCGGGACCACCATGCTGGCCCGCAGCCGCTCGTCGCGGCTCAGCCATTCCGCCCGCAGCCAGTCGTTGACGGCCCGCGTGAGGGCCGCTTCGAAGTACGGGTTCCGACTGACGTCGAAGGAGCTGAGACAGTTGAGGATCACGTACCGCGGGTCCGAGCGGTCGAGGACCTGTCGGCGCAGCGCCTCGACGTTGTCGGGCGGGGACGTCCCGCCGCGCCGGGCCTCGGGCGTGGCCGTGGTCGCGGCCCCCACCGGGTATGCCCCGGCGAGCGAAGGAGAGAGCTGCAGGTTGGTGTCGACGATGTACTCGCGCCAGTACTCGTCCATGTAGGGGAGAAGCGCCTCGAAGGACGCGGGTGCACAATGCACGTCGGTGTCGATGGCATGCCGGCCGATCTCGATCACGCCTACCGCCCCCGCCCGTCGTCGGCGAGACCGTAGAGCCGGCGCGCGTTGCCGGCCATGACCTGTCTCCGCAGGTGTCGCGGCAGGTCGCGGAGTGCCGTGGCCGGAGAGTCGAAGTCCCAATGCGGGTAGTCGGAGGCGAAAAGGATTCTGTCGGTCATCCCGGTATGCTCGATCGCCGCCGCCAGGTGCCGCGGGTTCTCCGGCTCCTCGATCGGCTGGGTCGTGAACCAGAAGTGCTCGCGAAGGTACTCCGAGGGCGGACGCCGCAGGTGTGGTACGTCCTCGCGCAGCTTCGACCAGCCGGCGTCCATCGCCCACATCAGCGGACCGGCCCAGGAGACTCCGCCCTCGACGAGCACGACCCGCAGGGTCGGGAACCGTTCGAAGACGCCCTCGCAGATGAGGCTGATCACCACTCCGGCCATCACGTTGCTGTACCAGATGTGCTGCTCGAGGTAGAAGGAAGGCCAGCCGTCACCGCGGTGCCGCTCGATGCCGCCGGTGTGGACGGCGATCGGCAGGCCGGCGTCGGCGGCGGCGGCGTACAGCGGCCAGTACTTCGCCCGGCCGAGGGAGGTCTCGCCGCCCGTGGGGAGCAGGACCTGGACGAACCGGGGGTCGGCCGCGTAGTGCTCGATCTCGCCGGCGGCCGCCTCCGGCGACTCGTGGGGTACGCAGATGCTGGTGGAGAGCCGCGGCTCGGGGTCGAGCCACTCCTCGCGGACGCATTCGTTCAGCGCGTGACAGAGGGCAAGGGAGAACTCCGGATCCACGGCGCCGTAGCCGTGGCTCTGCAAGGGGATGAGAATGCCGCGCACGATCCCGAACTCGTCGAGCAGCTGCGCGCGTACGAGTCCCAGGTCGCTGCCCGGTACCCCCCCTTCCGGCCACGAGTCCAGGCGCATGCCGCCATTGCGTGTCCGCGGATAGATCATCGGCGGGCTGGCGACGCGGTGGCCGAAGCGTTCGAAGCGCGACCGCCACGGCTCGTTCAGCCGTGAGGTGATCGCCTTCGGCAGGACCACCGGATGGATGTCGGTGTCGACCACGCCGGTCGTCTGGGGTGGCCGCTCGACCGCGGTTCCCTCGCTTGCCGTCCGCACCGTCACGCGTTCCCCCTTGTCCGCCCCGGCTGCCGCTCGCGGGTGTTCGATCGGGTATCGACGACCACGTACTCCTCCTCGTTCTCCGCCGCCACGCGCACGGGGAACGTCTCGGCCACGTACGGGCCGGGGACCCGGCCGTGACGCTCCACCTCCGGGCCCGTGTCGAGGGCGTCTCCCGACTCGACGGACACCTCGTAACCGCGCACCGGCGCCTCACCCGGCCCGAGGAAGGACTGTCCGGTCGCCAGGTCGTACTCCCAGCCGTGCCACGGGCACGCCAGGAGCACGTCCCCGTCCGCCAAGTTGAACTCGCCCGGCCCGTCGGACAGCACCCACGGCAGCGTGCGGCCCAGGCACAGGGGACCGCCCTGGTGCGGACAGCGGTTGTTGATCGCGTAGAAACGGTCGCCGACCCGGAAGACGCCGATGGACCGGCGGCCGGCCTCGACGATCCGCCGCTCTCCCGGCTTGAAATCCCGCAACCTGGCCACGACGACCTTCATCGGTCGCCACCTCCACTGGGCCGCTTGACCTCGACGGTGCCGCTGTCGGCGTCGACACGGACCCAGTCCCCGGTCGCGATCACCTCGATCGGGTCATGATCGAGAGCCGTTACGGTCGGAACGCGGGTGACCACAGCGCCGAGCGCTGCCTTCGTGCTCAGGGTCGTGAAGATCATGCCGAGTGGCGCGGTACCCATCAGCCGGGTGCTCTGGAAGAACCCGGACCATCCGGAGGAGCCCTTGGCGCCGGGGAACACGAGGATCCTCCCGGCGAAGGACTGGCCGAACAGCTCGTGCCGCCGCTCGATGATCGTGCCCTTCTCCGGGGCGATGCCGCCCCAACCGGAGATCGTCTCGTGCGACACGAGCGCCTCGCCTTCGGCGACCCCGGGGACCACCTTCCTTCCACGCAGCGTGATCACCGCGAGGACGAAGTCGACGTCCGTACTCGAGCCCTGCGAGTTGAGATCCGCGTAGACGGCTTGGCGTTCGCGGGGACCGTAAGGGACGGCCGTCGGGATCGGTCCACCCCCGAACGCCGACTCCAGTGTCGGAGCCTCCGGCGTGACGCCGGGTATGTGGTACAGCTCGACACCGCCGGACGTCGCCGCCGCGGCGCCCAAGTGCTTCAGGTCGGCGAGCTCGGGCCGGGCGATGTCGCCGACGACGACGGGGCGCTCCTCCTGCACCAGGTCACCGACGAAGTAGCCGAGCATCCCCCATTCCATGAAGTCGTCGACCGGAATGCGGACGTCCACCAGGTGGGTGCCGTGCCGGTTCTCCGGCAGGTGGTTGCCCCAGCAGGGGATCTTGCCGGTCAGGCCCGCGGCCCCGGTGGACGCCGTCCCCTCGCAGTTCGTCCGGGCGCCGAGTACCGAGTTGGCGTACACGACCGCGGACGACTCCATCCACGCGCAGTGCTCGTCCCGAACCGGGATGTTGCCCACCTGGTACGGCGTGCAGGTGGCCAGGATGCTCACCCCGCGACGCCCGTAGAATGCCTCGGCGTCGTCCTGGAGCTGGATCAGCTCCTTCGGGTAGGGCACCACGCCTTCCGCGTCGGGCCCGAAGCCGTGCTGGAGCTGACAGGTGGGCACCCGCATGTCAGGGATCTCGATGTCGTCGGCGCAGTCGAGGTTGATGACCGCATACGCCTTCTGCCACCCGCCCTGCCGCACCAGCCTGACCTTCGCCGGCGACGGCTGCGTCATCGTCCCGGCCACATTGCGCACCTCGCAGAGGCGCTCGCAGTCGAGCGCCTCGCCGTAGCGGACGAGCAGGTTCATCGCCGCGGCCACGGCGGGGCCTTCCGCCCCGTCGAGCATGGCCCTCTCGTCGTCGGCGAGCTGCATCTCGACTCCTCCTCACCGGGCAGCGACGCTCATTCGAGGTTCGCCCGCAGCCGCTCGTGCAGCCGGGTAGCGTCGACGTCGCGGACGCTTTCCTTCCCGGCGAGGTCGAGCGCGTGGGCCGCTCCGGCGCCCATGGCGGCGCACGGACCCATGACGCGGACGCTGGACAACGCGGCGGCGTCACCGTCGACGCAGCGTCCCGCGGCGACGAGGTTGTGGACGCCTGGCGGGATCATGCTGCGCAGCGGCACGTAGTGCACGTGGTCGGCGTCGAACATCTCCCACACGTAGCCGTCGGCGCGGTCGTGCAACTCGATCGGCCAGGCCGTGCGTGCGACGGCGTCGTCGAACCGGGCACCCGACCGCACCTCGTCGACGGTGAGCTGGTGCAGACCCTTGATCCACCGGGTCTGGCGGCGACCGGGATACCCGTACGCCCGGACCCGCACGTTGCCGAACGCCTTCGGGTACTCCGAACGCAGGAACGCGACGGCACGGTCGGCCTGCGCCTTCCCGGCGAGCTGCGCCTCAGACGCCCGGAGGGGGTCCAGGGGCGCCTCGACGTGGGTCATGTTCAAGACCGCGGTGGCCCGGGTGGGGAAGAAGAAAGCCAGCCCGTCACGACGCACCAGCCCGTACTCCGTGACCTTCGCGCCGAGACGGGTGGCCAGCTCGTCGGCGGCGGGCGTGTGGGTCTCATCGAGATGCTCCACGATGACCTGCTGGGAGCCGTAGATCGGCTGTTCGGGGACCCGGCACGGTAGCCCTGCCTCCCAGGTGAGCGATGCGTCGCCGGTGGCGTCGACGAAACCCGTGGCGGAGATCGTGACATCGCCGTAGCGCGAGGCCAGCGAGATCGACTGGACGCGAGAGTCGAAGACGTCGACGCGTTGGATGACCGTGCCCAAGACGACCTGCACGCCCAGCCCGCGGATCGTCGTCTCCACCCACCGGCCGAGCGCCACCTCGTCGTACTGCACCGTCGTGGTGTGGCCGCGGTGGAAGTGCAGGTCTCCGGTCGCGCCGAGGTCACGGAAGACGCCGTCGAAGATCCCGTGCGTGAGCTGCCGGTGCTCGGGGGCGTTCCCGAAGACGCCGCAGAAGAGCCCGATCAGCGAGTTGACCATCTGCCCGCCGAGCACGGGGAGCGCGTCCACCAGGACGACGTCATGTCCGAGGCGCGCGGACTCGACCGCGGCCGATACGCCGGCGACGCCCGCGCCGACGACGCACACGTCGGCCTCGACCTCGCGTGTGGGTGCGGCGGCAGGCTTGGTGACGGTGTTGACCTTCACCTCGGTCAGCGGATGAGGCATCGCCGTTCCCGGTGCTCGACTGTGACTCCGTGTTGCCTGCCGCGTACGCTTCGTCGCGCCTGCTCGTACAATAGAAACGGCCCCGTCGCGCATGGAAACAAACAATTTGTCTGCTCCGTATAAATGTGATTGATTGCTGTGCGTCTCGGCCCCCGTCGCGGGGGCTCACAGCCCCCGCGTAGCCCGCACGGCGAGTTGCCGCAGCCAGGCATGGGCCGCGTCGTCCTCGTAGTAGTCGTGCCACCACAGCGCCTCGACGATGGGCTCCGGCTCGCCCGGACACTCCAGGACTCGCAGGCCCATCGGGTCGGCGAACTTCACGGCGAGGCGTTCCTGCATCAGCGCGATCCGGTCGGTGCCCGCGACGAAGTGGGGCACCGCCAGGTAGCTCTCCACGCGCACCGCCACGCGAGGCCGGATGCCGAGCAGCGTGAGCTGGCGCGTGATGGGGGCGGCCGAAGGATGACCAGGATCCTGGTGGTAAGGCGCGACCCAGGACAAGCGGTCGAGGTCGTCCAGGCGGAGAGAGTCGGTGGAAAGCGTCCGGTTCGTGGCGGACACGACGCAGACCCACCTGTCGCGGAAGAGCTCGACAGACCTGATGTTCGGCATCCGGAAGCGACTCATCGGCGGCGACACGATGCCGTCGATGAAACGGATGATCTCGGTGTACTCGGCCGCGAGTGACTCCCTGACCAGCCTGACGTGCAGGCGCAGCCGTGGTGCCGTCTCGTGGACCAGCTGCGACAGTCGCTCTCCCATGACGGCGATCGTGTAGTCGGCCATGAGGAGGGTGAACTCGCGGCCCGAGGTGGCGGGATCGAAGCACCTACTCGTGGCGAAGAGGCGTTCTGCCGCCCCGCACACCGTTTCGACCTGCTCCCCCAGTTGCTTCGCGAGCGGGGTGAGCACGTACCCGCCCTTCCCGCGCACCAGCAGCTCGTCTCCGAAGTGTCTGCGCAGGCGGGCCAGTGCAGCGCTGGCCGCGGGCTGCGTGACGCCGAGACACTCGGCGGCCCGGGTGACGTTTCGCTCGCGGATGAGTTCCCGCAGCGCGACGAGCAGGTTGAGGTCGAGGTTCGCGAGACGCGCGGTAGGACGATCCACCCGACTCATCCAATGGCAGGTCCTCGCCCGTGACAACCGCTCGAGATCGCGGTGACCCCGTCGAGGGGTCGCGTCTATGATCGCTCGTGTCCACACCCGGCATGGGAGACAAGGCGGTCGCCCGGCTGTGTCGGACGCGCCACCGGCACCGTCACCCCGTCCTTGACAGGCATACGAGCTACCAAGTACGACTATTTCTGCGTCGACCGTCAGGTTGGAGTCATGCATGGCCCACATGGTTTGCGGTCGTGCCGCGTCGTGGGTGACGGACCGAGGAGGCAGCCATGCGTAAGCCCGTCGGCAGGCTCCTCGGCAAGCCGTTTGGCGTCGTCGTCCTGACGGTGACCCTTGCCCTCCCTGTCGCCTGCGGAGGCGCGGCGGGTGGCGGCGGAGGGTCCAAGAACAGCGAGCCGATCGTGCTGGGCCAGATCGCGTCTCTCACGGGTAACTACACGCCGCTGGGCACCAACGACCGCAAGGCCGCCGCGCTGGCGGTGAAGCAGATCAACGACGCCGGCGGCGTTCTCGGCCGGAAGCTGAAGATCGTCGTCAGGGACGACAAGACCGAGCCCGACCAGTCGGTCATCGCCTTCAAGGACCTCGTGGGCCGGGGCGCCGACGCGGTCGTGGGTTCGTCGTTCTCCAACTCGGCGCTGGCGACGATCCCGCTGGCGCAGCGCGAGAAGATCCCGTACCTCTCGACCGCCGCGTCCGACCAGCAGGTACACCCGGTCCGTCCGTACGTGTTCATGGCGCCCGCGACCTCGGCGGCCTACGCTGAGAGCCTGCTGCGCTACTTCAAGGCCACGGGCAAGACCAAGATCGCCATGGCCTACGACGAGAAGAGCTCCTACGCGACAACCGGTTACAAGGCGACGAAGAAGATGGCTGGTCGGTACGGCGTCGACCTCGTGGACACGGAGCGGTTCGAGACGACCACGACCGACTTCAGCTCGGTGCTCACCCACATTCGTGACAGTGGGGCTGACGGGCTGTTGGTGTGGGCGACGGGCACGCCGGCGGTGATCATCACCAAGCAGTTCGGCGCGGCCGACATGCCGATGCCGTTGATCATGACCGGCGCCGAGGCGAGCACGCTGTACACGCGGCCGGCGGGTAAGGCCGCCGAGGGCGTCATCCTCAACAGCTCGATCGGCGTCATCGGGCCCGACCTGCCGGACGGCGACCTGAAGAAGACGGTCATGCGGCTCGCCAAGCCGTTCGAGAAGAAGTACGACTACTACCCTCCCCAGTTCGGCATGGACGGCTACAGCGCGGTCATGCTGCTCGCCGGGGCGATGAAGAAGGCGGGAAGCACCGACCCCGAGAAAGTCCAGGCCGCGTTGGAGCATCTGACGTTGCTCACGCCGAATGGCGAGTACAACTACACACCCGAGGACCACTCGGGGCTCACCTACGACGACATCGCCGTCGACAAGGTGAAGGACGGCGATTTCGTGCCCACCAACTGGCAGAAACGGCGGCTCTCGTCGCTGTCTGACTGACGTCACGTACCGTCACATGGGGAGTGCCATGCCCAGCAGAAACACACCACCGTTTCGCGCCGACCACGTGGGGAGCCTGCTGCGCCCCAAGGATCTGCGGGGTGCCCGCGACGACTACGACGCCGGCCAGATCAGCGCCGATGCCCTGCGGGCCGCGGAAGACGACGCCATCCGGTCCGTCGTCGCGATGCAGGAGGATGTCGGCCTGCGGTCCGCCACCGACGGCGAGTTCCGCCGCGCCTCGTGGCACATGGACTTCATCTACCAGCTCGACGGGGTCACCAAGTCCGACGAGACCCTCACGGTGGAGTTCCGCAACGCGGACGGCACGTTGGAGTTCACTCCCGCGTCGCTCAAGGTCGACGGCAGGGTCGGGCTCAGCAAGACCATCTTCGGCGACGCTTTCACGTTCCTTCGCGACCTGCTCCGCGACACGGGGCGCGGCGTCACGCCCAAGCTGACCATCCCCTCCCCGAGCATGGTCCACTACCGGGGTGGGCGCGCGGCCGTCGATCCTGACCTCTACCCGACGCTCGACGGGTTCTGGGACGACCTCAGCGCCGCGTACGCGGCGGAGGTGGCGAGGCTGCACGATCTCGGCTGCGCCTATCTGCAGTTCGACGACACGAGTCTCGCCTACCTGAACGACCCACGGCAGCGCGAGCAGGTGGCGAAGTTGGGGGGCGACGCCGAACACCAACATCTGCGCTACATACGACAGATCAACGCCGCCCTCGCGGACAAGCCGAAGGACATGACCGTCACCACGCACATGTGCCGCGGCAACTTCCAGTCGTCGTGGGTGGCGGAAGGCGGATACGACTTTGTGGCGGAGGCGGTTTTCAGCGAGCTGAACGTCGACGGCTTCTTCCTCGAGTACGACGACCCGCGCTCCGGAGGCTTCGAGCCGCTGCGCTTCGTGCCCAAGGACAAGGTGGTCGTCCTCGGGCTGGTCACGACCAAGCGCGGCGAGCTCGAGAGCAAGGACGAGCTGAAGCGCCGGATCGACGAGGCCAGCCGCTACATTCCGCTCGAGCAGCTGTGTCTCTCGCCGCAGTGCGGGTTCTCCTCCACCGTCGAGGGCAACCGGCTCACCTACGACGAGGAGGTCGCCAAGCTCCGACTGATCGTCGAGACCGCGCGGGAGGTGTGGGGGTAGACCGCGACGCCGCCCGAGGGACAGGATGTCGCCGGGAGGACCCATGAGACTGGTCACCGAGGAGAACATTACCGACTTCGCCGCGGAGCGGTGGGCGACCGCCGACCCCCGACGGCTGGCCGAGATCATGACCTCGCTCGTGCGGCACCTGCACGCCTTCGCGCGCGAGGTTCAGCTCAGCGAGGATGAGTGGTCGGCCGCCATCGAGTGGCTGACGGCCACGGGTCAGCTGTGCGACGACAAGCGGCAGGAGTTCATCCTGGCGTCCGACGTCCTCGGGCTCAGCATGCTAGTGGTTCAGATGAACCACCGCCTGAGCGAGAGGGCCACTCCGGCCACCGTCCTCGGGCCGTTCCACATCGACGGCTCGCCCCCGCTGCCCTACGGCGGCGACATGTCCCAAGGAGCGCCGGGACAGCGGCTGTTCGTCAGCGGGACGGTGCGGGACCTCGACGGCAACCCGGTGCCAGACGCCGTGCTCGACGTCTGGCAGGCGAACGCCGAGGGGTTCTACGAGTCGCAGATTCCGGAGGTCGACGAGGCCAGGCTGCGTGCCAAGTACGCCAGCCGCGGCGACGGCGGCTACTGCGTGCGGACGATCGCCCCCTGCGGCTACTCGATCCCGATGGACGGCACTGTCGGCGGCTTGATGAGGCGCACGGCGATCAGCCAGTTCCGCCCCGCCCACGTGCACTTCCGCATCGACGTGCCCGGCTACGAGCCGCTCACCACGCACCTCTTCCGCGAGGGCGCGGAGTACCTCGACAGCGACGTCGTCTTCGGTACCAAGGACGCGCTGGTGGTCCCGTTCGAGCCGAGGGAGCCGGGAACGACCCCCGCCGGCGGTGAGTCCGCGGAGCCTTATCTCGATGCCAGGTACGACTTCGTTCTCCAACCGACGTCCTGATCGGAGCTCGCCCCCGAGATCCGTCACAGTGGTCCGGGCGGCCGGTATTCTGCCCGTCCTGACCGCACGCGGTGACCATGTGGGCGGCAGGGGGACCCATCTGCGAGGTGGTTGCCTCGGAAGGGTCCCGCGGAGGGGTACCGGCCTGCCCATACCGGAGGCCCCTTACGCGACGAATTGATGACGGCCGTCACAGTCTCCCATTAGTGGATCTCAACCGCCCAGCGGACGGTCTGGTGCGTCCCGTCGGAGCACACGGTGCTGTCGTGGACTGGCCGCGAGGCGGCCACCTGCGTGCGCGGCTGGAAGGCACCGCCTCCCCCCTTGACGCCGCTGAACCGAATGCGGTACGACTTCGTTGACGGTCGTCTATTTCCGAGTCGTGGGACCTACCAATGGCCCGCTGTGAAGCGACCCCGATACGTGTCCCTACCCCGCCCGACCAGTGAGCCGCACGAGACGGGAGGAGGCAGCGCCAGCGTCATCGTCGAGCGCCGACTCGATCGTGGAGTACACCCAGCTGAAGAGGGTCATCATCAAGGGCGGTATGTGACGAGGCCGAAAGGGTGCTGAAGACAATGAGTGCGTACACCACCGAGGCGGCGGTTCTGCGTAAGCCGGGTCAGTCGTGGGAGCTCGCCGAGCTCGACCTGGACGCGCCGAAGGCGAACGAGGTCCTCATCCGCTTCATGGCGGCCGGGTTGTGCCATTCCGACGAGCACGTGCGGGCCGCCAGCGGCCACGTACGAGTCCCTTTCGTCGGCGGACACGAGGGATCCGGCGTGGTGCTGGCCGTCGGGCCCGGTGTCACCCGAGTCGCGGAGGGCGACCATGTCGTCTGCTCGTACGTGCCGGTCTGCGGGACGTGCCGCTACTGTTCGACGGGCCATCAGAACCTTTGTGACGAGGGAAAGAACGTCGGGGTCGGCTGTATGCCGGACGGCACGTTCCGTTTCCACGAAAACGGCCGGGATCTCGGTGGCTTCTGCATGCTCGGGACGTTCTCCCGGCGTGCGGTCGTCTCCGAATGGTCATGTGTCAGGATCGAGAACGACATTCCGTTCGACGTGGCCGCCCTGGTGGGCTGTGGCGTGCCCACCGGCTGGGGCTCCGCGGTGAACGCGGCCGGCGTGCGTGCGGGCGACACGGTCGTGGTGTTCGGTATCGGCGGTGTCGGCATGAACGCGGTACAGGGGGCGCGTTACGCGGGGGCGAAGAACGTGGTCGCGATCGACCCGGTCGAGTTCAAGCTGGAGACGGCGCAGAAGTTCGGCGCCACACATGTCGCCTCTGACCCGGCCCAGGCCCAGGAGCTGGTGGTGGAGCTCACCCGCGGGCAGCTCGCCGACCACGCGATCCTCACCGTAGGGGTGCTCGACGCGCAGGTCGTGCGGCAGGCGGTGGACATGGTCGGCAAGACCAGCAAGGTGATCATCACCGCGGTCGGCGATCCAGGGGAGATGACGATCCAGCTCCCTGGCAGCCCGCTGACCGGCTGGCAGAAACGCGTCCAGGGCGCGCTTTTCGGTGCGTCGAACCCGCTGCGCGACATCCCGAAGCTGCTCGGGCTGTACCGGTCCGGCGATGTCAAGCTCGACGAGCTGATCACCCGTCGGTACCGGCTGGACCAGCTCAACGATGGCTATCGGGACCTGTTGGACGGCAAGAACATTCGCGGTGTGCTCATTCACGAGCACGACTGAGTGCGGACCCTTGGTGCCGAGAACCTGTTCGCGAGGGGCCCGGGAGAGCGGTTCACAAACGATCTCTTAATGCGGCGAGGAGTGCGGGAGTGCAGCTTACCGAGGATCTGGTCGCGATCGATGTGCACGTCCACTATCGCACCGCGGGACAAGGCCGGGAGTCGAACCTGACCGCGTCGCAGGCCCGCAGACCGGACGGTTCTCCGGAGTCCGTCGCCGACTACTACCGCGCCCGCGGGCTTCGTGCGGTCATCTTCGACGTCGACACTTCCAGGCGGACGGGAGAGGGTATCTCGAACGATGAGGTCGCCAAGGCTGTGGCGTCGGCGCCCGACGTGCTCCTGGGTTTCTGCTCAGTCGATCCATTGGGTGGCAGGCGTTCTGTCAAGGAGGTGGAGCGCGCGGCGGGCGAGCTTGGGCTGCGCGGTGTGAAGTTCCAGTCGATCGCGCAGGAGTTCGAGCCGAACGACCGGCGGGTGTACCCGATCTATGAGGCGTGTCAGGGGCTCGGGCTCGTTGTCACCCTGCACACCGGGACGACCGCCGTGGAGCAGGGCAAGCCGGGCGGCGGCGGGCTGAAGCTGAAATACGCGAGGCCCATTCCCTACGTCGACGACGTCGCGGCCGACTTCCCTGACCTGAGGATCATCGGCGCCCATCCGTCATGGCCGTGGGAGAACGAGATGCTCGCCGTCGCGCGGCACAAGGAGAACGTCTACATCGACCTGTCTGGATGGGCGCCGAAATACTTCCCGCAGAGCGTGGTGCACTACGCGGACACATTGTTGCGGGACAAGTGCCTCTTCGGCTCGGACTACCCGATGATCAGCCCCGATCGCTGGCTCCGGGAGTTCGCTGACCTCCCCATCCGGGAAGAGGTCCGGCCCAAGATCCTGTGGCGGAACGCCGCCCGCCTCTTCGGTCTCGACGGCGGGTAACCGCGCCGTGATCAACAAGTTCGCGGAGGCGGATCCCGCACTCGACGTGGTCGAGAGTGGGATGACCATCGCCATCGGCGGTTTCGGCACGCCCGGCATGCCCGTGCCGCTCACGGACGGGCTCAGGAACCGAGGCCTCCGGGACCTCGTCGTCGTCGCCAACGGCGCGGGCGGTGGAACCACCGGACTCGCGGGCCTGATCATCGACGGATGCGTGCGGAAGGTCATCTGCTCCTTTCCTGTGGGCCCGACGTCGGATGGGGTCGGCGAGGTGCTGCTCACCGGCGACGTCACGGTCGAGCTGACCCCGCAGGGCATGATCGCCGAGCGGCTGCGGGCCGCGGGCGCGGGCCTTGGCGGCATCCTCAGCCCGACCGGTGTCGGCACGTCCTTCACGGAGGGCAAGCGGTCCCTCATGGTCGACGGGCGTGAGTTCGTCCTCGAACGGCCGATCGCGCCCGACGTCGCCCTCGTCAGGGCCGAGGAGGCGGATAGATGGGGGAACCTGCGCTTCCGGCTCGCGTCGAGGAACTTCAACATCCCCATGGCCATGGCGGCACGCTGGACCATCGCGGAGGTGCGGCGGCGACGTGCCCTGGGGGAGATGGATCCGGAGTCGGTCCACCTGCCCGGGATCTTCGTGGACGCGGTGACCCCGGGCGAGGTTGGCTCCGCAGCCCACCGGGGGCAGGGGGACCGAGATGCCGTGGAGTAAGGAGCAGCTGGCGGAACGGGTCGCGATGGACCTGCGGGAGGGCTGGTACGTCAACCTCGGCATCGGCCTGCCCACCGCCATTGTCGGGAGAATCCCAAAGGACCGCGAGGTGGTGCTGCAGAGCGAGAACGGCATCCTCGGCGTGACGCCGCTGGAGGGCGAGCCCGATGACGACCTCGTCCACGCAGGTAAGAGCGCGGTGAGCATCAGCCCGGGCGGGTCCTTCTTCGACAGCGTCACGTCGTTCACCATGATCCGCGGTGGCCGTCTCGACGCCGCTGTTCTCGGCGCCTACGAGGTGAGCGCCACGGGAGACATCGCGAGTTGGCGGAACGAGTCGGACAGCATCGCCGGCCGCATCGGCGGAGTCGGCGGTGCGGCGGACATCGCGGTCGGCGCGCGGCGGCTCTGGGTGATGATCAGACACGTCACAGCGGACGGGCGGCCGAAGATCGCCCGCGAGTGCCGCCTGCCGCTCACCGCGAAGTCGGTGGTCGATCGGGTCTACTCCGACTGTGGAATCCTCGATGTGACGGGGGGACCGTTGCGGGTACGCGAGCTCGCGCCCGGAGTATCAACGGATGACCTACGCAAGAACACCGAAGCGGAGTTGGATTTCTCTGTGTTGGGAACGCCCCAGCGATAACTGAACCGCGTGTCCAGCAGTTCCCGTTGCCGTGCGCGTGTTCTGCTACTCCGCGTCAGATCCGCAGCAGTTGGCCGGTCGTATGGTGCGTGGCGAGCTCGGCGAGTCGCGGGTTGTAGCGGGTGAGAAGCTGACGTACACGCAGCTCGGCGAGCGGGCCGAGTCCGTCGTAGATGTCGACGAACAGTTGCCTGGCCTCGGTCCGGAGCCCCCCCTGGGGCAGGAGCGTGCGGGGAAGTTCGGGATCCAGTCTGGGGAAGGTACGCCACTTGTCCATGACCTCGGTACGGGCGACAAGGGCCTGCGCCGGTGTGACAGAGCCGCTGCGGGTACGTTCCGCCCACGGCCGCCACTCGGCGGCGAAAGTCTCGTAGTAGCGACGTAGTTCCTCGAGATCCCAGGCGACCAGCGGGCTTCCGCAGGTGGGGGAGGCCGTATGCATGGAGCCGGTGAACAGGGTCGCGGTTCGCAGGTCGAGGTCGTCGAGGACCCGACGCACCTCCGCGGACCTGTCCCGTGGGGAGACCCACAGGGCGTCGTAGAGCGGCGCGTACCCGAGCCATCGCAGCCGTTCTCTGAGTATGTGTCGAATCGGTCGTCGGGACTCCGGAACAGAGAACGCGACGAAGGCCCACTGACCGTCCCAAGGAGCATCGTGCGCGCCGAAGGAAACGATCCTGCGGCCGCCCTCGGTAAGGACGGCGGCCGCCCGGCCGGTGAGCGCGTAAAAGGTACGCCGTCCGCGCTTCTCCCAGCGCAGTAGCGCCCGACGGGTCAACCTGGTCAACGCGGCGCGGGCGCTGAACGCCGTCACGTCGAACTCGGCGAGGAGTTCGACGAGGGCCGCGGAGGGGAGGTACTCGTCTCGCTCGTACCAATAGTCACCGAGGATGGTCAGCAGCGTGTGCTGCGTCTGTGCCCGCGACCCCCGGGTCTCGAGTCCCGCCTCCTCGCCCTGCCCGGGTGAGGTCATACCCGGCTGCGCCATGGTGCAAGTCTATCGGGAGGCCCGGTAATGACCCGGGACGGCTCTACCAGGTGGGCGCGGACATCACTACGCGCTCCTCCTCCGTCTTGCGATCCATCCGCCTGGATCGCCGCGGCGGCAAAGAACTCCCCGCACGCGACCGGACACTCGGAAGATATCGCGTTGACGGTCGTCGCCAAGATTGGGCGTCGCGGTCACTTATTCCGTACGCCGAAACACACGCGGCAAGGATCCCTCGGTCCGCGCCGTCGATGCGGCGACCGGCCCGTCGCGAGCATCATGGGTCCAACAACTCCGGACCCAGCCGTTTTGTTGTCCGCCACAAGCTCCCGGGGGAGCCGCGCCGCTATGTTGAGGGTGTGGCGGACAGACGGCCAGCAGCGGATGGGCCCGCCGAAGAGGTCGCGGGCCAGAACGCCGTGAGTCGCGAGACCAGCGTGCTTCGCGAGCTCGTCACCATCTACCGGCACCTGTCCGGACTCGCGCTGCAGAACGCCGAGATCTCGACAGTCACGCGGTTGCTCGCGGAACGAACCTCCTCCACAGTGGCGGTCGTCAGCCGGACGATGGAGGTATGGGCCGCCGCCGCACCTCGGGCGGCGGCCGAGGACGCCGGCGACTTCGTCCGGGACGTCGTCCTCAACCCGCGGCTGAGCAGGGCGCTGAGCGCCACCGCGCAGACGCGGCGGTCGCTGCGGCTCCCCGACCCCAGCCAGAACATGTCCGTCGTGGTGGCGCCGATCCTGGTCGGGGAGGAGGTCCCCGCCTATCTCATGGCCGTCGACACCGGCGAGGGGCGGGCGGACGACATCAGCCTCCTGGTCAGCGAGCATGCCGCCACGATCTGTGGGGTGATTCTCAGCCGCGAGCGTGTCGTGGCCGCGGCGGCCGGCCGGGTGCGCAGCGACCTGGTCGAGGGCCTGCTGCTCGGGCGCGGCCGCGAGAACGGCGAGGCGGACCGCTGGGCCAGGCACCTGGGATACGACTCGGGCCGTGACCACCGCGTGCTATCAGTGGCCTTCGGGGGCCCCAAGAACCGTGCCGGGGACGGTGCCGAGGGCGGCCCTGAGCGCGACACTGGGGACGTCGATAGCTCGCGTCACCGGAGAGTCAGCGCGGTCGAGCGCTTCTTCGCCACGCGCGAACCCGAGACGATCACGTCGGTCCGCGACTCGGAGGTCGTCGTCGTGGTCCCCGAGCCCGTCGGGAGGAGTACGCCCCTGTTGGAGCCGCGTCGGCTCGCCGAGGCGTGTGCGGCGCGGGTGGCCGAGCAGTTGCCCGGTACGGTGATGACGGTCGGTATCGGCGACACCTGCCGTGAGCCCGGCGAGATCGCGCGCTCCTACGCCGAGGCGCGGCGTACGGTCGACGCCGCTCGGCGCCTGGGCCGGCTGGGGCAGACCGTCGCCTTCGAGGACCTCGGCATCCATCGCCTGTTGCTGCAGGTTCCCGAGCTCGGCGAGCTGCGGCGATTCGCGGAGGAGGTGCTCGGTAGGCTCAGCGCCTACGAGCGCGAGCACAACTCTGAGTACCTGATGACGCTGTCGTGGTACTTCCGCGAGAACAACAGTCCACAGCGGGTCTCGCGGAGGCTGCATGTGCACCCCAACACCGTCGCCTACCGGGTCAGGCGCAGCGAGGAGATCACGGGTCTCACCTTCGACCGTTACCGCGACCGGCTGATGGCACAGGTCGCCCTCGAGATCCTGGACGCCCTGGGGGAAGGGTCATGACTATGGGCAACAGTTTCACCGACGCACTGGGCCGTCGCATGCTCGTCTGCGACGGAGCCATGGGCACGATGCTGCACGCCGCGGGCAACTCGCTCGACCGGGCGCTGCCCGAGCTCAACATCTCCGATCCCGCACTGGTCAGCACGATCCACGAGAGCTACATCAGCGCGGGCGTCGACGTCATCCAGACCAACACGTTCGGCGCGAGCCGGCTGCGGCTCGCCGCCCACGGCTACGCCGACATGGTCAGGGACATCAACGCCGCGGGCGTCCGCGTCGCTCATGAGGCGAAACGGACGGCGGACCGGGCGGTGTTCGTCGCCGGCTCGGTATCGCCGGCGGTGACGGTACACCAGCGGCGTCGCGTCGAAGCGGCTCACCGCGTCGCGGCGGTCCGCGAGCAGGTCGAGGCCCTCGTGGACGCGGAGGTCGACCTGGTGATCCTGGAGACTTTCGGCTATCTCGAGGAGCTCGTGGAGGCGGCAGGGGCGGCGACAGAGATCAGCGATGTGCCGGTCGTCGCCCAGGCGACCTTCGCCGACGACGGCAACACCCTCGGGGGGGAAAGCCCTTTGGAGGTGGCGAGGGCCCTCGGCGAGCTGCCCGTCGCCGCGCTCGGCACCAACTGCACGCTCGGTCCACAGAGAACGCTCGCCGTGGTCGAGGCGCTGCGCACACACACCACGCTGCCGGTGAGCGCCCTGCCCAACGCCGGACTTCCGCGCCGGGTCGACGGCCGGCGGTTCGAGTACAACGTCGACGGGGCATACTTCGCGCGCTACGCGCGGCGGCTCGCCGACGCGGGTGTGACGTTGATCGGGGGATGCTGCGGCACGACGCCCACCCATCTTCGGGCCGCGACGGCGGAGCTGACGCGCGTACCCGTCCGCAGCGGGCCGCCGGCGGCCCATGCGGAGCAGCCTCCCACATCGCCCATGGTGGGCGGCATGGTGGGCAGCGGCGGGACGGCGGCGGAGCGCCTGGCCGACAGAAGGTTCGTGGTCGCCGCGCAGATCGTCCCGCCGCTCGGCGGCGTCGCCGATGAGGCGACCCACCAGGTGGCAGGGCTGCGCGAGCGTGGTATCGACCTGGTGTGCGTGACCACCCGACAGACTCCGAGGGCCCAGCTCGGCTCCATCAACCTCGCTCTCCACCTCCAACAACGGGTCGGCGTGGAGACGATCGCGACGGCGACAACCTGGGACAAGACCATCATGACCCTGCAGGCGGACCTCCTAGGCGCGCACGCCCTCGGAGTCGTCAACGTGGTCTGCGAGACCGGCAACCCTCCGCTCCTCGGCGACTACCCCAACGCCGACGGCATCTGGGAGGTCGACTCCATCGGTCTTGTCGACCTGCTGGTCGGCCTCAACGAGGGTCGCGACTGCAACGGGCTGTCCCTCGCGACCAAGACCTCCTTCCACATCGGGGCGCGTTTCAACCCTGGTGCGCAGGACGTCGAGGCGGAGATCGCACGGACCCGCCGCAAGGTCCAGGCCGGGACACAGTTCCTCATCACGCGGCCGGTGTACGACGTCGATACTCTCCGGAGAATGATCGACGCGCTGGGCGACGAGAGGGTGCCCATCTTCGCGTCCATCGTCCCGCTGCGCAGTTTCGCCGAGGCCGACTATCTCGCTCATGAGGTTCCCGACCTGCGGATTCCCGAGGCCACACTGGCCACGATGGAACAGGCGGGACAGGACGGCGCCCGCGTCGGACTCGACGTGGCGATCGATCTCCTGCGTACGGCCCGACCGCTGGTCGACGGAGTTGTCCTCACACCCCCAGGCGGCGATCCCGCCGCCCTCGACCGCTTGCTCGGGGCGATCTGAGTCGCCGGCCGGAGCCGCGGCAGGTGCCGATAGTGCCGGTACGGACGGTGCGAGCGGGAGAGCTCCGACGAGTTGTCGCTCGGCCCCGTGTCTACGTGCGGCGATCTTCGACGCGGTTTGTGGCGATGGCACAACCGGACAGGCGTAAACACTGTGAGCGTCACGTTGTCCACTGAACCAGGCGTAATGAATCCTTGACGCGGAGAGCATCGTGTGTCGACTGGTGTGGAGTATGTAACCGGCGACCTCGCCGATTACGGGCGACTTGTACGCGGGAGGCGACCGGATGGACCACAGTCCCACGGCTCAGGGACCCAGGACCGCGGCAAAGTCCAGCGAACGGGACGAGGACCGCTACCGGGACGTCGGTCGGCTGTTGATCAGATGCCCGGACCGGCCGGGGATCGTGTTCGAGGTCTCTCAGTTCCTGTACCGTAGGGGAGCGAATATCCTGGAGTCGCAGCAGTACTCCACCGATCCCTTCGGCGGGACATTCTTTCTTCGCCTCGAGTTCTATCTGCCCGGTCTCGCCGAACAGTTCACCGAGCTGGAGTACGAATGCGCGGCGCTTGCCACCAGCTTCGATATGAGCTGGCGGCTCGCTCAGGCCGGCAGGCGGAAGCGCGTCGCGATCCTGGCTTCCAAGGCCGATCACGCCCTCCAAGAGATCCTCTGGCGCTGGCGTTCTGGTGAGCTGCGCGCCGATGTCCGTATGGTCATCTCGAACCACCCGGACCTCGAGGAGAAGGTGCGGGGCTGGGGGATCGACTTCCGACACGTCCCCGTCGCCAAGGAGAACAAGGCCGCCGCGGCGGCCGAGCAGCTGAAGCTGCTGGTCGGGGAGGTCGATCTCATCGTGTTGGCCCGGTACATGCGGGTGCTGTCCGGGAGCTTTCTCCAGGAGTTCCCCAGCCAGGTCATCAACATTCACCACAGTTTCCTGCCGGCGTTTGTGGGCGCGAACCCCTACGGCGCCGCGGCGGAGCGTGGCGTGAAGCTGATCGGTGCGACCGCCCACTATGTGACGGAGGAGCTCGACGCCGGGCCGATCATCGAGCAGGACGTGGTCCGTGTCGATCATCGGCATTCCACGGACGACCTGCGCCGCATGGGACGGTACGTCGAGCGGGTGGTGCTCGCGCGGGCCGTGTCGTGGCACCTGGAGGACAGGGTCATCGTGCACCAGAACAAGACGATCGTGTTCGCCTGAGTCCGCTCCACCAGGGGGGCGCGGGCCCGCGCGAACCGGCATCGGATGGCGGCGGCACCACGCCCGCGGTCCCGGACCCGAAGCAGGTCCGAGAAGGGCCGAACGAACCAAGCCTGGATACTTGACGGTCGTCACGGGAGCGTCGAATACTGGTGGGCGTCCGGTGGACCGTTGGTATGGGACGAGTCTTGGTTGAGACCTCTGCTCCGGGAGGTTACTCGTGGCCGACCGTGTCTCACGCCCTTCTCGCGGGCATGCGAGCGGGACATTCGCGTCGAATACCTTCCCGGCGGCACGACCCCCGGGGCAGAATGGAGGATTCCCATGAGGCATCGGGCGAGGCCGCTCATGGCCATGCTCTTCCTTCTCGTGGTGTCGTCGGTTCTTCTTGCCGCGTGCGGTGGGGGCGCCGCGAAGACGAGCGGGAGCGGCGGCTCGAACAACGCGACGAGCGGACCACAGCGCGGCGGCGAGATAACAGTCCTCGAGGGGTCCGGATACGCGGGCGCATGGCCCACCGGTCTCGATCCCGCCACGAACACGAACGGCGCCGCGAACCAGAGCTACATGAGCGCCATCTACGGTCAGCTGTTCCAGCTCGGCGAGGGAGGCAAGATCGTTCCCGACCTCGCGACCGGCTACAAGTTCTCCGACGGCGGCAAGACCGTCAGCATCTCCCTCCGTAAGGGCGTGAAGTTCCAGGACGGCACCGCGTTCAATGCCAAGGCGGTGGCGTGGAACTTCAAACGTGACCTGAAGTCCCCGTGCACCTGCAGCCCCAAGCGGCTGTGGCCGCCGCTCGCCTCGCAGGGCATCACCACACCCGACGACCACACGGTCGTACTGCACTTCAAGCGGCCGTTCGCGGCAGTCATCCACGCGTTCATCGACTCGAACGCGAACTGGATCGCGTCCCCGGCCGCGCTCGCGAAGATGGGGGAGAAGAAGTTCAAGATCAAGCCGGTGGGTGCCGGCCCCTTCGAGGTGGTCAGCGACACGTTGAGCTCGCAGCTCGTGCTGAAGCGCTACGACGGCTACTGGAAGAAGGGCCACCCCTATCTCGACAAGCTCACGTTCAAGTCCATCGGCGGTGACCAGCCCGCCTACCAGGCGCTGCTGGCCGGCCAAGCCCAAGCCTACGAGGGCATGAACACCACCCCGCTGATCCAGCAGGCCCAGAAGAACGACCGGCTGACGGTGACGATGGAGCCGCCCACGTCGCCGTATGTCATCCAGCTCAACACCAAGGCCCCGCCGTTCGACAACAAGCGGGCCCGGGAGGCGATCTACTACGCGACGAACACCGAGGCGATCCGCACCCACCTGTTCAACGGCCTGTACCCGGTGACCCAGTCGTTCACCGGGCCCGGCGGGCTGTTCTTCAAGCCGAAGGTGCCCGGGTACCGGACCTACGACCTCGCCAAGGCGAAGCAGATCGTCAAGCGGCTCGGCGGGTTGCAGGTGGATCTCTTCACGATCAAGAACTATATCGCCGAGCAGGTCGACAAGGTTCTGCAGAGCCAGTGGTCCAAGGCGGGGATCAAGACCACCATCCACTCCTACGACCTCGCGCAGCTCATCAAGGAGTTTCAGGGCAACTGGGAGGCGAGCCTGCAGACCGCTGGCTCCTGGGATCCGGCGGCCGGCGTCGGCGTGGGCTTCCGCTTCTCCTCGAGCTCGCCGTTCAGCGGTATCCATGACCCGAAGCTCGACAAGCTCCTCCAGCGGGCCGCGGCGACGCTGGACAAGGACAAGCGGGGCAAGCTGTACGCGCAGGCGGCCAAGTACATCAGCGACCACGCCTACGCGCCGTTCCTGTTCGCCTTCGCCCCCGCCAACGTCGTGACCAAGGGGGCGCACGGTCCCGGGCTCACGACGAAGATCCCGGCGGTCGTCGTGAACCCCACCGTCATGTGGGACAGCGTGTGGATCCCGAAGGAAGCCAGGTGAGCGATACGAAGTCGGGGCCGCGGCGGGGGCGGGGATGAGCACGTCCGCCCCCGCCCCCGCGGCCCTGCGCGGCGACCAGCGGCTGATCCGCGGGGTGGCGAGGGCGGCCCGCTCGCCGAGCCTCCGCCTCATCGGGAGACGTCTCGCGGCGGCGGTCCCGGTTCTCTGGGGTGTCACGCTCCTCACGTTCACGGTGATGAACCTGATGCCGGGTAACGCCGCCAGGCAGCTCCTCGGCGCCAACGCCACCCCGCAACAAGTGCACCAGCTGGCGATCAAGCTCGGTCTGAACAAGCCGTTCCTGGTGCGTTACGGAGACTGGCTCCACGGCGTGGTGACAGGCGACCTCGGTTCCTCCTTGTCGAGCGGTCAGTCGGTGTCGACCATCCTGGGCCAGCGCCTGCCCGTGACATTCGAGCTGGTGCTCTACGCTTTCGTCGTTTCCGTCGCTTTCACCGTGCCCGTCGCCGTGGTGGCGGCGCGCAAGCCCGGCGGCCTGGCGGACCGGCTGAGCATGGCTGTCAGCACGATGGGCTTGTCGATCGCGAACTACGTGCTCGCGCTCGTCCTCGTCATCGTGTTCGCGGTTTACCTGCCGATCCTGCCGGCGATCGGCTTCGTGCCTCCGAGCGAGGGTCTCGCGGAGAACATCCGGTCTCTCACGCTGCCAGCGGTCGCGATCGGTTTCCCGCTGTTCTGTTTCTACACTCGCCTGCTGCGCGGCGACATCCTCGAGCAGATGCAGGGCGAGGACTACGTGGTGACGGCGAAGGCGAAGGGAATCGGCCCGTGGCGTGTACTCGTACGCCACGCGCTGCGCAACTCGCTCTTCGGGCTCTTGACCGTCGTCGGGCTGAACCTCGGCACGCTGATCGGAGCGACGGTCATCATCGAACAGATCTTCGCGCTTCCCGGGATCGGTCAGGAGCTCCTGCAGGCGATCGACAACCGCGACGTCGTCGTGGTCGAGGCGATCGTGCTCGTCTTCGCCCTTATCGTCGTCCTCGCGAACCTCCTCACCGATATCCTGTACGCGGTCTTGGATCCAAGGATTCGCTATGGCCAGCGTTCCGCCTGACGCCCGCATACCGTCGAGTCTCGAGATGGAGGCGGCGGCCGCGAGGCCGGCGCGCCGCGCGCGCGGATGGACGCGGTCGCTGGAGACCGCGGTTCCAGCGGGTGTCCTGGTCCTGGTCTTCGGGGCGTGCTTCCTCTGGCCGGTCGTCTACCCCGTACCGAAGCCGATCGGCGGAAACGTCATCGACGCCAACCTCCCGCCACTGTCACCGGGGCATTTTCTCGGGACCGGCCCGGTCGGCAACGACATATGGTCGCGCCTGCTGTACGGCGGCCGTGCCTCGCTCGAGATCGCGCTCGCCGTGCAAGTGATCGGCCTCCTGATCGGGGGCTCCCTCGGGGCCTTCGCCGCCTACTGGGGAGGGAAGGTCGACCCGATCATCATGCGGGTCTTCGACGTGCTGATCGCCTTCCCCTCCCTCGTCCTCGCGCTGGCGATCGCCCAGGGCCTCGGGCCGAGCAAGAGTCACACGATCTTCGCTCTCGTATTCTTCAGCGTGCCGGCGAACGCCCGCGTCTCCCGGGCCGCCACGCTCCGGCTGCGCGAGCAGACGTTCATGGTGGCGGCGAAGCTGTCGGGAACGAGGACTCGGCGCGTCCTTTTCCGCCACATCGCCCCCAACATCGCTCCCCAGCTCTTGACGTTCGGCCTGCTCGGGATGGGCATCATCATCGTTCTCGAAGGCGCGCTCAGCTTTCTCGGCCTCGGTATCCCACCTCCGCACCCGAGTTGGGGCAACATGATCTACCAGGGGCAGCAGAGCCTCTCTGCCAGTCCGAGGCTGGTGCTCTTCCCCAGCGCCTTCCTTTTCGTCGCCGTCGTCGCGTTCAACCTTCTCGGGGACGGCCTGCGTGCGCGGTGGAACGTCCAGTGAGTATCAACCGTTCGCGGAAACCTTCGGCCGAGTCGACCCTCGGGATGTCGGGGAGCCGTGCCATGTCGTTGTCGGATGAGGGTCGGGGTTACTCAGGCTCACCCACGGCGCCGCTGCTCAAGGTTCGTGACCTCTGGGTCCGCTTCCGCCTGCGTGACCGGCAGGTGTGGGCCGTGAACGGGCTCAGCTACGAGCTCCTCGACGGGCAGACACTCGCGATCGTCGGCGAGTCGGGGTCGGGGAAGACCGTGGGCGCCCGCGCCTTGATGGGGCTGCTGCCGGAGACCGCTTCGGTCACCGGTTCCGCCCGCTTCGATGACGAGGAGCTGCTCGGGCTGTCCGACAAGGAGATGCGGCGGCACCGCGGAGCCGACCTCGCGATGGTGTTTCAGGACCCTGCCCGCTCACTCAACCCGACCATGCGGGTCGGGGCACAGATCACCGAGGCGATCCGCGCGCACAGTGCCACCGGTGCCGCTGGTGCCGCTGGTGCCGCTGGTGCCGCTGGTGCCGCTGGTGCCGCTGGTGCCGCTGGTGCCGCTGGTGCCGCTGGTGCCGCTGGTGCCGCTGGTACCGCTGGTACCGCTGCTGCCGCTGGCAGGCGAGCGGCACAGGAGCGGGCCGTCGAGCTGCTCCGGCTCGTTCGCTTGCCCGCCCCCGAGCAGCGGTTCGCTGAGTACCCCCATCAGCTCTCCGGAGGAATGCGGCAGCGCGTGGTGATCGCGATCGCGCTCGCCTCACGTCCGCGGCTGCTCATCGCCGACGAAGCCACCACCGCGCTTGACGTCACGACGCAGGCGCAGATCATGGACCTGCTCCTCGAGCTTCAGGGGCGACTCGGCATGGGTCTCATCATGATCAGTCACGACCTCGGGCTGGCGGCCAGCTACGCCGACGAGATCGTCGTGATGTACGCCGGGCGGGCCGTGGAACGCGCGCCGACACGGCAGCTCTTCGCGCACGTCCGAATGCCCTATACCAAGGTCCTCCTCGAAGCGGTTCCACGGATCGAGCGGCCCCCGCATTCCCCCCTCCCCGTCGTCCACGGTCGGCCTCCCGACCTCACGACGCTCGCGGTCGGCTGCCCGTTCGCCCCCCGCTGCCCGAGCGCACGCGACACCTGTCAGGAGGCGTCCCCGCCCTTCGAAGAGCACGAACCAGCCCACTGGTGGGCTTGCTGGTACCCCTGCGAAGACGGAGAGCCGCAGTGAAGCCTAGAGCGTCCAACGAGAACGAGCGGGGCGAGAGAGAGCCCGACAAAGAGCGAGGCGCCGCCGCTCACCCGGCGCTGCGGGGCGAGGCCTTGCTCGAAGCCCGGCACGTCGTGCAGGAGTTCGTCGTCCGCGGCAGCGGAGGCGTCAAGGGCGGCGTCGTGCAGGCCGTCTCCGACGTGTCCTTCGACGTACGGTCCGGCGAGACCGTGGGCGTCGTCGGCGAGACGGGCTCCGGGAAGTCGACGCTGGCGAGGTCGTTGTTGCAGGCTCCGAAGCCGAAGTCGGGTGAGGTGTTCTTCCGTGGAAAGGACCTCGTCAAACTGGGCCGGCGTCAGCTCCTCGAGGCCCGTCGTCACATGCAGATGGTCTTTCAGGACCCGTTCGGTTCGCTCAACCCGAAGTGGCGGGTGTCGCAGATCGTCGAGGAGCCGCTTGTCGCCTACAAGGTGGGTAGCAGGGCGGAACGCCGGCGCCGGGTGGACACGGTGCTCGACCTCGTCGGCCTCGACCCGCGCACCTACGGCAGCCGCCGGCCTCGGGCGCTCTCGGGTGGCCAGTGCCAACGGGTCGCCATCGCCCGCGCGCTCACCCTCGGCCCGGACCTCATCGTCTGCGACGAGCCGGTCTCGTCGCTCGACGTCCTGATCCAGGCGCAGGTGCTCAACCTCTTCGAGGAGCTACGTACCGAACTCGGTCTCGCCTACCTGTTCATCGCGCACGACCTCACGCTCGTCAAGCAGGTGAGCGACCGGGTCGCGGTCATGTACCTCGGCAAGCTCTGCGAGATCGGTCCCGCCGAGTCTCTCTACCGGGGACCCCTGCACCCCTACACGCTGGCGCTCCTCGCCTCCATCCCCGATCCCGACCCCACCTCGTCGAGGGCGAGAGCGGAGGGGGCGATCAGTGGGGAGCCCCCCTCCCCGATCGACCCGCCGAGCGGGTGCCGATTTCGCACCCGTTGCCCCCGCGCGCAGGAGCGCTGCGCGGTCGAGGAGCCGCCGCTGCGCATCCTCGGGGACGACCATGCCGTGGCGTGTCATTTTCCTGCGGGGCAGGAGGAAGACCACGAGCCCACCCGGGCCACCACCAGCGCGCGCTAAGCGCCACCGAGTAACGGCATGGCGGTCGGCGACCGGCTACCCGCCAGCGACGACGAGGAGTCCAGCATGAGGCTACGGGTACTGATGGAGCCGCGCCACGGGGCGACCTACGAGCAGGTCCTGGCCCTGGCGCGGGCCACCGAGGAGGCCGGCTTCGACGCCTTCTTCCGCTCCGACCACTATCTTGGTGTCGACGCCGCGGACACCTCCTACCTGCCGACCGACTCCTGGACGACGCTCGCCGGGCTGGCGAGAGAGACCACACGGGTGCGGCTCGGCACCTTGGTGACCGCCGCGACCTTCCGGCACCCCGGCCCGCTCGCCGTGAGCGTCGCCACAGTCGACGCGATGAGCGGCGGACGCGTCGAGCTCGGCATCGGCGCGGGCTGGTATGCGCGCGAGCACGAGTCCTTCGGCATGCCCTTTCCGCCCACGGGTGAGCGCTTCGACCGCCTCGAGGAGCAGCTGGCCGTCATCTCGGGGCTGTGGGCGACGTCTCCGGGCGAGCGTTTCACCTTCGAGGGCGAGCACTACCGCATCGACGGGTGCGCCAACTTCCCGAGGCCCGCCCAGCAGCCCCGCCCGCCGCTGGTCATCGGGGGCTCGGGCCCGCGTCGGACACCCACGCTCGCCGCCCGGTTCGCCGATGAGTTCAACGCGGCCTTCGGCGAAGATCGGGGGAAGCACATCGCGGGCTTCCTTCGTATCTGCGCGGAGGTCGGGCGGGACCCCGCCACCGTCAGACTGTCGACCCTGCTCCCGGTCTGCCTTGGCGCGACACGGGCCGAGGCCGAGCGGCGCGCCACCGCGGTCGGGGAACCAGCCGCCAGGCTCCTGCGCCAGGGCGTGGTCGGCGTGCCAGAGGACGTGGTCGGCCACCTCGGCAAGCTTTCCTCACTGGGCATCGACACCGTCTACTTTCACATCTACGACGTCGCCGACCTGGAGCACATCCGCCTGCTCGGCCGCGAGGTGCTTCCCCAGGTGAGCTGAGAGCTTGAAACGAGTACCCCGCAGCCCCTAAAACCAGGTCTCAAGTCTTGACGGTCGTCATATTAAAGTCGAATACTGGTGGGGGTCCAACGGATCGTCCGTACGGATGGGCGCTCTAGGTAAGGAGAAGCCCGAGATGGCGAACGCGGTTCTGGATCCAACGGGAAAGGTCAGCAGCAAGCGGGCGGTGCAGGCGTCGCGGCGCCCGGACCTTCGCGGAGCGACGGTGGGGCTGCTGGTCAACACCAAACGGAACGCCGATCTCTTTCTCGAGGAGCTGGGTCGGCTGCTGGTGGACCGCGAGGGCGCCGCGGACGTGGTGACCCGGAGGAAGACGGGCCCGATCACCGCCCCCGCCCCCGACGAGGTCGTCGAGGAGATGGCTGGCCAGTGTGATGTCGTCGTCACGGGTGTGGGCGACTGCGGGTCGTGCAGCGCGGCGGCGGTCGCGGACGGTCTGCTCTTCGAAGGGCGCGGCATCCCCAGCGCGGTGGTCTGCAGCGATGCCTTCACGGCGACCAGCGACGCGATGGCCCGCGTCCAGGGCGCGCCAGGCTACCGCTACGCTACGACGCCACACCCGGTCGCCGTGCTCACCCCGGACGAGGTGCGCGAGCGTGCCGGGCGTGCCCTGCCCGACGTCGTATCCCTCATGGTCGCCGTGGAGCAGCGAGGGGCTGCCTGATGGCGGAGGCTTCCGACCTCGACCCGGACGCCGCCCAGCGAGTGATCGAATACTGCTACGAGCAGGACTGGTCGGACGGGCTGCCGCTCGCCCCCGCCTCACAGCCGCTCGTCGACCGCTTCCTGGGTCGCACGAGCCGCGCTCCCGACGAGGTCATCGGCCGTCTCACACATCTGAACGGCGAGTGCACGGTCGAGCTGGCGGCCATCAACGCCGCGATGGCGGGCTGTCGGCCCGAGTACTTCCCTGTGGTGTTGGCCGCGTTCGAGGCGCTGATGCGCGAGCGGGCGGCGGAGGGAGGTGGGTGGCAGAGTACCAGCGGCCCGTCGCCGCTCATCGTGGTGAACGGTCCGATCCGCGCCGGCCTCGGGTTCAACAGCCGCGGCGGGGTGTTCGGGCCGGGGTTCCGGGCGAACGCCACCGTCGCCCGCGCCGTCGGGCTCATCGTCCGCAACGCCTTCGGCGTCCGTCCGCACGTCTTCGAGCAGGCCACACAGGGTCTCCCTGGGCGTTGGTCGGTCTGTGTCGCCGAGAACGAGGAGGAGAGTCCGTGGGAGCCGCTGTGCGTGGACGGGGGGCAGCCGTCGGGCTCGAGCGCGGTGTCGGCGACGCTGACCCGTACCTGTGAGTTCGTCGACAACCGGCACACCCACGACGCCGAGCAGGTTCTGTGGGACTTCGCTGACACGATCTCGCGCACGGGCGCGCTGATCTTCCGGGACACCTCGTGTGCGGTGGTCCTGAGCCCCGAGCATGCCCAGCTTCTCGCCGGCGCCGGGTACGCCAAGGCCGACGTCCAGGCCTGGTTCATGGAGCACTGCGGATGCACCTTCACCGCCCTCGAACGGGCCGGTAAGGCCGCACAGCACAAGAAAGCGACCGGTACGGACGCCGGCGAGCCGTCGGACGTCGACGCGGACGATTTCTCGCCCATTCTCCCCTCGCCCCGGCACGTGCCGATCGTCGTCGCCGGGGCCAAGAACGCGGCCATCTCGATGGTCGTGCGGGTCTTCGGTGAGTGGTCGGGGACCGCGATCCCCGTGGAGGAGGTCTCGAGCGACCGTGCCGCGGCCCGAGCAGCGGGAACCGCGGCGGGATCCGCAGATTGGGGAGTGGCGACGTGAAGACTCGGGCGGCGGTCCTGCACCGACCTGGCCAGTGGGACGTGACCGAGCTGTCCCTCGATCCGCCGAAGGCACGGGAGGTGCTCGTTCGGTTCGCGGCCGCCGGCCTGTGCCACTCCGACGAGCACGCGCGGACCGGGGCCGCGCCGGTCCGGCTGCCCATGGTCGGCGGGCACGAGGGTGCCGGCGTTGTCGAGGCGGTCGGTCCGGGTGTCACGCGGGTGGGGGTGGGCGACCACATCGTGTGCTCGTTCGTCCCTGTCTGCGGGACCTGCCGTTACTGCTCGACCGGCCATCAGAACATGTGCGACGCGGGGCTGAACGCCGCCGTGGGCTGTCTGACCGACGGCACGTACCGCTTCCATGAAGGCGATCGGGATCTGGGTGCCTTCTGTGTGCTCGGGACGTTCTCGCGGTATGCCGTGCTCTCCGAGTGGTCGTGCGTGAAGGTGGGCGAGGACATCCCGTTCGACGTGGCTGCCCTGGTCGGCTGCGGCGTGACGACGGGGTGGGGCTCCGCCGTCTACGCGGCGGGCGTGCGGCCCGGCGACACCGTCGTGGTCTTCGGTGTCGGGGGCGTCGGCATCAACGCCGTTCAGGGAGCGAGCTACGCGGGCGCGAAGAACATCGTCGCGGTCGATCCGGTGGCGTTCAAGCTGGAGTCGGCGCAGAAGTTCGGTGCCACGCACGCCACGTCCGACCCCGACGAGGCTCACGAGCTGGTCGTCGAGCTCACCCGTGGACAGCTCGCCGATCACGCGATCCTGACCGTGGGCGAGATGAACGCGGAGGTCGTGCGGCGCGGGGTGGACATCGTCGGCAAGACGAGCCAGGTGACCGTCACCGGGGTCGGCAGTCGGGGCGAGATGGTCGTACAGCTGCCGGGCGGTCCCCTGACCGGTTGGCAGAAGCGGGTCCAGGGCGCTCTTTTCGGCGCGGCGAACCCGCTCTACGACATCCCGAGGCTTCTGGGTCTGTACCGATCCGGTGACCTCAAGCTCGATGAGCTGATTACCCGGCGGTACCGGCTCGACCAGGTCAACGACGGCTATCGCGACATGCGGGAGGGGAAGAACATCCGCGGTGTCGTCATCCACGAGAGTGGTGACGGCATGGGTTGAGGGTTGAGGTCTCCTGGCGATGGGACCGCCACGGAGAGGTAGGGAGCTGACGATGGTCGACGAGGCGGGTCTGCGGGAGCTGCGGTCATCCTTGGGCGCGGACGGCTACGTGGTCGAGGTCGACGAGGGCGGCGGGCGGGTCGGCGTCCGCATCTCCGCGACATCCGAGGCATGCCCGGACTGCCTGGTGCCGAAGGACCTGATGCGCAGGTTCTTCCAGCAGGCTCTCGGGGTGCCGGAGCACTCCATCGACCTGACATATCCGGACGAGTAGGCAGCTGCGGCTGTGGGAATGGTTGAGGAAAACCCGAAGGATAACTCATGGTATGGGATGAGGAGCTTTTCAGTCCGAAGCCGAAGAAGGCGGTCGCTGTCACGTCCGCTCCTCGGCTGGACTCCCTGCGGGGTGTCACCGTCGGTCTGCTCGACAACTACAAGCCGAACGCCGCGCGTTTTCTCGACTTTCTCGGGACGTTGCTGAAGGAGCGGCACGGGATAGGCGAGCTGGCACCCATGGGCAAGGAGGCACTGTCGAAGCCGGCGCCGGCGGAACTGATCGCGGGATTGGCGGCCCGCTCGCGTCTGATCGTGACGGGCATCGGTGACTGAGGCTCCTGCAGTGCGTGCAGTTTGCACGACGCGATAGAGATCGAGCGGCACGGCATCCCCGGGGTGGCCGTCTGCACGGAGCCGTTCAGCCATGGCGCCGCGCAGCTCGCCACGATGCGCGGTGCCGAGGGGTTCAGGTTCGCGGTGGTCAAGCATCCGCTGGGGTCGCTGGACGACGACGGCCTGTGGGCCCGTGCCGAGGAGGCGCTGCCGCAGGTGGTGTCGATCGCGACCGGGGCCGAGTAGGACACCGGGCGTAAAGACCCGCCCGCGGCCTCGCGACGGGGGGTCAAGAGGCGGAGAAGGAGCGACAGGCGGATGGCTGCTGGCTCTTTGAGTGACTTCATCTCCATGGTGGACGGCTACATCGAACAGGGCGCGACAGACGGGCTTCCTGTCGTCCCACCGAGCGTGGAACGCGCCGAGGCCATGATCGCCGCCTCCGGCAGGGACGCGGACGAGGCCGTGGGTCTGCTTCCTCCGACGTACGAGGAAGCGGCCGTGCGTGATGTCGCGGTCAACGCGACGATGGCGGGCTGCCTGCCGGAGTACATGCCGGTGGTCCTGGCCGCCGTGGAGGTCATGCTCGAGTCGAGTTTCCACCTCGACCATCTGGCGACGAGCACGAAGGGGAACGCTCCACTCGTCGTCGTCAATGGGCCCATCCGTCAGCGGATCGTGCTGAACTGCGGCAAGAACGTGTTGGGCCCGGGCACCCGCGCGAACGCCACGATCGGGCGGGCGATCAGGCTGCTGTTGATCAACGTCGGCAACTCGGTGCCCGGGGTGACCGACCACTCCTGCTTCGGCCACGCCGGCAAGTACACCTACACGGTCGGCGAGGACGAGGAGGGCAGCCCCTGGGAGCCGCTGCACGTCTCGTCGGGATATTCACCGGAGGACAGCACGGTCACGGTCATGGGCTCGGAGGCGCCCCGTTACGTGAGCGCGGTCGCCAGCCCCAAGTATCCCGAGGTCGCGCTCACCCGCATCGCTGACGTCATGAGCACGCTGGCGAGCTTCGGCATGACGGGCCGGTCCGAGGCTTTCGTGCTCCTCGGCCCCGACCATCGCGCCGCCGTCGCGGAGGCCGGTTGGAGCAAGTCCGACGTTCGCGACTTCCTGTACGAACGCGCGGGCCGGCCCGCCGTGGACCTCGAAGCCGGCCAGCCGCCCGGCCGTGCCGACAGCCTCCCCCACCTGCGCGAGCGCGACGGCTATCAGCCGGACGACTGGGTGCCCCTCTTCGGGTCGGCGGACGACGTCACCATCGTGGCGGCCGGCGGCGCGGGGATCGTGTCCATGGTGTGCTACGGCTCCCCTTCGCTCGAGTACGGGCGCCACGGGCAGCGCCAGATCCAGGCCCGCGCCCCCTGACACCGCGCCCCCTCTCTCGGTGCATCTGGTGGCCCCTCCCGTGATCGCGAACACTTTTCAGCGCCGTGGGGTGGAAAAGTGTTCGCGATCATGAAAGTGACGGTGATCCGACCGTGGACGGAGCGAGCGACGCGCGGCGCACTGACGCGGCGGCGATTGTGGAGGAATACCTCGCGTCGGATCTCTGCGACGGATTGCCCGTGCTGCCTCCGACGGCTGAGAACGTGGCGGCGATGGTGGCCGCCATGGGCAGGACGTCGGACACGGTGGTCGGGACGGTCCCGCCGGGCGACGTCGAGGCGACGGTCGGTCACGTCGCCGCGAACGCGGTGCTGGCCGGATGCCGCCCGGAGTACGGCCCGGTGGTGCTCGCGGCGGTCGAGGCGATGCTGGCCGATCGCTTCGCGCTGTACGGCGTGGCGTGCAGTACGAAGGGAGCGGCGCCGTTGGCGATCGTGAGTGGCCCGATTCGCGAGCGCATCGGAATGAACGCGAGAGGCAACGTCTTCGGCCATGGCGTAAGGGCCAACGCCACCATTGGTAGGGCGTTGCGGCTGATTCTCCAGAATGTGGCGAAAGCCGTGCCGGGTGTCTTGGATCGTGCGACGTTGGGCCATCCCGGAAAGTACTCGTACTGCATCGCGGAGGACGAGGAGGACTCTCCGTGGGAGCCGCTGCATGTCGAGCGCGGCATGACCGCCGGTCAGAGCGCGGTCACGATGCTGGGCTGTGAGGCGCCGCGCCAGGTCAGTGTGCAGGACAGCAGCCCCGAGGCCATCCTTTCCGCGGTGGCGTATACCGTCGCGAGCGCGGCGGTCGGCAGCGGCGTCGAGGGCCGGAGGAACGCCCCGCAGCTGGTCGCGTTCGCCAAGGAGCATCGGGACATCCTCCGGGAGGCGTCGTGGACGAAGGCCGAGGTGAAGAAGTTCATCGCCGATGGCGCCCGCGTTCCCGCCGAGGTCCTCGAAAAGTCGGCAGGCTCGGTGGCCGGGCCTGTGCGGGCGGTCACGAGCGAGGACGACCTCTTGGTGATAGCGGCCGGCGGACCGGTCGGGCGTTTCTCCTCGGTCTGTCCGGGATGGACGTGGCAGAGCAGGCCGGTGACAGTTTCGATTGAATGACGCCATAATCCGACTCGCTTTCTGAGCCGTTGCCCTTCGGCGTTTGTGACGTGGCCAATTGTGGCGCGAACACAAAGAACGTCCGTCGAACTTCGTGGGCCGGCCCGATGACCACGGACGGCCCGTCGCGGAGGATGAGAGACAGATCGTTCGTTCGGTCTCGTTCGGTCCCCAATGGACGTCGTCGAAGTGGGTTGGCATGAACAGCATGAGCAACGGCGCGCCAAGGTGTCCTTACTGCGGATCGCCGGCGGGCGGTGCGGAGGCGGCGGGCATGGACGGCATGGACGGGCTGTCCCGGGAGGTCGAGCTCTTGCGCGAGGTGGCTGCGCGCAGGAGCAGCCGGGCCGAGACGGAGACCATCGACGCGCTGACCAGCGAGGTCCGACAGCTCCGCGAGACCGTCGCGCGCCTGCGCGGCTCGTCGTTCCTCAGCGTCCCCGACGGACCGGCCCGCGTTCCTGAGGGTCGACGGTGAAGAAGCGCGGGCGTCAGAGGTCGGACGAGCCGGGGGCCAAGGACGCCGGCGGCCAGGCGTGGCCGCGGCCGAGGACGCCGTCCTTGTCCGCCCGCGCGATGTACCGCCTGCATCGCTTTCTCGAGCCCAATGCGCTGTACGCGAAGCTGGCCGCGCGACTCGAGGCGACCCCTTGGCTGTACAAGATCTTTACCAGAGCCGAGGAAGGCGTCAAAGGCGCCGCGTTCGGCTGCGAGATGTGCGGTCAGTGCGCTCTGCCCGCGACGGGATACGCGTGTCCGATGAGCTGCCCGAAGCAGCTGCGCAACGGACCGTGTGGGGGCGTGTCGCAGTCGGGGGCGTGCGAGGTCTACCCGGAGATGCGCTGCGTGTGGCTGGTCGCCTACGAGCGCGCCGAGGCGGAAGGGCACGCGGGCGACCTGGCACTGCTGCAGCGTCCCATCGATCACCGGCAGTGGGGCCAGAGTTCCTGGGTGAACTACTGGCAGGGCAGGGACGAGGGCCTGTGGACGGATGACGGCGGCCTCGCGGCGCCTCCGAGCATCCTCCGCGACGACGAGGTCGCGGCGCGATGACGCTGGTGCCGGACGAGGTCGACGGGCGGTCCCCCGGTAACGGCTCGGGCGGTGCCGGGCGATCATCTGGGCCAGGTCGGCTCCGCGCCGCCCTCGACTCCGGACGGTTCGTCGTGACCGCGGAGATCGGCCCCCCGCGCGGCTCGGACGCCGAGGTGATCCGCCGCAAGGCCGCGGCGCTCCGCGGGTGGGTGGACGCCGCGAACGTCACCGACAACCAGAGCGCGTTCGTGCGCCTGTCAAGCTGGGCCGGCAGCCTGCTGGCGCTGGAGGTGGGCGTCGAGCCGGTCATGCAGCTCACCTGCCGCGACAGGAACAGGCTGGCACTCCAGTCCGACCTGCTGTCCGCCGCGGCCCTCGGCATCCCCAACGCGCTGCTGCTCACCGGTGACCATCCACGGTTCGGCGACCACCCTGGGGCGAAGCCGGTCTTCGACCTCGACAGCGTTCAGCTGGTGTGGGCGGCGCGCACGATGCGGGACCAGGGCAGGCTGCTGTCGGGGAGCCGACTCCGGCCACCGCCGCAAGTGTTCGTCGGCGCCGTCGAGAACCCGTTCGCCCCGCCCGTACATTTCCGTGCCCGGCGCCTGGCCAAGAAGGTCGCGGCGGGGGCGCGGTTCGCCCAGACCCAGTTCGTCTTCGACGTGGACGCGTTCGAGCGCTGGATGGCCGAGGTCCGCGACCTCGGGCTGCACGAACGCTGCGGAATCCTCGCCGGGGTGGGCCCGATCCGTTCGCTTCGGGCGCTGGACCACATGAGCACCAAGGTCGCGGGTCTGTACGTCCCCGACAGCGTCGCCCGTCGCCTCCGCGGCGTGCCCGCCGACCGTGTCGCCGAGGAGGGCATGCGCGTCTGCGTCGAGACCATCGAGCGCCTGAAGGCGATCCCGGGCGTCGCGGGTATCCACGTGATGTCGTTCGGCCACGAGACGGCCGTCCCCGAGATCCTCCGGCGCGCCCGGGTCGAAGCCGCCGGAGGCGCGGGAGAGGCCGGCGAGGCCGTCACGGCCGGAGGGAGCAGCCGTGCACGTTGACGTCCGTCCTACCAAGCGGCTGCGCGGATCCCAGCCGATGGACGTGACCGCCTCGCTGGGGCCGGTGGTCCAGGCCCTCTGCGAGGACCCTTGCGAGGACGCCGTCGACCTTTCCCGCCTCCGTGTGGTGTGCGACTGGATTCAGTACAAGAACAACTTCCGTGCGGTCATCGACCTGCGCCGCATCCTCGCGCCCGGCGCGGCCCCGGAACTCGGCACGGACGCGGCGGGTCATGAGGACGGGGTGGAGGTCGCCGTCGACCTTCGGCGCTGCGGGGAGGTGGACATCAAGGCCGTGACCCAGGAGGTGTTGCGGGGGAACCAGAGTCCCGACGCCCTCGGGCGGCGCTACCTGGAGACGTGGCGGCCGGGCGTGGACAGCTGCGTCTGGGGGTTCAACGCCCTGTACTGGCAGGCGCTGTCGCTGTGGGAGGAGGCGACCGGCCAGCGGTACGAACAGGCGCTGCCCGGCGGCGAGAGCGACGCCAGGAACAGGGACGCCGTACGCGAGCTCATCCTCGACCTGTTCCGGGTCTGGGACGACCTGGCGGCCCGTGACGCGCTGCCGGCCGAGCTCTACGTGGTGGAGCTCGGCGTCGGCAACGGCAACCAGGCCAGGACATGGCTGGACGAGTTCGTCGCCCTCGACCGCGCGCACGGCGCCGACTACTACCGGCGCCTGCACTACCTCATGGGCGACTACTCACCGCACGTCCTCAGCAAGGCGCAGACCGCGGTCGCCCACCACGCCGCCCACGTCAGCTCGCTGGTGCTCGACGCGACCCGGCCGACCACGTCGCTGGGGTTCCTGCGGTACAAGGCGTTCCTCGTCTACATCTCCAACGTCTACGACAACCTGCCGAGCGACGAGATCGCCTACATCGGCGGGCGGGCGTACCGAATCGACGTGCGGGCCTACCTTTCTCCCACGGCCGCCCAAGAGATCGCGGAGCAGGTGTCGGTCCAGTCCCACGAGGTCCCCGGGCTTGTCGCGAAGCTGCTCAGGCTCGGACCCGAGCTGATGAGCGAGGCCCTGCCCGACAGGTTCCCGGCGGTGGGGGCTGCCGTCCGCTTCTGGCGGCAGGCCTGGCTGGCGCTGCGCCTGGAGGAGCGGTACGTCCCGCTGGAGGGCCTCGACCTGTACGAGGTAGCCCCTCGGGTGACGGGCGAGGCGCTGCGACCTCTGCTCGAGGCCGACGGCGACGTACGGATGCACGTGAACAACGGGGCGGTGGCGAGCTTCGACGACACCCTCCCGCTGCTGCATCCCTACGGCCGACTCCAGTGCCATGACCTGTTCGTCACCGACCTCCACCAGTACCAGACGGGGTTCCGTGGACCGGGGAAGTACGACGGGTCCGTGGTCAACTGGGTCAACGGCCCGCTCCTGGAGAACATCGGGACCAGGCGGGGTTTCGACGTCCGCTGCGCGCCGTTCGCGCACCGGACGGCGTCCAACATCGTGACCCTGACCGCCCAGGTGCGAGAGTGACGGGAACCGTATGTCTCCGCGCCGGTTGAAGGCCTCTGGCGTGCCGCTGCTGCCGACCACTGTGGTCGGCTCGTACTCCGTGCCCGAGTGGCTGGAGCGCCTCAAGACGGACTACCACCAGCGGCGCATCAGCGGCGACTACCTGCGGGAGATCCACGACGTCGCGATCAAGGCGGCCGTCAAGGATCAGGAGCGCGCGGGGATCGATATCGTCTCCGACGGCGAGCTCCGGCGCGACAACGACATCGACTACCTGCTCGTGAAGATCCCCGGCCTCGGTATCCCCCGGGGGGCGAAGTCGTACTACTACGACTACTACGACGCGGTGGTCAGCAGTCCGCTCCCCGAGAGCGAGGACATGCCCCTGGGGTTGGCCGCCGATTACCGCTTCACCCGTGAGAGCACCGACCGGCCGATCAAGTTCTCCTTCACCGGGCCCTTCTCGCTGTCCAGGAGGATCGGGAACGAGGCCTACTCCGACAGGGCCGACCTGGTCAGGGCCCTCGCCGCGGTCCTGAACGCCGAGGCGAGACAGCTCGCGAGGGCGGGGGCGCGGCTGCTGCAGATCGACGAGCCTTTCCTCGCCGGGTACCCGGAGCAGATCGCGCTCGCCGTCGAGGCCGTCAACATCGTGACCCGTGACGTGGACGCGACCTGGGCACTGCACGTCTGCTACGGCAACCGCTACGCCCGGCCCTCCTGGGAGGGGCACTACGACTTCCTCTTCCCCGCGGTCTTGGACGCTCGGGTGGATCAGCTCGTGCTGGAGTTCGCGCGCAAGGGCTACGACGACCTCAAGCTGTTCCGCCGCTACCCCTGGGACCGGGCCCTCGGACTCGGGGTGATCGACGTGAAGAGCGAGGGCGTGGAAACCGCCGACGTCGTCGCCGACCGGGTCAGGCGGGCGCTGGCGGTGATTCCCGCCGAGCGGCTGGTGATCAACCCCGACTGCGGCCTGCGTCACCTCCCGCCCGCCATCGCGCGCGCCAAGCTGCGCGCGATGGTCGCGGGCACCTCGAGCGTACGGCGTGAGATCGGCCGAGGCGGCGCGGGCGACGGAGCGGCGAAGGGCGGTCCTCACGGCAGGGCACCGGGCCGACGCCGACGAAGTTCAGGAACAGGCATCGAGGGCGCCGGCGTGGGGCGGGCGGAGAAGGGAGCACCCTGATGGGCAGGCACGAAGACGACGACTTCCTGTTCACCTCGGAGTCGGTCACCGAGGGGCATCCGGACAAGATCGCGGACCAGATCTCCGACGCGGTCGTGGACGCCGCCCTGCGGGAGGACCCCTGCTCGCGGGTCGCCTGTGAGACCCTCCTCACGACCGGTCTGGTTCTCGTGGCCGGGGAGATCACGACGAGCGCGGTGCTCGACTTCGCCCAGATCGCCCGCGACACGATCTGCGAGATCGGCTACAACGACGGCGTCTACGGTTTCGACGGGAAGTGCTGCGCCGTCCTCACCGCCTTGGACAAGCAGTCGCCCGACATCGCTCGAGGGGTCGACGCCGCGCAGGAGTGGCGGGAGCACCAGGGACACGGAGACGTGACCAACGACTACGACCGCGTTGGAGCGGGCGATCAGGGGATGATGTTCGGCTACGCGACGCGCGAGACGCCGGAGCTGATGCCGGCGCCGGTCGCGCTCGCCCATCGACTGGCTCACCGGATGGCCGATATGCGCAGGAGCGGGGTCATGCCGTACCTGCGCCCGGATGGCAAGTCGCAGGTGACCGTGCGTTACCGCGACTGGGTACCGGTCGCGGTCGAGAAGGTGTTGATCTCCACCCAGCACGAGGAGGGTGTGGAGGACAAGCTGGCCGACGCGCTGTGGGAGCACGTGGTCGTTCCGGTGCTCCCCACGGATCTCTACGACCCGCGGACGCTGCGGGACAGCTTCTTCGTCAACCCGACCGGCCGTTTCGTCATCGGAGGGCCGGTGGGCGACTCCGGTCTCACCGGTCGCAAGATCATCGTCGACACCTACGGGGGGATGGCGCGCCACGGGGGCGGCGCGTTCTCCGGCAAGGACCCCTCCAAGGTCGACAGGTCGGCCTCGTACGCGGCCCGGTACGTCGCGAAGAACCTCGTGGCCGCCGGCGTCGCGGACCGGCTCGAGCTCCAGCTCGCGTACGCCATCGGGGTCGCGCGGCCGCTGTCGACGCTGATCGAGACGTTCGGCACGGAGAGGATCCCGCGCTCCGCGATCGCCGCTCTCGTGGAGAAGCATTTCGACCTGCGTCCCGCGGCCTTCCGCCAGTACCTCGACCTGCATCGGCCGATCTATCGGCGGACCGCCGCGTACGGCCACTTCGGGCGCACCGAGCACGATTTCACCTGGGAGCGGACCGACAAGACCGACATCCTGCGTGCCGAGGCCGGGCTGGACGTGTCCGGGTAAGGGACGCTCCGCTGGCAGCGTGCCCGTTGCCCTGGACGGTTCGCGAACAGATTCTCCCGGGTGCGAGAGTGGATGGTCGGGATGTCGAGCACTCGGCGGCTGAGGAGGGCAAGGATGACGGTTCCGAGCAACCTGGAGATCGCGCGGAGCGCCGCGCTCAAGCCGATCGAGGACGTCGCGGGCGAGATGGGCCTGGGCAGCCACCTGCTGGAGCCGTACGGGCGCGACGTGATGAAGATCAGTCTGGACGCGATCGACGAGCTCGCCAGTCGCCCGCGGGCCAAGTACGTCGTGGTGACCGGCATCACCCCGACGCCGCTGGGGGAGGGCAAGACCACGACCACCGTCGGGCTCGGGCAGGGCATGACCCAGCTCGGCCGCAAGGCGACCATCGCGGTCAGGGAAGCCTCCATGGGCCCCGCCCTGGGCATCAAGGGCGGCGCGGCGGGCGGCGGCTACAGCCAGGTCGTGCCGATGGAGAAGCTCAACCTCCACCTCACCGGCGACATGCACGCGGTCGCGGCGGCGCACAACCAGCTGGCCGCGATGGTGGACAACCACCTGTACCGGGGCAACGCGCTCGGGCTCGACCTGCACAACATCACCTGGCGCCGGGTACTCGACGTCAACGACCGGGCGTTGCGCAACCTCGTCGTCGGCCTCGGCGGCCGGGTCGACGGCGTGCCGCGGCAGACCGGCTTCGACATCACCGCCGCGTCCGAGGTCATGGCCACCCTGGCGCTCGTGACGTCGCTGCGGGACCTCCGCGAGCGGCTCGGGCGGATCGTCGTGGGCTACACGCGCGACGGGGAGCCGGTGACCGCCGAGCAGCTGCAGGCCGCGGGGACGATGACGGTCCTGTTGCGCGAGGCGATCAAGCCGAACTTGCTGCAGACGTACGAGAACACCCCCGCGCTCGTGCACTGCGGCCCGTTCGGCAACATCGCCACGGGCAACTCGTCGGTGACGGCGGACCTCATCGGGCTGCGTACCGGCGACGTGCACATCACCGAGGCCGGGTTCGGCGCCGACATGGGGGCTGAGCGGTTCTTCAACATCAAGTGCCGGGTCTCAGGTGAACGGCCCGACGCCGCGGTGCTGGTCGCCACCGTGCGGGCGCTCAAGTCGCACTCCGGCAAGTACACGATCGTGGCCGGCCGGCCGCTGCCGGACGAGCTGCTCGCGGAGAACCCGGACGACGTGGCCGCCGGGGCGGCGAACCTGCGCAAGCAGATCGAGAACGTCCGCGTGCACGGCGTCACCCCGGTGGTGGCGGTCAACGCCTTCCCTACCGACCACCCCTCGGAGTACCAGGTGATCCGCGAGATCGCCGAGGAGGAAGGGGCGCGCTGCGCGGTGTCGACGCATTTCACCGACGGGGGACGGGGTGCGACCGAGCTCGCCGAGGCGGTGGCCGAGGCCGTGGACGAACCGACGGACTTTCGGCTGCTCTACCCGGACGACGCCTCGCTGCGGGAGAAGATCGAGGCTATCGCGACGAAGATCTACGGCGCGGACGGCGTCGAGTACTCGGCGGAGGCGGCACGGTCGCTGGACACCTACGAGCGCGCCGGGTTCGGCCGGCTGCCGATCTGCATGGCCAAGAACCACCTGTCGCTGTCGGCCGACCCGGCGCTCAAGGGCGCGCCGACCGGCTGGACGCTGCCGGTCCGTGAGGTCCGCGCGGCGGCCGGCGCCGGATTCGTGTACCCGATCTGCGGCGACATGCGCACGATGCCGGGGCTCGGCAGCGACCCGGCGGCGGCGCACGTCGACATCGACGCCGACGGGGAGACCGTGGGGCTGTTCTGAGTGACGTCGTACCTGGACTCCACCGTCGGCGAGTTCCTGGACGCGGTCGCCGCGCGGGAGCCGGCGCCCGGCGGTGGGTGCGTCGCGGCGGTCGTCACGGCGATGGCGGCCGGGCTGGTCGCGATGGCGGCCCGCTACTCCGAGGGGCGGCTCGGGGACGCCGCGGACGTCGCCGGGCGCGCGGACGAGCTGCGCGCCGCCGCGGGACCGCTCGCCGACGCCGACGCCGACGCGTACGGCGCCGTCCTCGCCGCGTACGCGCTGCCCCGCGAGAGTGGGTCGGGACCCGGCGCACGCATTCGCGAGTCCCTGGAACGCGCGGCCGAGGTCCCGCTGCGCATCGCGGGCGTGGCCGCTGAGGTGGCCGAGCTCGGCGCCCGGCTGGCCCGGGAGGGCAACCCCAACCTCGTGGGCGACGCGCGGACCGCCGTGCTTCTCGCGGAGGCGGCGGCGCGGTCCGCCGCCGAGCTCGTCCGGATCGACGTGGAGCTAGGCGACCTCGATGAGCGTTTCACCGTCGAAGCCCGGCAGCGGGCCGAGGACGCCGCCGAGGCGGTCCGCCGCGCGAATACGCTCTAGCGCCGGTGACGGACAGCCGCAGGCGACGCGCCTCCGGGTTGTCGGTGTGGGGCCACCACACCTGGTGGTAGGTGGCGGCGACGGCCCGACTGTGGCTGCCGCGAGTTGCAACGAGTTTCGTCGGCCGCGGCACCCGCATGACTCGACAAACGTAGAAGGCGGCTGATGGACACGGTCGAAGCGGACGGGGTACGGCTGGCCCTTCAAACCCCACGGCGCAGGCACACCGGTCGTACTCATCGGCGGCGCCGGCATGTCTCCCGTCGTCTGGGACTATCTGCTTGTCCCGGCCCTCACCCAGGCCTGGTATCAAGTGGTCACGTTCGCCAGCAGAGGAGTGGACCCCTCCGACGGCCCACCGGCGCCGTACACGATCGCGGCAATGGCCGCCGACACCGCACACCTGATCGCCCATCTTGGCCTGGAACGCTGTCACCTGATCGGAGTGTCTCTCGGCGGCTTCATCGCCGAGGAGCTATGCCGCACCCGACCACAGCTAGTCGACCGGGCCGTCTTGATCTCCAGTGCCGGACCCACCACTGCCTACACCCGTGCGCGCATGCAGGCCGAACGGGAGATGTTCACCAGCGCGGGCGACATACCGACCAGCTACGATTTCATCGACGCCTTGGACACGGGGCCAAGGAAAGCAATCTTGTCAGGTCCATCGAAGCAGGTCATAGCGTACGTCGCCCTCTACACACGATCACGCTCCGGAGCCGTGTGCGCGATATTTCGGCGTCTCTGTACCGGACGACTTACCGCCGGCGGTATGCATCTCTGCGGTGAGCAACGTCGACTACGTGCACGACGCGCCGCGCTTCGTCGATGCGGTAGACGACCCGGTACGTGCCACGACGCGCGCCATGGCAGCCGGAGAACGGGCCGAACAACTCCTTACCCACGCGGCGGGGATTCACGGCGAGGTCTCCCTCGCAAAACTCGAGGACGGCTGCGGCCACGGCTTCCGGTAGCTTCTCCGCGATCGCACGCCGCGCGGGACCCATGAGACGTACCCGGTAGGGCCGGCCTCCCGTCATTCGCCGGCGACACGGCGGCGTAGCTGCTTCCGGACCTCCGCAACGTCGACGCCCTCCTCGCCGCGCTCCAGTTCCTCCAGGGACTCCTTGATACGAGCGAGTGAGCCGGAGTCAGCCAGCGTCTCCAGCGTGGTTTCCAGACCTTCCAAGTCGTCCACGGAGAGCAGGACCACCTCCGGGGTTCCGTTGCGCGTCAGCGTCACACGCTCATGCTGTGCGTACACACGGTGGGCCAACTCGTTGAGGTGTGCCTTCGCCTCGCTCACCGATAGAGCCGTCAACGTCATGGTCTGAATTATAGTCCTCGCCTGCCTACGAACGAAGCAGACCCGGCTGGCCAGCAGTCGCTTCGGGAGCCACGGCTCGTGGTGGGACACGTCATCAAGACTGTGACCTGGGCTTACGTTGCGCGCTCGGAGGGATTCGAACCCCGAGGCCGTCGGCTGCCGCCGTCGCCGCAGTTCAGGACACATTCAGCTGCGCCTGCTAGCGACCATTGGTGACCGATGCGTGCCCCGGCTACGGCACGTGGCGGGCACGCCGGTGTCCCGGAAGAGGATCCGCTATCGGAGCCTGCGGAGTTATCGGCTCACGCCGCCGCGCCGTTCGACGGCTTCAGGCCGGCGGCGTCGACCTTGGGGCCGATGGCCTGGGCGAGCGCGACGAGGCCCGACAGCGGTCTGATCATCACGGTCAGGTCGGATACGAGCCCGTCGGGGTCGAGTCGAAGCAAGTCGACGCCCTCGAGCTCACGCTGATTCACACGCGTGCGGAACACGAACTCGACGGTGCCGTTGGGCCCGTGGAGTTCCTCGGTGCAGTGCCAGCCTTCGAAGGCCTCGGAAACCAGCCGCAGCAGTCCACCGACTGTCTCTCGTCCGACGTAGGGGTGGAAAGTTACGGGACTATGCAGGACGACGTCGGAGGCGAGCGTGCTTAGCAGAGCGTCGATGTCGCGAGCTTCGGCCGCCGCGCGGAACGGGTGGACGGGTCCAGAAGCGCTCATGGTCGCAAGCATACACAAATAATTGAGTATTGCAAGGCTGTCTATGCTGCGGTCTGATGGCACTTCGGCACGCCGTGCTTGCGGTCTTGCTCGACCGAGAGGCGTCGGGCTACGAGCTGGCCAAGCGCTTTGACGCTTCGGTGGCCAACTTCTGGCACGCGTTGCCCCAGCAGCTCTACACGGAACTGCATCGTTTGGAGGACCAGCGCTTGGTTCGCGGCCGTACGGTGCGCCAGCAGGGGCGGCCTAACAAGCGCGTGTTCGCGATCACCCAGGCCGGCCGCGAGGCGCTGCGCGATTTCGCTGCCGCCCCGACCAGGCCCGGGGCGCTCAAGGAGGACCTGGCCGTCAAGGTCTACTCGGCCGGCGTCGCCGATCCCCAGGCGCTGGTCACAGCGCTCGAGGAGCGCGCCGCCCAGTCAGCGGCCAAGCTCGAGCGTTATCAACGGCAGGCCGACGCCCTCGCCGATCCCGACGGCGCCGATCTTGGCCCCAGCCTGACGCTCGCACGCGGCATCGCCTACGAACGGGAGAACGTCGCCTGGTGTAACTTGGCCGCCCAGCGGCTGCGGGCGAGGACACCTCGCAATGACCAGTCGTGACCTACCGCTCCGAAATCCTCGGGGATCTGCCGTACCGGCGCCGGGCCTGCCCCTTACTGCTTCCCGCCCTCCTGGCCGGCGGAGTGGACCCACCGCTCGACACGGGTGTCAAAGCCCGCGGAGTCGAAGTCCTCGTCGTAGGCGAACGCCCAGAACAGGCGGCGGTCGCCCATCATGACGAAGCTGGTCATGTCGACAAGGGACAGGCCACGGCGACTCTGGGCGAGCCATCGTTCCACGGCTCGTCCGTGGGTGTGCGCGTCCACTGTCCACTGCCGTACGACTGGCAGAAGAGCACGGTGCAGCCGCGCGACCGCGTCCATGCCCAGTCGCCGCTGCGTCAGGGCGGAGAGTTCGACGACTACGTAGGCATGGGTGGTGAGCGTGGACGTGTCAACGAGTCGCTGCCAACTGGCAGCCGCTCGCTTGTGGTTGGCGTCATCCTCGTCGAGCAGGGCGTAGAGGGCGGACGTGTCGACGAAAACGCTCACCAACGCCGCGCCTCGGCCAACACCTCGTCATGGCGAGAGCTGATGTCAGACGCGCCCGAGCGGAAACCGCCGACGGCGAGCTTCGCGCGATCCCGAACGGCGGCCTCCCCTGTCTCGTCCAGCAGCCGATCCAGCGCGTCGCGCAGCAGCGCGGCGACAGACGTGCCCCGCCTGCGTGCTTCCTGCTGCGCACGTGTCATCTGGCCTTCTGTGAGTGAGATCTGGGTGCGAATCATACCTCGATGATATCATTCTGCGATGCATGATGTAACTCCGTCGGACTCCGCACCGGCTCTCCAGGCTGGCCGGCCTCCCGCTTGGGCCCGGGGCGTGACTAGCCCCCCACCGGAGGCTCGGAGCCGCCGTCCGCGGATCGGTCCGTGTCCGCGTCATCCGAGCGCGCGTCGGGCCGGCGGCCGAGCTCGGGACGAATGAGCACCGACCACAAGAGGTACACCAGAGCGGCGCCGAACACGACCGACGGAACCGCTGCGAGTAGCCAGTTGACCATGACCGATGGGGCGGGGAAGGGAAACGCTCGACTGTCACGGGGAAGGTGTGCCCTTCTGCCTCGCTTCCATGATGCCACCGACCGGCGGTCCCCGCCGAAACCGATGGGGGACGCTCACCACCCCCGAACCCGCGCCGCAGCCGGTGGTGCAGTGGTGCCTTCCAGCCGCGTGCGCGATTGCCGCCGAGTTGCCGTACCCGAGTCTCCCGGACGTGAACAGCTTCGCCGCCTGCGGCAGCCGCCGCAGCTGCCGCGCCAAGGCCGTACGCTCGGACGCTCGCCCGGACCGCATGCCACAGGCTTGCCTTAAGCCACGTCGACGTGCACCCGCACCCGAACGCCCTGACCGCCTTCTCCGCGTCCACGTGGTCCACCCGGGCCGCGACCGCCGCCTCCGCCAAGTCGATCACCCGTGACAGCCGCTCGGTCTCTTCCATCGCCGCCGACCCGTACGGCGCCGGATCGGCCGCCAGCTGCCCCGCGGCCGCCTCCAGCGGACCAAGGAGATCTTCCCAACCAGAACACATGTTCGAACTCTAGCGCGAGGCACTGACAAAGAATCGTGGCGAACATGACCTTCTGCCGGGGCGGGATCGCCGAACAGCCCATCAGCCGTCGCACCGTCTCGTCCTTCGACCGCCAGCCCTCGTGCGCTCGCCTGCCGCGGGTTTACGGAGCGTGAACCGAAGCGTCGTGGTGGGATGTACCGGTCGTGGACGGTTCGAGGTCGATCCGGATCGTCAGCGGGTCGGTGGCGGTGGCGCGGAAGATGGCTCCATCGATGCGGCCACCGCGGCCCTGGGCTTCGTCGAGCTGTCGGCGACGCGCGAGACCATCGTCGTCTGGCATGAGGGTCGCTACCCCCGCACGCCAGGCATGGTCGACCTTGACCCGCACTCTCGGATCCGCCAGCAGGTTGCGCACGTAGTCGCAACGCCGCCCGTGCTCGGCGACCAGCCAGAAAGTGTCCTTCCGGAGCCCGTTGCCGACTGGTGTGCGTCGCGGCAGCCCGGTGCGTCGGCCGGTGGTCTCTAGGAGCGCGAAGTTGGGTGGCGCGATACCGAGTCTCAGGCCCAGTCGCATCTGTGGGTTGAGCAGGTACTTCTCGAGGGGTCGGGACAACGCGCGCTTACGGGTGGGCTGCACGGTGGTGTCCCTTCGGTCTGCGGGCCCCATGGAGCGCAGAGAGCTTTATTTCGCTCGACTATACGAAAGATATGCTGGCGTGGCCGTCGCGTCAAAGGGGTCGCGAGCAGAACGTCGAGCCAAGCTTCTCGCCCGCGTCGCGCTGGCGGGTCGAGACGTGGCGGCGGCAGCGGTGACGTTCCACACCACCGTGGCGGCACACCAGCACCTGAGTGTGACCGAGGAGAAGGCGCTGGACCTGCTCGAGCGTGACGGGCCCCTGACCGCCGGCCAGCTGTCCAAGCGCTCGGGGCTCGCACCGGCATCCGTGACGGGACTCGTCAACCGGCTAGAAGGCAAAGGCTTCGCCCGACGGGTGCAGCACCCGCGGGATGGGCGGCGAGTACTGATCGAGCTCCATCCCGAACGAGCCGCGGGCCTCGAGCCGCTGTTCGCCGATTTCCTGCGCTCGATGGACGAGCTGTACGCCGGTTACACAGGCGAGCAGCTGAAAGTGATCGCCGGGTTCCTCACCGAAGCCGCCCGCCGTCAACGTGAAGCGGCCGCCAAACTCGCCCAGCCGCGGCCTTAGCCTGTTCGGCACAACCGCGCCGTCGCCTGTGCGGGAGGAGCGGGCGAAGACAGAAAAGACTAACCGAGTAGTCTACGCGTGTTCGTACTGCTGGAATATATGCTTCGTCGCCTCCAGGAGTTGGTTGGCCGAGTCGGATACTGACTGGCCCTGTTGCAGAACCCGCCCCATGGCCTTGCCCTCCAGGTCCTCGTCCTCGACTCGGGACCACGCTAGGCTCAGCTCCCTCCAGTCCACGACCGGGTTGGCCGCCTGGATCGCGGCGATCGCGGCCACGTTTGGGTCATCGTTGTGACTCCAGTACGGGTCCTTGATCAGGGGCTTAAGGGTCGGGAACCACCGGTCCCTTCCCCCCGACAAGAACTTCTGGATGCTCTTCGGCCGCACGATGTGCTTCATCAGGTCCTTCGCCGTGTCCTGGTTGTCCGACTTGGCGAAGAGGACCATCTTGCCGAACTTCCACGGAGTCGGCGTCGGGCCGCCCGCTGGGCTGTCAGGCCACTTGGTCGTGACGATCTTCTCCCACTTGGCGTGGTTGTCCTGCTGCACGGCTCCGGGAATCGAAAGGCTCCCGTTCGGGGTCAGCAGGACCTGCTGGTTCAAGAAGGCGGTGTTGTTGCCACCCGAGTCCCAGCTGATGCAACCCTTCGGGGTGTAATGCTTCTGGTAGAGGTTCGTGACCCACGCGAGTGCCTCGGTCAGCGCCTTCTTCGCGCCGGCACCCGTCGCCAGGGTTCCGTCGTCGTTCAGCAGCTGGCCCCCGAACGCGCGGATGACTATCTGGAAGTGCTCGTGCGTGTCGGGCGCAGCGGTGCTCATGGGCCAGCCGATCGCGTACACCTTCGAGGTCCCCTGACCGCGGTACTTCTTCTGCGCGTCCTCGAAGAAGCGCCAGTATCCGTGCCAGTCGCTCGGCGCGTCCGCGTAGTCCATGCCAACCTTCGCCAGCATGTCTTTCCAGTGAAACAGCGGTGTCGTCCACCCCATGATGGGGACCGCGTAGTAACCACTGGCGTCCTTCTTGCTGTTGTAGTGCCGCGCCGCCTTGAGCGCGTTGGCCGTCAGCGGCGCTGACTTCACCACCTCGCCGATCTCCGCGAGCTCCCCTTTGTAGGCCAGGTACTGCGCTCGGGTGTTCTGCTGATAGAGGATGTCCGGCCCCTGGCCGGCGGTCACGGCACTCGTCACCTTGGTCTCGATGTCATCGGTGTTGTAGAACTGCAGGCTGACCTTCTTGCCGGTCTTCGACGACCATTCGTCGACCACCTTCTTGACGGCCTCGTCCTCCGCTTCGTAGAAGCCCTTGCCCCACCACACCGTCAAACCTCCGGAGCTCGAGCTCGAGCCGCCACCGCAGGCATTGAGCAACGGCGCGACGGAGGCGCCGGCCGCGGCCAGTCCCAGCCCCCGCAGAACGTCGCGGCGTGCCGGCCGGTACGAGGGCTTGGTGTCCTGCCGCGCCGAGCCGTTTCGATCAAACAGCCTCTCGTCCATCGGTCTTCTCCTTGTCTGTCAGCTGGTTACAGCACCGTTCACTTCCGCACAAGAATCGGGGTCGACACCGTCAGGCCTTCACCCCACCCGCCGTCAGGCCAGATGTCACATGTCGCCGGAACAGGTAGTACACGACCACCGGGGGTACCGCATAGAACAGAGAGGTGGCCATCAACAGGTTCCAGGGCACCAGGTCGCCGCTGACGAACCCGCTCAGCGCGACCGGCAGCGTCATGGTCTGGCTGGAGCTCAGGAACAGGAAGGCCAGGAGGTACTCGTTCCAGGCCAGCAGCATCGCGTAGGTGCCGATCGCGACCAGCACGGGTCTCATCAGCGGGACGAAGATCCGCGCGAAGAGCCGCCACGCGTCCGCCCCGTCGATGCGCGCCGCCTCGTCCAGCTCCGCTGGAATGCTGGATCGGGCGTACTGCGTGAAGACCCACATCGCATACGGGGACGCGAAGGCGATCAGCGCGATGATCAGCGACCACTCCGTGTTCAGCAGGTGATAGACAGCCATCACCTTGAACATGGGGATCGCCAAGAACGACAAGGGAATCACATAAGTCGCCAGCGCGACGTTGGAGAGCGCGTTAGCCCACCGCGGCCGAAGTCGCGCGATGGCGAAACTCGACATGGTGCCGACGGCCAGGACCCCCAGCGTCGTCATGAAGGCGACGAAGACGCTGTTGAAGAGCTGGCGCCAGAAGTGCGAGACGTGGTACTCGCCCTCGTTGATTACTGTCAGGAAGTTAGTGAGGGTCGGGTTGTCGGGCCACACGTGCCCCTTCGACACCGCCGCGTTCGGACTCACCGCCATCATGCACATGTGGTAGATGGGCAGCAGGGTCCAGATCAGCAGGACCACGCCGAGCAAGACGCATCCGACTCGCTTGGAGAGCGGAGAACGACGGCTTCGCATCTCTACCCCTCCCTCTTGAGTCGAACCACGAGGATTGCCACGAGGGGCACGATCACCGGCAGCGCTGTCAGGGCTATCGCGATACCCTGGCCGATGTCCCCCATGTCGAAGGCGTACTGGATGCCGAGCGTCGCGAACACCTGGGTCGCGTCGAACGGGCCACCCCCGGTGACGAAGTGGATTGTGTTGTAGTCACTCAGTGTCCAGATGGTGGAAAGCAGTGTGCTGGTGAGGTAGACGTTTCGCAATAGGGGAAACGTCACATGGAAGAAGCGCTTCACGCTGGTTGCGCCGTCGACCTCCGCGGCCTCGTACACGTCCTTCGGGAGGGCCATCCGCGCTGCCAGCAGGATTATCGTCCAGAAGGGCAGCCATTTCCAGATGTACGCGCCTAGTGCGGAGGCCATGGCCCAGGGCCTCGTCAGCAACCATTCCGGGGTATGGGAGATGCCGATGTCGTGGAGAATCGCGTTCATCATCCCGTTGCCGGACAACATCCAGTGGATCGACAGGAAGGCCGGCACCGCGGGTATCGCCCACGGCAGGATGAACACGACCAGCAGCCCCTTCGCCCACCACCTGGGGATCGCGAAGAACCCTGACAGCAGCAGGGCGAGAACCATCTTCACGTTGACGCCGAGCGCCAGGTAGATGAGCGTATTGACAATGGCGGTCCGGTAGGTCTCGTTGGCGAACAGCTGAAGGTAGTTGGCTGGCCCCCTGCCCAACCAGAAGCCGTACACCACCGAGTAGCCGATGAAGAGCAGGAACAAGGCGACGTAGGGGATGGCGAAGATGAAAGCCCACTCCGCCATGGGCGTTTTGCGCTTCGTCACAGCCGTGGTCGCCGACCTCGCGATGGCGGTAGTCATGGCCCTCTCTTCGAGTCCCAACGAGGTCCTGCCGCGGGAAGCGGGTACCGGTCCTCTCGACGTCGTTCTCAACGACACTAGAGTGGTTTGCAACACGCAGCAAGCGGTTGCCAATGGTTGCCAGCTGGGGCGATCATTCGCGGGCATGGACGCTGATGAGCGGGTCGGTGTTCAGCTCCTTCGGGAGCGTTGTCCTACCGTCGCTGTGGCAGCCGGACGCTCTCGCCGGTCCGGGAGGACTCGTAAATGGCAAGGACGAGCTCCAGCGCCTTCCGGGCCTCGACGGCGTCCACCTCAGGTGCCCGCCCCTCGGCGAGTGAGACCAGGAAGTCTTCCACCTGCTTGTGGTGGTACGGCAGAACCGCCGTGTCCTCGACCTCGAGGTAGCTGCCGTGCCGCAACGTCGCGATGTGCCCGCTGACCGTGCGCGCCGGTCCGAGGAACCATTGGAGAGCCCACCGTGCCGTCATCGATCGCCGCGCGAATCCGGCACGCGGCCGGCCAGTAGCGACGCTGGAACAGCACGCCGATCTGGATGCCGGCGTCCGCGCCGGCGGCGATCATCCGGTCCGCCGAAGAAGAGATCTTGCCGCACCCCACGAGCGCGACCCTCAACGTCATGGTTCACCTCGTCGCTGTCACGACTCGCCGGCCCGAGAACGCGCGGCAGCGGCGTGCTGCGCGGCCAGCCGGTACGGTGCGTTGGCCGCGCCGTACCCGTCGTAGCCGCCGATGCGCTGCACGACCTCGAAGAAGACCTCCCCCTGGGTGAGCGTGAACAGCTGCAGGAACTCCGCGTCCCCCGACCGGTCGTAGAGCAGCCCGAACTCCCGCAACTGGTTCGCGAACCCGGCGTCGAGCTCGTAGCGTGCCTCGAGGTCGTCGTAGTAGTTCGGGGAGACCCGCAGCGGCTCGGCGCCGCCCTCGTGCAGGCGGTGGGCGGTGGTGAGGATGTCGTCGGTGCGGAACGCGACGTGCTGGGTCGGCGCGTCCGTGCCGCTTGCCGACGCGGGCGGCACGTTGAGGGCGAGTCGCACCAGCCCGTCGGCGCTGCTCACGGCCCGGCTGCGCAGCAAACCGTGGGGGTCGAGGACGTCCAGGCTGTCGTACGGCTCCAGACCGAGGACGCTGCGGTAGAAGAGCGTCGCCTCGTCGAAGTACCGCCACGGCTGGGTCAGCGCCACGTGGTCGACGCGGCTGATGGCCGGGGGGCGCGCCGCGTGGCCAGTGGGCTCGAAGTCGGCGGTCCAGCTGGAGTGGTCGGGCTCGCCGGTGCGGCAGAAGAAGATCTCCGTGCCGTCCGGGGCGGAGATCGAGTTCAGCTCTACCTCGTCAGCTGCCTTGCTTCTCGGCAGGACAGGCGAGCCCAGCGCCGCGGCGCGCGCCACGGACGTCTCCGGGTTCGCGCTTTCCAACCCCAACGTCGACAACCGCGTCAGGCCGAACCGGTGGTCGGCACCGTGGCCAGCCCCGTGGCCAGCATTGATCAGGATTCGTGCCGCGCCCTGCTCCCACAAGGCGACCGGTTTCGTCCGGTGCTGGCCGAGACGGGTGAACCCGAGCGCGGAGAGGAGCCCGTCGAGCTCGTCCGCGGACGTCGTCGACAGCTCGACGAACGCGAATCCTGACGGTACGACGGGGGCGGGTGGCGCCACGAGAACGGGGCCGTGCTCCCCATGCTCCCCATGCTCCCAATGCTCCCCGCGCGCCGCGGTGGCGTGGGTCTCGGTCGAGACCAGCCGGGCGGTTGCCTCCTCGAGCGCGACCAGCGAGCGGAACGCGTCCACCGCGGTCCGGTCGGCGGGGGACTGCCGGAACACGTCGTTGAACACCTCGAGCGAGAGCGGACCTTCGTACCCCGCGCGGATCGCGTGCGCGGTCAGTCCCGCCACGTCCAATCCCCCTTGGCCGGGAAAGTTGCGGAAGTGTCGGCTCCAGTTCAGTACGTCCAGCGACATCACCGGTGCGTCGGAGAGCTGGAGGAAGAAGATCTTCTCGCCCGGAATCCGCTCGATGGCGGCGGGGTCACCGCCGCGCGAAAGGATGTGGAAGCTGTCCAGGCACACGCCCAACGCGGGGTGGTCGGCCATCTCCACGATCCGCCAGGCGTGCTCGTAGTCGTTGACATGTCGCCCCCACGCGAGGGCCTCGTAGGCGACGCGCATCCCGCGCTCGGCGGCCAGCTCGGCCATGTCCGCGAGCTGTGCGGCGGCCAGCTCGTCGTCCGCGACGGGGTCGCCTCCCACGTTCGAGCAGACCAGCAGCTGTGTGGCGCCCAGCCGGCGCATCAGCGCGAACTTGTGCCGCGCGCGGCGAAGGTTCGCTTTGAACCGGTCCGTGGACACGCCCTCGAAGTCACGAAACGGCTGGTAGAGCTCGAGCTTCAGGCCGAGGTCGGTGAGCCGTGCCCGCACTGACTCCGGCGGCAGCGGCGAGGTGAGCAGATCGTTCTCGAAGATCTCCACGCCGTCGAAGCCGGCCGCGGTCACCGCGTCGAGCTTTTCGGTGAGTGTGCCGCTGAGACAGACGGTCGCGATGGACTTTCGCATCACCGGTTCCCTTGTTGAGGCCTGTCCTCCTCGGCAGTCTCCAAAGCGACGAGGTCCTCGAAGTCGCCGAACATCGCCTCCTGGTCGGGCTGCCGCCCGGTGATCAGCGCGAACGACTCCACGGCCTGGAAGATGTTCATGCCGGCACCTGTCAGCACCCGGCATCCTGCCTGTTCGGCGGCGCGCACGAGTGCGGTCCGCAGCGGGCGGTAGACGATGTCGGCCACCCAGAGGTCCGGTCGAAGCAGCTCCAGCGGCACCGCGCTTCCCGGGTGGTCGGCCATCCCGAGCGGCGTGGCGTTCACCACGCCGTCCGCGTTGGCCACCACCTCCCGCAGCCGGGCGAGGTCGGCGTGTTCGACCTCACCAGGCTCCGAGCGCTTCCGCAGCGTCCGGGCGAGGCGCTCGGCCCGTTTGCTGTCCGCGTCGGCGAGAACCAGCCGGTCCGTTCCCAGCCTGAGCAGCGCGTGGGCGACCGCGGAACCGGCGCCTCCGGCCCCGAGTTGTACGACGGTGCCGGTACGGGCATCCGGCAGACCCTGCGCGAACGACCTCGCGAACCCGGTGACGTCGGTGTTGTGGCCGACCGCCGTGCCGTCGGTAAATACGATCGTATTCACCGCGCCCATGGCCTCGGCGTCGGCGGAGAGTTCGTCGAGGTGGCCGAGCACAAGTTGCTTGCAGGGGTGGGTGATGTTGAGCCCGTCGAACCCGAGCGTTCTGGCCGCGTCGACCAGGTCGCCGGCTGCCTCAGGGGCCAGGTTCAAGGTGGCGATGTCGATGGTCCGGTAGGCGTAGCTGAGTCCCTGCCGGGCGCCTTCCCGCTCGTGCAACGCCGGGCTGAGCGAGGACCCCACCCCGGAGCCGATCAGGCCGACGACGTAGCTCCGCAGACCCGTTGGGTCGGCGGCGCAGCCCTGCCGGCCCATCAGCGCTTCCCCTCTCGGAGAAGGTGAGCGACGTAGCGCAGTGCGAGGACATACCCGTGGGCTCCGGCCCCCGCGATCACGGTCTCCGCGACCAGGGAGACGTAGGAGTGCCGCCGGGGGCCGTTGAGGACCAGAACGTTGTCACGCACGGTCGCCAACATTAGGGTTCGGCGCGCACGCACGACAAGCGGTTGCCAATTGTTGCCGTAGTCGGTAGAACGGGGATGTGAAGAATCCCAGGCGGGGACCGACGATCTACGACGTCGCCGAGCAGGCTGGCGTGGCCACGTCCACCGTGTCCCGGGCTTTCAGCAATCCCGACCGGGTGAACGCCACCACCCGGGAGCACGTGCTCGATGTCGCCAAGCGCCTGGGCTACCGGCCCAACCCGCTTGCCCGCTCCCTGCCGTCGGGACGGACGAGAACGGTCGCGCTGCTCGTTGCCGACATCACCAACCCGCACTACTTCGAGATGATTCGCGGAGCAGAGCGGCGCGCCAAGGCCGCGGGGCTCACACTCATCCTGGTCAACACCGAGGAGTCTGCGCAGACCGAGCGGAACCAGATCGAACGGCTTTCCCGGTCGGTCGACGGCTTCATCCTGGCCTCCAGCAGGATGAGCGACGAAACGATCAGGGGATTGCAGGCAGACTACAACATCGCCTTGGTAAGCCGGGAACTGGACGGGCTCCCCAGCGTCGAGGTGGACCACGTCGAAGGATGCCAGCAGATCGTGCAGCATCTCGCGTCCCTGGGCCACCGGTCCGTGGTCTTCCTTGCTGGTCCACGCGTCTCCTGGCTCGCCCTGCACCGGTGGCGGGCGATCTTCGGCGCGGCCAAGCGACTCGGCATGCGAGCCACCAAGCTAGGGCCGTTCTCGCCGACGGTGTCCAGCGGCGGAGCGGCCGCCGACGCGGCACTGGGCTGCGGGGCAACCGCCGTGGTCGCGTACAACGACCTGCTCGCCATCGGCGCGCTCCGCCGGTTCGCCGACCGCGGCGTCGCGGTGCCCGGGGACATCAGCGTCGTCGGGTTCGACGACATCTTCGCCTCCGACCTGTGCACACCTGGCC
>JBOHCT010000001.1:0-57870 GCA_050699055.1 Streptosporangiaceae bacterium | reverse complement strand
TTTCGTATGGGGGCGGGGCCGCCACCTACTCCTGCTGGTGGGCCGTCTCGACCGGCGGAGCGTCGGGGACCTCTGACGGCTTCGGCTCGCCGCGGAAGGTGAGCTGAGCGTCGTCCCCTTCGCCTTGGACGTCGACGAGCACGATCTCACCGGCCTTGACCTCACCGAACAGGATGCGCTCGGACAAGGCATCCTCGATGTGCCGCTGAATCGTACGGCGCAGCGGCCGGGCGCCGAGGACGGGGTCGAAGCCCTTCGCGGCCAGGAACTCCTTGGCCTTCGTGGTGAGCTCGATCGACATGTCCTTGTCGCGGAGGCGATCGTCGACCTTGGCGATCATGAGATCGACGATCTGTACGATCTGGCTCTGCGCCAGCTGGTGGAAGACGATCGTGTCGTCGACACGGTTCATGAACTCGGGACGGAAGTACTGCCTCAGCTCCTCCTGAACCTTCGCCTTCATCCGCCCGTAGTTGGCGTCCTCGTCGCTCTCGCGAGCGAAGCCGACAGCCACGCCCTTGGAGATGTCACGAGTGCCGAGGTTGGTCGTCATGATGACGACGGTGTTCTTGAAGTCGACGACACGGCCTTGGGCGTCGGTCAGCCGCCCGTCCTCGAGGATTTGCAGGAGCGAGTTGAAGATGTCCTGGTGGGCCTTCTCGATCTCGTCGAAGAGGACCACGGAGAACGGCCTGCGGCGGACCTTCTCGGTGAGCTGACCGCCCTCCTCGTACCCCACGTAGCCCGGCGGCGAGCCGAACAGTCGGGAGACGGTGTGCTTCTCCATGTACTCGCTCATGTCGAGCTGGATCAGCGCTTCCTCGTCGCCGAACAGGAACTCGGTCAGGGTCTTGGACAGCTCGGTCTTCCCGACGCCGGACGGGCCGGCGAAGATGAACGATCCACCAGGACGCTTCGGATCCTTGAGGCCCGCACGGGTACGCCGGATCGACTGGGACAGCGCCTTGATCGCGTCGTCCTGACCGATGACGCGCCTGTGCAGCTCGTCCTCCATGCGGAGCAGCCGCTGACTCTCCTCCTCGGTGAGGCGGAAGACGGGGATGCCGGTCGCGGTCGAGAGCACCTCGGCGACCAGGTCGTCGTCGACCTCGGCGACCACGTCCATATCGCCGGACTTCCACTCCTGCTCCCGCTGGGACTTCTGCTGGAGCAGCTGCTTCTCCTTGTCGCGCAGGCTGGCCGCCTTCTCGAAGTCCTGCGCGTCGATCGCGGACTCCTTCTCCCGACGCACCTCGGCGATCTTCTCGTCGTACTCGCGGAGGTCGGGCGGCGCCGTCATGCGACGGATACGCATGCGCGAGCCGGCCTCATCGATGAGGTCGATCGCCTTGTCGGGAAGGTAGCGGTCACTGATGTAGCGGTCGGCGAGCTGCGCGGCCGCGACCAGGGCGCCGTCGGTGATCGAGACGCGATGGTGGGCTTCGTACCTGTCGCGCAGGCCCTTCAGGATCTCGATCGTGTGCGACAGCGACGGCTCGGTCACCTGGATCGGCTGGAAGCGACGCTCCAGTGCGGCGTCCTTCTCGAGGTACTTCCGGTACTCGTCGAGCGTCGTCGCCCCGATCGTCTGCAGCTCGCCGCGCGCAAGCATGGGCTTGAGGATCGACGCGGCGTCGATCGCGCCTTCGGCCGCGCCGGCGCCGACGAGCTGATGCAGCTCGTCGATGAACAGGATGATGTCGCCGCGGGTACGGATCTCCTTGAGGACCTTCTTGAGCCGCTCCTCGAAATCACCGCGGTACCGGCTGCCGGCGACCAGTGCACCGAGGTCGAGGGTGTACAGCTGCTTGTCCTTGAGCGTCTCCGGCACCTCACCCTTGACGATCTTCTGACCCAGCCCCTCGACCACCGCGGTCTTGCCGACGCCGGGCTCACCGACGAGAACGGGGTTGTTCTTCGTACGGCGGGACAGCACCTGCATGACCCGCTCGATTTCCGTGTCCCTGCCGATGACCGGGTCGAGCTTGCCCTCGCGGGCGGCCTGGGTGAGGTTGCGACCGAACTGGTCGAGGACGAGCGAGGTCTGCGGCTGCGCCTCCGCGGGAGCGCCAGCGCCCGCGGGCTCCTTGCCCTGGTAGCCGTGGAGGAGCTGGATGACCTGCTGTCGTACGCGGTTGAGATCGGCGCCGAGCTTGACCAGTACCTGCGCGGCGACGCCCTCGCCCTCGCGGATGAGGCCGAGCAGGATGTGCTCGGTACCGATGTAGTTGTGGCCGAGCTGCAACGCCTCGCGCAAGGACAGCTCGAGGACCTTCTTGGCCCGCGGGGTGAACGGGATGTGCCCCGACGGTGCCTGCTGTCCCTGGCCGATGATCTCCTCGACCTGTTGACGCACGGCCTCGAGGCTGATCCCAAGGCTCTCCAGGGACTTGGCTGCGACGCCCTCACCCTCGTGGATCAGGCCAAGCAGGATGTGCTCAGTGCCGATGTAGTTGTGGTTGAGCATCCTGGCCTCTTCCTGCGCCAGGACGACAACTCGTCGCGCTCGGTCCGTAAACCTCTCGAACATCTCGTCGCTCCTCACAGAGCGGTCGGGCAAGGCCCGGGGCGTCCGGTCCTGTCTCTCCGCATGCTAGCCCCGCACCTGGCAGGCGTCTCGCAGCGTGTCCGCGCTGTGGACACTGTGGACACCTCCCTCGACCGATGGCCATACACCTCCATCCAACTATCTCTACGGGGGTAGGTGTTCCCTCTACGCCGCGAGCGAACGACTCGTCGCCGCACCCGGTGCCGGGCCGGTGACCGTCGGCCGCCCGCGGGCGGCACCTGGACGCGCGGGTTCGCTCACGCGACACATGCGGCCCGCTGTCAGCACCGTGGACCGCGGGCCGCAGGGAGAGACCCCATTCGTCAGTGCGCGGCTTCGTACTTCTCCACGATCCACCCGGGGATCCGACCGCGCTCGTTGACGTCGATGCCGTTCGCCTTGGCCCAAGAGCGGATCTCCGCGCTGCGCTCACGGCTGGAACCGCCGCGGGTACGCCGACCACGGGTGCCGCCGCCACGGGTGCCAGCGCCACGGGTGGCGGCCTTGCGGGCGTGGTCGACGAAAGGCGTAAGCGCATCGCGCATCTCCTGCGCGTGGTCAGAACACAGATCGACTTCGTAGGAGGTGCCATCGATGGAGAACTGAATCGTCTCGTGACCTTCGGTCTCGTCCTGGTGAAGGTCGCAGAGCAGCAGGACCTTAACCTTCTGCGCCATGGGAATCCTTTCGAACGCCGAGAGACACCCTTAGTTGGAGAACAAACATATACCCCTTTCACGCCCATTGCCAATTAGCCGCGCGCCTCAAGTCGCCGGATACGGTGTGTAACCGGACGTAACCAGCCCGAAACGATTCACCCACTTCTATGGTTAGTCCCCGGATGGTCGTCGTTGTGCCACCGTGGCGGCTTCGGCTCCAACACGCGGGCCCTACTCGAGGGCCTACTCGCGGGCCCCAAGTCGCCGGCCGGGGATCGGCGGGACGAAGCCATTGTGACAGTTCGTGAAGACGGAACTGCCGGGATCGCCGGCTCCTCAGCTGACCGGCTCCCTTGGCCGGCGCCTATCCGCGCGATCCGCGACTAGCGTAAGGCGGGGAGCGCAGTCCTGCCCCCCGCCAGCCGGCCTCCTGAGTGCAGGATCGCGCGCGCTCCGCGAGACAGAAAGGCACTCGGTCCAGACCAGAACAAACCGGGCATAGGACTCACCCGTGGATCAGATGGTGGCTCGGCGAGCGGACCCGAGGACGACACCCCCGCCCGAACCCGCGTTTTGCCCGTCGAATGCGGCGGTCCGTGGAAGGATCCGGCACGTGCCGCTCTATGCCGACCTCCACATCCACTCGAAGTACTCCCGTGCCTGCAGTAAGGACTGTGACGTCGAACACCTCGCCTGGTGGGCGAGCCGCAAGGGTCTCCATGTACTCGGGACCGGTGACTTCACCCATCCCGCGTGGTGCGACCATCTCCGCGACACGCTCGTACCCGCGGAGCCGGGGCTCTTTCGGCTACGCGACGACCTGGAGGCGGACGTATCGCGCCGGCTCCCGCCGAACTGCCGGGAGCCCGTACGCTTCATGCTGTCTGTCGAGATCTCGACGATCTACAAACGCGACGACAGGACACGCAAGGTCCACCATCTCCTCTATGCCCCTCACTTCGAGGCGGCGGACGCCATCACCCGTGCCCTCGCGAAGATCGGGAACCTCGCCTCCGACGGCCGTCCGATCCTCGGGCTCGACTCGCGCGACCTTCTCGAGATCACCCTGGAGAGCGACCCGGGCTCCTACCTCGTCCCCGCACACATTTGGACACCGTGGTTCTCCGCGCTGGGCTCCAAGTCCGGATTCGACGCCGTCGCTCACTGTTATGCCGATCTTGCCGACCACATCTCGGCTGTCGAAACGGGGCTGTCGTCCGACCCGCCGATGAACTGGCGGCTCTCCGCTCTCGACCGATACCGCCTCGTGAGCAACTCCGATGCCCACTCCCCGCCCATGCTCGGACGAGAAGCGACGATCTTCGAAACATCCCTCGATTACTTCGCGATCCGTCGCGCGGTGGAGACCGGCGACGGTCTTCTCGGAACCGTGGAGTTCTTTCCCCAGGAAGGCAAGTATCACCTGGACGGTCACCGCAAGTGCGGCGTACGCCTCGAGCCCGCCGAGACCCGTGCGCGCGACGCGCGCTGTCCCGCCTGCGCCAAGCCGCTCACCGTCGGGGTCCTCCACCGCGTGGAGGAGCTGGCCGACCGCCCCACCGGCGCTCGCCAGGAAGGCGCGGGAAGCTTCCGCAACCTTGTGCCACTCGCCGAGATCATCGGCGAGATCCGCGGGGTGGGGGCCAAGAGCAAGCGCGTCGCGGGACAGGTCGCCGACCTCGTCGCGCGCCTGGGACCTGAGCTCTCGATCCTCGAGCACGCACCGCTCGACGACATCGCGGCGGCGGACTCGGCCGTACTCGCCGAGGCGATCGGCCGGCTGCGCAGGGGTCAGGTCACTCGCGAGGCCGGCTTCGACGGTGAGTACGGGGTCATCCGGCTTTTCCGTCCCGGTGAGCTGCGGCGCCGGGGAGCGGCCCCCACACTGTTCGAGCTCGTCGAGCCGGCCGCGCAGGCGCCGGGACCCCCGGCCGCCACCGAGCGCCCCTACCCTGCCGAGCTCGAGGTTGCCTGGCGCCCAAACGGTCACAACACCCCGATGAGTTCAAGATCCGCGAAAGAGGACGAGGAGAAGCCCGTGCCGGGCTCCGGCCAGGGGGCGGGCGGCGATGTTTTCCCTATAGGCGGCGACTCGCTCCTGTCCGGCCTCGATCCCGACCAGCGCGCGGCGGCCGGCGCGGCCGACGGTCCGCTCCTCATCGTGGCCGGTCCGGGCACCGGTAAGACCCGCACTCTCGCGCACCGCATCGCGCACCTGCTGACCGAACGCGGAACCCCGCCAGAAGACTGTCTCGCGATCACCTTCACCCGGCGGGCCTGCGAGGAGATGCGGGATCGGCTGGCGATCCTCGTCCCCCGGCAGGTGGAGCGCCTCACGATCACCACCTTCCACGGGCTGGGCGTGCGGATCCTGCGCGAGCAGCACGCGGGTACGGGACTCACCGACCGCTTCCGCGTCGCGAGCGACGACGACCGTCTCGCGGTGGCCGAGGAGCTCGCCGCCTCACCGCGAGAAGCCCGACGGATGCTTTCCGAGCTCGGCGGCGACGCCGAGCTTCGGGCCCGCTACACCAAGGCGCTACGGGAACGGGACCTTGTCGACTTCGACGACCTGATCGACCTGCCCGTCGCTCTTCTCTCCGCCGAGCCCGGCCTCGCCGAACACTACCGCGAACGCTTCCCGTGGACGTTCGTCGACGAGTACCAGGACATCGACGAGCGACAGTACACGCTGCTGCGGCTGCTCACCCGCCCCGAGGCTCGCCTCACCGCGATCGGCGATCCCGACCAGGCGATCTACGGTTTCAGGGGCGCCGACGTCGGCTTCTTCCTGCGGTTCCGGGACGACTACCCGACCGCGTCCGCGGTCCAGCTCACCCGTAACTACCGCTCCAGCCCCACAGTCGTCACCGCGGCGCGGCAGATCATCGCGCCCGCGACGCTCGTACGCGACAGGGCGCTGCGCCCCACCCGTCCCGACGCCGGACCGATCGGTGTCTACGCGGCCGCCGACGAGCAGGACGAGGCGTCGTTCGTCGCACGCACGATCGACCAGCTCCTCGGCGGCTCCTCCTTCCACTCACTCGACAGCGGCCGGGCGGGCGACGACCCGAGCGAGGTCATCGGGTTCTCCGATATCGCCGTCCTCTACCGCACCGCCGCCCAGGCCAGGCCGATCATGGAGGCGTTCGGCCGCGCGGGTGTGCCGTTCCAGAAGCGGTCCCACGACCGTCTCGCCGACCGCCCCGGAGTCGCCGAGGTCGTGGCGGAGCTGCGGCGGCGCGGCGGTACGCGGCCGCACGACGCGGCCCGGGCGGTCGCCGCTCGGCTGCCCGCGTCGGAAGAGGAACTGGCGACCGACATCCGGGGCGCGGCGGAACTGCTGGTGCCACTCGCCGAACGGTGCGGCCGGGATCTCGAGCACTTCCTCACCGAGTTGGCCCTCGGCGCCGAGGTCGACACCCTCGATCCGCGCGCCGACCGGGCCTCGCTGCTCACGCTGCATGCCGCGAAGGGTCTGGAGTTCCGCGTGGTCTTCATCGTCGGCTGCGAGGCCGGCCTCCTCCCGCTGCGCTGGCCCGGCGAGACGCGGAGCGGCGACGAGGCCGAGGAGCGCCGGCTGTTCTTCGTCGGCGTGACGCGGGCACGGTCGCGGCTGTTCGTGAGTCACGCCCGGTGTCGCACCCGCCAGGGAGAGCTCCGCGACCGCCGCCCCTCACCGTTTCTCGCGGCCATCGACGACTCCCTGCTGGAACGCGATGCTCCGGCGCGCCCGAGGCGTCCGCGAGACCGTCAGCTCCGCCTGCTCTGAGCTTCTTGGTGAACCTCGCGGGCGTCGGCCCTGACCCGTGTCTGTGGTCGGAGCCGGCGAATACTGGCTCACCTGGACGACAAGACCGGATCTCAGAGGTGGAGCAGCATGCGGGTGTTCCCCAGCGTGTTGGGCTTGACCCGCTCGAGGTCGAGGAACTCCGCAACCCCCTCGTCGTACGAACGCAGCAGCTCCTCGTAGACCCTCGGGGAGATCGGAATGCCCTGGATGGGCCGGAAGCCGTGGCGGGCGAAGAACTCGGCCTCGAAGGTGAGTACGAAGATCCGATGGACCCCAAGGGTGCGCGCGACATCCAGCAGGCTGTCCAGCAGCAGGTGCCCGATCCCGTGACGCGTGAGACCGGGAGCCACGGCGATCGTGCGGACCTCGGCGAGATCCTCCCACAGGACGTGCAGGGCCCCGCAGCCCACGACGTCACCGTCGCCTTCCGCGACCCAGAACTCCTGGACGTCCTCATAGAGCGCGACCGTGGGCTTATCGAGTAGGGCACCGCGCGGCGCGTACCGGTCGATGAGGCGACGGACGTCCCTGACATCACGCGTACGGGCTCGCCGGATGGCCACCTCCACGGAACGCGCAGCCTATCGGAGCTCACGGCGGCGAGTCTCAAGTGTCGCGTCGGGACGTGCTCTGTGCCCCCGTGAGCCAGGCGGACGGCCCGCGGGGCCAAGGAGAAGTGCGTCGTGCGACCGCGGAAACGCGGCGAAAACGACACTAAGTGAATTATCGGGCGAACGCGAACATGTCATGTCCGTAAAAGGCCGTTTCGGTTGAGCGCCCCACACCGCTCCACTAACGTGCGACAGGCTATTGATCGAGAAAGGACAACGCCGAGTCCCTGGAGGCCAAGGCTCCGGGGAGCCGGGGACCCAGTTCCCTGGGGTGAGTCCGCGCGGTTCAGCCGTGCGGTAGGGCGATCTCCGGCCCGAACCCGTCAGCTAACCCGGTAGGCGCGAAGGAGAGGAGCGTCCGTGCAGCGTTCGAGCCAAAGCTCGGAGTCGCGCAGTCCCTGGTACCACCCCACTCGGCTCGCCCGACATCTCGGCGTCGGCGCGTGCGTCGCCGGTCTGGTGATCGCCCTCGTCCCGGGCGGTGCGGTACGGGCGGAGCCAAAGCCGAGCATTCACGACCTCCGCGCGAAGGTCGAGAAGCTCGCGAACAAGGCGGAAGTGGTCACTGAGCGGTACAACGGTCAGAAGCTCAAGCTCGCCAGGGCGAGACGCGAAGCGCGCAGGACCCGGCAGCGGGCCGAGGACCTGCGGAAGCGGGCGGAGAAAGCACGGGCGCAGGTCGGTCGTATCGCCGCCGCGCAGTACAAGGCGGGCTCGGTAAGTCCGGCTGTTCAGATGCTGTCGTCCGTCGACAGCCCGCAAGACCTCGTCGACCGCGCGGCCACGTTCGGGCAGCTGAGCCGGCAGAACTCCGCCAAGCTGCGGGAACTGCGCGATGAGCTCGCACGCAGCAAGCAGGTGGCGGCCGAGGCCAGGCACCGGGCCGCGAAGGTCAAGAAGATCACCAGCGACCTCGGCGCGAAGAAACGGCGCATCAAGCACCTGCTGGGCGAGTCCCAGCAGGAGCTCGCTCACCTGAAGGCACTTGAACGCCAGCGTCAGCAGCGGATCGAGGAGCGTCAGCAGGAGCGCGCCAGCCGGAGCGCGACGACCGCGACGGCCGCGACGACCGACCCGTCGTCTGCCTCCTCAGGCCCGAGCGTCCCGGGGTCGGGCAAGGGGGCGGCGGCGGCGCAGGCCGCGCTCAGCAAGATCGGGACTCCTTACGTATGGGGCGCCGCGGGGCCCGACTCGTTCGACTGCTCCGGGCTGGTGGTCTGGTCGTACAAACAGGTGGGTATCAGCCTTCCCCACTACACGGGCGCGCTGTGGACCGCTGGGCCGCACGTCTCCCGCAGCGAGCTGCAGCCCGGCGACCTTGTGTTCTACTACCCCGACCATCACCACGTCGGCATCTACGTCGGTAACGGCAAGATGATCAACGCGCCCTACACGGGGACCACGGTTCAGGTGGAGCCGGTTGACGGCGGGGGAGATTACTCGGGAGCCGTCCGCGTGGCGTAGGGGCCCGGACGCGCCTTCGGCGCCCACCCCCTCGGGGCCCTGCGCCGCCCCGCCGCGGGACAGCCCGCGGCGGGCTGAAGTGTGCCTCCGTGGCGGCTGTCGCGTGCACGGGTGCATATTCAGCCCGACGAGGCGCCGGCTGGGCCCGCTGGGCTGGACTGTGTTGAGCTAGTGTCGCGTGCCGGAAGTCTTCTTCACCCTGGCGACGCCCAGGCGGCGCCTCGCCGCGTTGTCGTCACTCGACGCAGGGCCCACTGCGCCTCCTTCCTCCGCCTTGCGATCCATCCGCCTGGATCACCGCCACTGGCAAAGGACCTCCGACACGCGACACTAGGGCTCCCGCCAGGCGAAGGTGTCGGGACGGGTACCGGTTGCGTAGAAGGCGCGCATCGCTTCCCGCGCCTGGGCGTTGGGGATCGCGGCCGGCGGGTCATACGTCGCGTCCTCGCCGCAGTAGGAGAAGACGAGCGGCTCCCGTTCGGCCTCGCCGTGGCTGACAAGGGATGTCGGAGCGGACGGCAACTGCCACACCGCCACGCTCACGGAGGCACCGCAACCGATCGACAGCGCGGGTCCCTCGGGGTCGTCGGCGTCGAGCATCGTCGCCATGCACGGGCTGCCGCCATCGGCCGCCTGACCGCTGACGTCATCGAGCAGGCGGTCGAGCTCCTCTTTCGACGAGACGGGCGCGAGGCTACCGCGCTCATCCCAGCTCAGCATCATCATGTGTTTGCCATCCACGCGGTCGCGGAGCCTGCGGGGGGTCATGTTAGAAGAACGATCGCGGCTCCGTTGCTCCTGCGGCGAATTGTGTCTGGGGCCCGGTGAAGGGCACACGGTCGCGTGTCGGGTGCCCTTCACCGGGTCGGCGCCCAAGAACGCTCTCGCGTGGGCCGCGGACGGTGGGTGGAGGGGGTACCCATCGCGCCCGGTGTGCGAGTCGCTCCTGTCGGGGCCGTCCTGCGGGGATCTTGGCGACGGGGCGGGGTCCGAGACCGCCAGGCTCGTCGGCGCGCCGCTCAGTTCGACCACGCCCACTAGATGAAGCCGCGTTTGGCCGCCCAGACCACCGCCTCAATCGGAGTGTTGACATCGAGCTTGTCGCAGATCGCCCGTACCCTGCGGCGAAGCGTCCGCGAGCTCAGATCCAGGCGACGGGCCGCGACGTCGGCTGTCATGCCACTCGCTAGGTGAGAAAGGAGCTCGATCTCCTCCTCGCCGAGCTGCGGCGAGAGGAGCTGTCGCTCCAGAACTGCCTGCTTCACTCCTGACCTCCCTGCTCCTCCGAAACACCCCACCTCACACGTGTGTACGTGGGCAACACGACCTGGCCCCGGAAACGGGAACCGTGACGGACTGATCCCTCGGGATACATGTCTACTGTGTACGACAACGTTGTCGTACCACCCAGACCCAGTTCCGGCGCCATGCCAATAATCGACCCCATGCGACCGGGCAGACGGCGAGTGTCTGGCCGTGGCTCGACGGGCCGCGACGTAGAGTCTGGGCGAACGGGCGCGAGGATGACAGCGCCAGGGACGGAGGCAGGGTGGAGCGCCACCGCCGGGCCCAGTACACCCAGTTCCGGGCCATGGGCCGCTCCGGTGCTCGCACCCTCCACCTGGCCTCCCCGGGTCACGTAGCCGACCCGTGAATCGTTTCAAGATAGACGCTTGCGGTGACGCTAGGACCAGTCTGACGGTGCGTCAAGGGCCTTAAGCGGAATGTGACGTAGCGGGACAGGATCTTCGTGCCACAATGACGCAAACGGGGATAGTGCAGGGGGCCTTGGGTCGTTCCACCAGCATCCGCGAAGTCGCGGCGCGGGCGGGAGTGTCCGTTGGCACGGTCTCCAATGTCCTCAACCACCCTGATCTCGTGTCCGAAGGCACCCGGGGCAGAGTTCTCGCGGCCATCGATGACCTCGGGTTCGTGCGAAACGAGTCGGCACGCCAGCTGAGGGCTGGTCGCAGTCGTACCATCGGCCTGGTCGTCCTGGACGTGGCCAACCCCTTCTTCACCGACGTAGCCCGTGGGGTCAGCGTCACGGCCGGCAATGAGGGGCTCGCCGTCATTCTCTGCAGCAGCGACGACTCCGGCGAAAGCGAGCGGCGTTACCTTGCTCTGCTCGAGGAGCAGCGGGTACAGGCGCTCCTCATCACCCCGATCGATGTTTCGCACGAGCGACTCGTCCAGCTGCATCGCCGCGGCATGGCCGTCGTCCTGCTCGACCGTCAGTCGAGCAGGTCCGACCAGTGCTCGGTCTCCATCGATGACATCGCCGGCGGCGACCTCGCGGCCAGCCATCTGCTCCGGAAGGGGCACCGGGCCTTCACCTACGTCACCGGGCCGCTGGCAATCAAGCAGTGCCGCGACCGGCGCGAGGGTGCGGTGCGCGCGCTGCGCCGGGCCAGCCTGAGCGAGGACGCGCTCGCCGCCGTCGAGCAGCCCGCGATGAACGCTGGCGCGGGCAGGGACGCCGGCAGGCGCCTCCTCGCGTCGGGCTCCCCGCCGACGGCTGTGTTCTGCGCCAACGATCTCCTCGCCCTCGGCGTGATGCGTACCCTGCTGGAAGACGGGGTCGGTATCCCCAAGGACACCGCGGTGGTCGGCTACGACGACATCGAGTTCGCGGCATCGGCCGCCGTGCCCATGACGTCCGTACGCCAGCCGCGACTGCTGCTCGGCCAGACGGCGGCCGAGCCCGCCCTGAACGAAGCCGAGGACACCGGCCACCACACGCATCGGCACGTGGTCTTCCAGCCTGAGCTCATCGTCCGCGAGTCCACCTGACCCCCACCCCGTCGGCGCGAGAGGAGGGACACTCGGGACCGATAGCAGAGGGGATCTACTCCGGGCGGACGAGCGGGAAGAGGATCGTCTCGCGGATGTTCGCTCCGGTGAACATCATCAGCATCCGCTCGACCCCCATGCCCATGCCGCCGGTCGGCGGCATGCCGTACTCGAGTGCCCGCAGGAAATCCTCGTCGAGCTGCATGGCCTCGGCGTCGCCGCCCGCGGCGCGCAGCGACTGCTCGGTGAGCCGGCGACGCTGCTCGACCGGGTCGACCAGCTCGGAGTACGCCGTGCCGATCTCCGCGCCGAAGGCCACCAGGTCCCAACGCTCCGCGAGCCGCGGGTCCTTACGGTGCTGTCGAGTGAGCGGGGAGACCTCGGTCGGGAAGTCGCGGTAGAACGTCGGCTCGACGGTGCGCTCCTCAACGAGCCGCTCGTACATCTCCAGCAGGACGTCGCCGCGGCCCCACGACGGGTCGAGCGGGACGTCGGCCTTCGCGGACAACTCGCGCAGCCGCTCGGCGGGCGTGTCGGGGGTGACCTCCTCACCGAGGGCATCGCCGACCGCCTCGTGGACCGGGCGGGTCCGCCACTGTCCGCCGAGGTCGTGCTCGGTCCCGTCGGCGTGGCGCACGACGGTCGAGCCGTACGCCTTCCGCGCCGCTTCCTGGATCAGCTCCCGGGTGAGGGTCTGCATGACGTCGTAGTCGGCGTACGCCTGGTAGCACTCGAGCATGGTGAACTCGGGGTTGTGGCTCGAGTCGACGCCCTCGTTGCGGAAGTCGCGGCCGATCTCGAAGACCCGCTCGACGCCGCCGACGACGAGCCGCTTGAGATACAGCTCGACGGCGATGCGCAGGTAGAGCGGCATGTCGTAGGCGTTGATATGGGTGGCGAACGGCCTGGCGTTCGCCCCGCCGTGGATCGCCTGGAGCATCGGCGTCTCCACCTCGAGGAAGCCGCGGCCCTCCATGGAGTCCCGCAGGGCCCGTACGGACGCGCTGCGGATCTCCAGCATGCGGCGAGACTCCGGGTTGACGATCAGGTCGACGTAGCGCTGGCGCACCCGCGCCTCGAGGTCGGCGAGGCCTCTGTGCTTCTCCGGCAGCGGACGCAGGCCCTTGGAGATGATCGCGTACCGCTCGGCCAGGACCGACAGCTCGCCGCGGCGTGAGGTGATCACTTCCCCCTCGACGCCGATGTGGTCGCCCAGGTCGACGTCGTGCTTCCAGGCAGCCAGGTGCTCGGCCCCGATCCTGTCGAGGGAGACCATCACCTGGAGGTCGCCCGTGCCGTCGCGGATCGTGGCGAAGCACAGCTTCCCCGAGGTGCGTGACAGCATGACCCGTCCGACGACGCCGACCCGCTCGCCCGTACCGGTGTCCGCGGGCAGGCTCCGGTACCGCTCCCTGAGGCCGCCGATCGAGACTGTACGTGGAAAGCCTACGGGGTAGGGATCGACGCCGGCGGCACGCAGTCGATCGAGCTTCTCCCGCCGTACGCGCGCCTGCTCCGGGAGATCGTCGTACGAGGGGTGATCGGTCACGCCCCGAGGTTACCGGGCCGCGTCAGCCCTTCGCGATCTCCTCGACCTTGCCCGCCATGGCGAAGTCGTTCTTGGTGAGCCCGCCCGCCGCGTGGGTGGTGAACGACATCGTCACCTTGTTCCACCGGATGTCGATGTCCGGGTGATGACCGGCCTCCTCCGCGGCATCCGCGACCTTGTCCACGAAGCCGATCGCCTCGCGGAAGTCCTTGTGCTCGTAGACCTTGACAATGGCGTCGCCGCTGCGCGCCCAGCCCCGCAGCTTAGCCACACCACCCTCGATCGCGGCGTCATCCAAGAGCTCCACGACGCACCTCCTTTCGGAATGACTCCTGTGTCCACCCTAGTGTCGCCGTACCTCGCCGATCTTGAAGTTATCGGGTGCTAACTCACGAGTAACCCCCCGATTTCCTCAAGATCGGCGGGAGGTGGGGGCGTCCTGGGCGTCCCGCGTCGGAGGTGGGGGCGGGGGCGGTGTTGCGCTCGTAGACCAGGCGCAGGCCGATCAGCGTGAGGTCGGGCTCGTGACCCTCGATCGTCTCGCTCTCCTCGACGACCATCGGAGCCAACCCGCCGGTAGCGACCACGCGCGCCGGCACCCCGAGCTCCGCGACGATCCGGCGCACGACGCCGTCGACCTGCCCCGCGAAGCCGTACAGCAGGCCGGACTGCAGGGCCTCGACCGTGTTCTTTCCGATGACGGAACGCGGTCGAGCGACCTCGACCTTGAGCAGCCGCGCCGCGCGGCGGGCCAGCGCGTCGACGGAGATCTCGATGCCAGGGGCGAGCGCCCCGCCGAGGAACTCCCCCTTCGCCGACACGACGTCGAAGTTCGTCGACGTCCCGAAGTCGACGACGATCGCCGGGCCGCCGTAGAGATGGTAGGCGGCGAGGGTGTTCATCAGGCGATCGGCGCCGACCTCCTTCGGGTTGTCGTAGTGCAGCGGGACGCCCGTACGGACCCCCGGCTCGACGATGAGGGCCGGCAGGTCGACGTAGTAGCGCTCGATGAGCGCACGCACCTCGTGCAGTACCGCGGGGACTGTCGAGCAGGCCGAGATCCCCGTGACCTTGTAGCCGTCGAGCAGGCCCCGCCAGAGGAACGCGAGCTCGTCCGCGGTGTCGCGAGCATCGGTCTTGACCCGCCACGACCGGATGAGCTCCTCGCCCTCGAAAAGGCCGAGGACGGTTTGGGTATTGCCGACATCGATCGTGAGCAGCATCAGGCCACCGAGGGTGGGTCAGGGTCCGGTCGGCGGTCGACCCGGACCGGAACGTTGTCGATGAGATGGGTCGTACCCACAGTGGCCGCGACCGCCAAGACCGCCTCCCCCTCGTAACCGTCCGAGACGTCGGCGAATGTCTCCGGCTCGACCAGCGCGAGGTAGTCGAGAAGCAGCCGCGGCTCGGCGCGAAGCACCGACAGCGCGGCCTCGCGGACCGCCGACGCCCCCCCGCCGCTCACGCGCTCGCCGGCCCGCAGCGCGCGGGACAGCGCGAGTGCCGCCGTACGCTCCTCGGCGGACAGGTACACGTTCCGGCTGGAGACCGCAAGTCCGTCGGGGTCGCGGACGGTTGCGCCCGCCACGACATGGACAGGCAGGTCCAGGTCGCGAACCATGCGGCGGACGAGTGCGAGCTGCTGGGCGTCCTTCTGCCCGAACACGGCGAGGTCCGGCCGGGTGAGCTGGAACAGCTTCATCACCACGGTGAGCACGCCACTGAAGTGGCCGGACCTGCTCGCGCCCTCGTACGCCTCGCCCATCGGCCCGGGGTCGACACCGACCAGCTGCGGCTCGGGGTACACGACCTCGGCAGAAGGCGCGAAGACCAGCGACACCTTCTCGTCGCGGCAGGTGCGCAGGTCGGCGTCGAACGCGCGCGGGTACCGCTCGTAGTCCTCCCCCGGTCCGAACTGCAGCGGGTTGACGAAGACGCTCACGATCACGTGGTCGGCAAGCTCGCGGGCCAGGCGGATCAGCGAGACGTGCCCGGCGTGCAGGGCGCCCATCGTCGGCACGAGCGCGACCGACGCGTTCGCCCCGTCCGAGCCGCAGCGCAGCATGACGAGGGCCTTGGCCAGCTCTTCTCGTGTCCGGGCGACCTCCATCATGCCCGGGCCCCCGGTCCGGCGAGCACGTCGAGCAGTCGCTCCGCGTCCTCCGGTGCGAGCAGGCCTACCTGGAGGGCTCGGTCGGCGGTCAACCTGGCCATCGCGACGTACGCGGCCGTCGCCTCTGTCGACACCCGCCGCAGCTCTTCGACGTGCCGGGCCACGGTGGCGGCGTCGCCACGCGCGACGGGGCCGGTGAGGGCGCCCATGCCGAAACGCAGGGAGTTGTCGAGCGACGCGCCGAGCAGTGGCCCGACCATCCGGGCGGGGTCGGCGACCCCGGCCTCGCGCAACAGCTCGACCGAGTCGGCGACGAGCGTGACCAGATGATTGGCGGCGTTCGCGAGTGCGGCGTGGTAGAGACCCCTGCGCCCCTCCGGCACCCACATCGGCTCGCCGCCCATCTCGACGACGAGCGCCTCCGCGATCGGGCGCAGCGGATCGGGGGCGGTCACGCCGAAGAAACACCCGGCCAGACGAGCGAGGTCGTCGGGCCGGCCGGTGAAGGTCATCACCGGGTGCAGCGCCAGCGGAAGGCCGCCGCGCCGCGTGGCCGGCTCGAGGACGTCGATGCCGTACCGGCCCGCCGCGTGGACGACGAGCGTACCGGCCGCAAGATGGTCGGCGAGATCGGCGGCCACCTCGGGGAGCACGTCGTCGGGGACGGTGAGCAGCACCAGCCGGGAGCGCGCCGCGACCTCGCGCGGCTCGACAAGCGGCACGTCGGGGAGATGTTCCCCAGCCAATCGGCGGGATCTGTCGGAGTCGCCGGAAGCGGCGACGACCGTGTGACCCGCCCGGGCGAGCGCGGCTCCGAGGATCGCGCCCGCCCGGCCAGCGCCCACGACCCCGACGGCCAGCCGGCCCGGCCGGTCGGTCGTGTCATGCGTCGTCCCGTCGCGGGCTCCCGCCCCCGCCCCGCCTTCGTGTCGCATGTGCGGTGTTCCAGTCCACTGGGGTACCGGACGCTGGCCAGCGTACCGCGCCCTACTCCTCGGCGAGCCCGGCCGCGACCGGGGCCTGTGTCGCCCGACGCGCGGGCAGGACTGAGGCGATCAGTCCGGCGAGGCCTGCCACGACCACGAACAGGACCATCCGCGCCACAGGCACGCTCAGCACGACGTCGACCGACGACGGGAACAGCGACGCGACCGCGGCCCAGCCGAACACGACGCCGAGACACACTCCCAGTGCTCCGCCGACACCGGCCATCAGCACCGCCTCGCCCGAGAACATGGCCCGAAGCTGTCCTCCGGTGAGACCCAGCGCCCGGAGCAGCGCGGACTCGCGGCGGCGCTCGATGACGGAGAGGGCGAGCGTGTTCGCGATGCCCACGAACGCGATCAGGACAGCCACGCCGAGCAACGCGCTGACGATGAGCAGCATGGTGTCGAGCACCTTCTCATACGACGCCTTGAGCTCCGCGGCGCCGGTCACCACGACATTGGGGGACCCCGCGGTCGCGCGGTCGATCGCCGCGGTCACGCCCGACGTCTCGACATCGCCGCGCTCCTTCGCCAGGACGGTGGCGATCGATGGATGCGCGAACAGCCCAGCAAAGTCGCGTTGGGTGGTCGCGAGCGCGCTGTTCCGGTTCAGCAGGTCGCCGACCGCTCGAACCGTCAGCGTCTTCGCGCCTCCTCCGCCGTCGACCCGTACGGTGTCGCCCGGATGGGCGCCCAGCTCCCGCGCGAGATCCTCCGCGAGGATCGCCTCGCCGGGGCGGAGGTGGCGCAGCGTCGCGTAGCCGTCCGTCACTCTCCTGAGCGCGCTCGGGTCGACGCCCGCGATACCGACACGGTGGCCGTCCACCCGTCCCTTGGCCTCGTGGAGGGTGGCGACGGCCGCGAGTCGCGGCTCGTCCCGCAGCGCCTCGACCACGTCGCGTGGCACCGGTCCCGAACGCGTGCCCACGACATAGTCCACGGGGTACGTCTCGTCGAGCGTCGTCGTCACGCTGGTCCGCAGCGTGACGGACGCGACCGTCAACAGGCTGATCAGTGTCGCCCCGACGAGCAACGCGGAGGTAGTGGCCGCGGCGCGCCTGGGATTGCGCACGGCGTTTCGGCTCGCGAGCCGTGCCGGCACGCCCGAGACCCGGCCCGGCAGCCAGCCGACGAGCCGGATCGCCCGGGGGATGACGACGGGGCCGGCGAGCAGAATGCCGCCGAACGCGAGGGCCCCACCGACGAACGCGACGATAAACCCGCCGTTGGACGACACCACCAGCGTGCCGAGCAGCAGGGCCACCGTGCCGGCCGCGATAGCGATCGTGGCGACGATGAGGCGGATCAGTCCGACGCGGCGAGAACCCGTACGCTCCGAGCGCTGCCGGAGCGCGGCGATCGGCGCCACCCTCGTCGCCGCCCGTGCCGGCAGGACCGCCGCGGCGACGGTGACGACGACGCCGACGACGAGCGGCACGACGACAGCGGCGACAGACGGGCGCACCGCGTCGATAGGAAAGCCTCCGACCACCGCGGACAGGACGAGTCCAGCGCCCTCGGCGAAACCGAAGCCCAGGAGCACCCCGACGACGGAACCCACGAGCCCGAGGACCGCCGACTCCAGCAGCACCGAGCGGAACACCTGCTCACGGGTCGCTCCGACGCAGCGCAGCAGAGCGAGCTCGCGGGTGCGCCCCGCGAGCAGGATCGCGAACGTGTTGGCGATGACGATCGCGGCGACGAACATCGCGACCGCGGCGAAGGCCAGCAGTGCGGTCGTCACCCCGGTGAGCGCCGTCGAGGCGTCACGCACCTCGACGCGAGCCTGCTCGTCCCCCGTACGCACCGTGTAGCGGGACCCGAGCGCCTCGTCAACCCGGTCACGGAGTGAGGAGTCGGAGACGCCGGGAGTGGCGGCCGCGGAGACATGGACGTACCCGTGCTGCCCGGTGAGCGTCTTCGCGCGCGAGGCCGTGACACCGAGGAAGGGCGCACCCGCGTATGTCGGGGAGTTGCCGAGGTCGACAGCCCGACGAGTCGGAGCGTGCGGCTCTCGCGCGGCCCGGTCGCCACCCGTACGGGATCGCCGACGTGCAGACCGGCGCGTTTCGCCGTGTCGAGGTCGAGCACGGCCTGACCGGCCGTCCGCGGCGGGTGACCTCGCACGACGTCTTCCCACCGCAGATCGGGGGATCGCGGGACGCTCACCACGTGCGCTTCGGCGGGCCCGCCCAGCGGATGACCGCGCGGATCGACAAGCATCGCCCCGCCGCTGACCTGGCCGTCGGCCGCGGCCACCCCATTCACCTTTCCTACGTCGTCCAGCATGCGGGACGGTACGTCCCCGTGATCGGTGGAGGTGACCACGACGGACGCCTTGCCGACGTCGGCCGCGAACGCGCCGAAGAACGCGTTCTTGAGCGCGCCGGTGAACACCAGAGTCCCCGCGACGAAGGCGACGCCGAGCGCGATCGCGAGCGACGACAGCAGCAGGCGACCCTTGTGGGCACCCAGGTTCGCGAGTGTGGTCCGCAGCACGCCCTCAGACCTCCAGCCTCTTCAGCCGGTCCAGAACGTCCTCAGGGGTCGGCTCGAGGAGTTCGCTGACCAGCCTGCCGTCGCGAAGGAAGACGACCCGGTCGGCGTAGCTGGCCGACACCGCGTCGTGGGTGACCATGACGACCGTCTGGCCGAGCTCGCGCACGGACAGCCGCAGGAAGGAAAGGACCTCGGCGCTCGACCTCGAGTCGAGGTTCCCCGTGGGCTCGTCCGCGAAGACAACCTCCGGGCGGGTGACCAGTGCCCTGGCGCAGGCGACCCGCTGCTGCTGGCCGCCGGAGAGCTCGGCGGGCCTGTGGGTGAGCCGGTCCCGCAGGCCGAGGGTGTCGATGACGCGGTCGACCCATTGCCGGTCCCCGCGCACGCCCGCGAGGTCGAGCGGCAGTCGGATGTTCTCCTCGGCGGTCAGTGTCGGCAGGAGGTTGAACGTTTGGAACACGAAGCCCACCCTTCTGCGGCGCAGCAGGGTGAGTTGCTTGTCCCGCAGGCCGGCGAGCTCGGTGTCGCCGAGTCGTACGGAGCCGGAGGTCAGGGTGTCGAGACCGGCGAGGCAGTGCATCAATGTGGACTTGCCCGACCCGGACGGTCCCATGATCGCGGTGAAGGTCCTCGCCGCGAACGCGACGGATACGTGGTCGAGGGCCGTCACCGCGGTCTCGGCGGTGTCGTCGGCGACGTCGCTCCCGTACACCTTGACGACATCTCGGGCCGTGACGGCACTGTGCGTCGTTGTGAGCGTCGACAAGTGTCCTCCTCGGAGAGTCCGCGATTGGGGAACGCATCGACGCTATGGGCGCCGCGGGGTGCGCATCATCGTCCCCAGGTGCGATCTTCGAAGTACACCGGGACGCCGACGGACGGCGGCCCGTCCACCCGCCGGACGATCGTCGGTGTCAGCCTCGAGGAGGAAACGAGTGCCAGGCGCCGCCCCGAGGCGGAGCGCGGCCGGCCGGCGTCCGAACAACCGCGCCACCCGCGGCCCGAACCCTCAGACGCCGCCAACCAGCCGCCCGAGGGGACCGGCCCGAGGGGATCAGCGGCCGTACACGGGGATGATCATGCCCCGCGAGACGGTATGCGGGGTCAGGTTGAAACCCACCTGAGCGGGCGGGACGGAGTCGTCGACGCCCAGCCTGTCGGTGTCGAGGGCGTGTACGGCGAAGACGTACCTGTGCGGCGGATCACCCGGAGGAGGCGCGGCACCGCCAAAATCCTTGGTACCGAAGTCGTTGCGGCCGTGCGTGGCGCCCGCCGGCAGGCCGCGCATGTCGCCGCTGCCCGCGCCCCTCGGCAGCTCGGTCACGTCCGCCGGGATGTCGAACAGCACCCAGTGCCAAAACCCGCTACCGGTCGGCGCGTCCGGGTCGAAGCAGGTGACGGCGAAACTTCTCGGCTGTCCGGGGGATCCTTCCCAACGCAGGTGCGGCGACACGTTCTCGCCCCCGGCTCCCATGCCGTTGAACACCTGGCCGTTCGGGAGCGGCTGGCCGTGGGCGACGTCGTCGCTCGCGACGGTGAACGACGACACCTGGGGAAGGAAGTCGTACGGAAGCGGGGCCCTGGCCGGCTGGCTCACGGGCACCTCCTTTCGCTCTCGTGATCGACTCGGTCGGGCACGAGCCATCGCCCGAGTCCTTTCCCCCCAGTCTGGTGCGCAGACACTAGGCCGGGCCACCGAAGATCTCGATCCGTGGTCCGGAAGGGAGCACTCTGCGCGTTTCGACCACAAACGCGGATCTTGAACCGGCACGGGAACGCGCGAGGGCGCAGGACCGGTTCGGCCCAGCGCCCCGCACGGTGAGCGTCTCAGCGGATGGAATCCCGGAGGCCCTGGGTCAGCCCCCGTACGTGACCCAGGACCAGGAAGGGCAAACCCCGCGATCTTTCCTCACCAGCGCTGATTACCCAGAGAAGTGGATCACCTACACTTCGCGCGCGGAAGTGTGGTGAAGAAGGAAGGTTCGCCTTACCCGGCTCGGCTGGTCCCGACCAGGCCGGACTCGTACGCGAGGACCACCGCCTGCACCCGATCCCGAAGGTCGAGCTTGGTCAGGATGCGGCCGACGTGGGTCTTCACGGTGGCCTCGGAGACGTACAGCCGTTCGGCGATCTCGGTGTTGGTCAGGCCGCGGGCGACGAGCTCAAGCACCTCCCGCTCGCGAGGCGTCAGCACCTCCAGCCCCGCGGGGCTCGGTCGCTGCTCGGTTGGCAGGTGAACCACGACATGGTCGAGAAGCCTGCGGGTCGTACTGGGCGCGACGACCGCGTCCCCTGAATGCACCGCCCGGATCGCGGACAGCAGGTCGGGCGGGGGCGCGTCCTTCAGCATGAAACCGCTCGCCCCCGCCTTCAGTGCCGCGAAGGCGTACTCGTCGAGGTCGAACGTCGTGAGGATGAGCACCCGCGACGCCCCGTCCGCCGCGCAGATGCGCCGCGTGGCTTCCACACCGTCCATGCCGGGCATGCGGATGTCCATGAGGACGACATCGGCATCATGACCGGCATTGTGCGCGGACAACTCCCGCAACGCCTCGGCGCCGTCACCGGCCTCCGCGACGACGGTCAGGTCGGGCTGGGCGTCGAGCACCATCCGGAACCCGGCGCGTACGAGCTCCTGATCGTCGACGAGCACGACGCGGATCGTCTCCCCGGCAGGCTCGGGAACAGGTTCCGTCATGACATCACCGTCCGGTCCGACTCCTCGAGCGGCATCCGCGCCGCCACCTCGTAGCCGCCGCCTGGACGCGGGCCCGCCCGGACCGCACCGCCGTACATCTCCACCCGCTCCCTCATCCCGTTCAGCCCGTGCCCCTGGCCGTCCGGCGCAGGCGCGGCCGCACCCCGGCCGTCATCGACGACCGACACGTCGAGCGTGTCATCGCCGTACCGCAGCCGCACCGCCGCGCTCGCTTGCGGCCCGGCGTGCTTGAGCGTGTTCGTCAACGCCTCCTGCACGACGCGGTAGGCGGCCAGCTCCAGACCCTTCGGCACCGACTTCGGCGCGCCCTCGACGGCCAGGTCGACCACGATCCCCGACCGCCGCACCTGGTCGATCAGCTCCCTCAGCTGGGCGACCCCCGGCTGTGGAGCGTACGTGTCGCCTTCACCCTCGCCTGCGCGGAGCACCCCGAGCATGCGGCGCATCTCCGTGAGCGCCTGCCTGCCGGTCGACGATATCGTCCGCAAGGCCTCCTTGGCCCGCGCGGGGTCGCCGTCGATCGCGTACGCCGCACCGTCGGACTGCACGACCATGACGCTCATGCTGTGCGCGATGACGTCGTGCAGCTCGCGCGCGATCCGCGCGCGCTCCTCGGCCGCCGCGACCTGCGCGTTCGCGTCACGTTCGCGCTCGGCTCGGACGGCCCGTTCGACCAGGCCGGCGAGATAGGCCCGCCGTGTCCGCACGCTGTGCCCGAGGACCCAGACCGCACCGATGAAGATCGCGGACGGGATGAGGTTCTGCGGCCAGAAGACAGGGGTCCAGCGCCCTACGGCGAGCACCGCGCCGATTCCCATCGTGCACGCCGCGACGGCCGCGTACGGACGCTCGCAGCGTGTGGCCACCGTGTACTGCGCGACGAACAGCGCGAGATCGGCCGGCATGAGCGTGATGCCAAGCGCCCACTGCGCGAACGCGACGAGCGCCACCGCCGCGAAGGCCGCGCGCGGCCACTGCCGCCGGACCACGATCGGCGCGCACAGGGCGAACGCCACGGCGACGTACACGAACGCCGGGTACCGGAGAGAGCTGACAGCGAAGACCGTGTTGATCAGGAAGACCGGGGCGATGCCCAGACCGTCGGCCAGGCGCGGGTGCGCCCGCAGCCACGCCCGTCCCCCTCGCCAGGCGCGCACCGGACCCCACAGCACGCCACAAGGGTACGTGCCTGACCTCTACGGGAACGTCCGTCGCCGGGTCGATGGCGGCGTACACCTCAGGTTGTACACGCCGCGGTCTCCGTCACAGCGGATGAGTGGGTCAGGGCCGTCGCAGAGGATCACCGCCGCGTCGGTCCCAGCCGCGTTCCCCCTCGTCCGGCGGGCGAGGGACCCGGCACGCGTGCTCGAGGAACAGGGCCGCCGCACCGAAGAGGACGGCCGAGCCGAGCGTCGACCCGCTCACGAACGCGTCCCGCTGAAACGCCTCTATGTCGAGGGACGGGAGGACGTAGGCGAGCACCCCCGCGAAACCGCCCGCGAACAACGCCGCGGCGTAGGCGCTCGCTTTCGCGACCGACACCATGCGGGCGACGCGCAGCGGCTCGATCGGAGGGGCGCCCCGCTGCCTGCGGACACGCGCGCGGATGTTCATGGCGCTCATCAGCTCGACGGCGCCGAGGAGGAGCAGGGTCGGCACCATCGTCCAGGGCAGCGGAGGGAGATCCTCGTAGGCGAGGCGCAGGAGGTACCACACGATCGCCCCCACGGACACAGCGACGGCGACCAGGGTGGAGATCCGCGTAGCACTCATGACGACGGCCGAAGCTCCAGGTCGTCGCGGCGTCGCACGCCCGCGGGGCCGACCGAGTTGACCAGTTCCCTCACCCGGCCGCGGCCGGGGACCTCTGCCTCGGGCTCGACGTCATGCCACGGGACGAGCACGAAGGAACGCTCATGCGCGCCGGGGTGGGGAAGGGTGAGCTCAGGGTCCTCGCTCACGTGCTCGGCGTAGGTCAGGATGTCGACGTCGAGGGTCCGGGCCCCCCAGCGCTCCGCCCGCGCCCGGCCGAACGCGTCCTCGATCGCGTGCGCGCGTTCCAGCAGCAGCTCGCCGGACAGGGTCGTGTCGATCACGACAACGGCATTGAGGTAGTCGGGCTGGTCCATACCGCCAAGGGGTGCGCTCTCATAGACAGGGGAGACTGCGACGACGTCCACACCGGGGGTGTCACCCAGCGCGTCAACGGCACCTTGCAGCATGGCCCGCCGATCGCCGAGGTTGCTGCCAAGCCCGAGCCTGGCCCGACGTGCCTGACCGGTCGCGTGCAGCGGTGTATCGTCAGTCGTCACAATTCCCTCCTTTGGGGCCTCCCTCGATCGCTCCGTACGATCGTTACGGACACGTCGTCGAACGGCACGGTGATCGGCGCCTCCGGCTTGTGCACGGTGACCTCGGCCTCCTCGACGGGGGCCTCGGCGAGGCAGAGCCCGGCCAGACGTCCCGCGAGCGTCTCGATGAGCAGCACAGGCTCGCCCTCGACGGCGGCGACCACGCGTCCCGCCAAGGCACCGTAGTCGACGGTGCGGGCGACATCGTCGGACTCGGCCGCCACTTCGGTGTCCAGGCCGAGTACCACATCGACCACGAACGTCTGTCCCTTCTCTCGCTCCCAGGGGAGGACGCCGTGCCGCCCGTGCGCACGAAGGCCGCAGATCGCCAGCCGGTCGAGTCTCACGGATCGCTCAGCACGGGCGATCCGTGGTGGATCCACAGTCGCCACCCTTCTTCCGTACGTCGGAACACATTCGTCACGGCGACCCTTCCCCCGTAGTCGAAGCTGATCTCCCGGTCACCCTCACCGGCGAGCGTGTTTTCGGCGCAGGTCACCACGGCGACGTCGCCGGCCACGGAGACGTCGACGTCGGTCAGCACGACCTGGACGTAGGGGAAATTGGCCATCAGGAGGGTCCAGGAGCGGAGAACCTCCTCTCGTCCCCGCAGCGGAGGCGAACCGGGATGGACGCACACGGCGCTATCGGCGAAGGGTCCGCCCACCCACAGTTCCTCCATGCGATCGAGATCACCTTCCTCGAAGGCGGCGTACAGCTCCGCGTTCGCGGCCTCGACCGCCCGGGCGTCGGGCCCCGGGCCCTCCGGCTGGGGACCGAGCCGACTCACCGCGCCGCCCGCTCTGTCGCCTGCTCCGCTACCTGTTCCGCCGCCCGCCAGGCCGCGGCGACCCGGACGGCGTCGGCGCTCGGGCGCACCTCGTGCACGCGGACCGCCCACGTTCCAGCGAAAGCGGCGAGCGCGGTCGCCGCGACGGTGGCGTCCTCGCGGTCGGTGACCGGCCGGAGCGTACCGTCGGGGGCGGCAAGGAGCCGGCCGAGGAATGTCTTTCTCGACGCCGCGAGGAGGACCGGCCGGCCGAGCCCGCGCACATGGTCGAGGTGGGCGAGCAGCGTCCAGTTGTGCTCCGCCGTCTTGGCGAAGCCGAGGCCCGGGTCGAGCACGATGCGCTCCGGGTCGACCCCGCAACCCGTCACGGCGTCCATACGCCCGCTCAGCTCGTCGACCACCTCCCGCACCACATTCCGGTAGACCGCCCGGCGCTGCATCTCGTGACCGTAGCCACGCCAGTGCATGACGACGTACGACACGTCGGCGTCGGCGACGGCGCGCGGCATCTCCGGGTCGGACAGGCCGCCGCTCACGTCGTTGACCATGCGCGCTCCGGCTTCGACCGCGGCCTCGGCCACGCGCACCCGCATGGTGTCGACGCTCACCGTGACCGCGGCATCCGACAACTCGGCGACGACGGGGACGACCCGCCGCATCTCCTCCTCCTCGTCGACGCGCACGGCACCGGGCCTGGTCGACTCGCCGCCGACGTCGACGATGTCCGCGCCCTCGTCGCGCAGGTCGAGGCCGCGGCGGATCGCGGCACCGCGGTCGAACCACCGGCCGCCGTCGGAGAAGGAGTCGGGGGTGACGTTCACGACGCCCATGACCAGACAGCGGCCGGGCGCCGGCATACCCCGCACGGCGGGCGCCGGCTCCGGTGCCGGCGTCTGCGCGCTCGGGGTGGCGGCGTCGGTCATAGAGTCACCCTAACGACGCCCGGGCGCCTCCCAATCGCCGATCTTGCGGCGCGCCCCACCCCCTCAGTCGCCGATCTTGAAGTTGTCGGGCTCTTACTCACGAGTAACCCCCCGATAAGTTCAAGATCGGCGCGAGTCGCGGGGTCAGCCGTGGCCGAGGATGAGGCTCATCGCCTCGGCGCGGGTGCGGTCGGAGTCGCGGAACTCCCCCCGTACGGCCGAGGTAACGGTCTTGGCGCCGGGCTTGCGTACGCCACGCATCGTCATGCAAAGGTGCTCGGCCTCGACGATCACGATCACCCCGCGCGGCTCCAGCACGCTTTCGAGCGCGTCGGCGACCTGCGCGGTCATCCGCTCCTGTACCTGTGGGCGTCGGGCGTACAGGTCGACCAGGCGGGCGAGCTTCGACAGGCCGGTGATCTGGCCTTTCTCGTTCGGGATGTAACCGACGTGGGCGAGGCCGTAAAAAGGGGTGAGGTGGTGTTCGCAGCTGGACGCCACCTCGATGTCCTTCACGAGGACCATCTCGTCGTGGTCCGCGTCGAGGATGGACGTCAGGATGTCCTCGGGACGCTGGTGCAGGCCAGCGAACTGCTCGGCGTACGCGCGGGCGACGCGGGTGGGTGTGGCACGAAGCCCCGAACGGTCCGGGTCCTCACCGATCGCGATCAGGATCTCCCGCACGGCACGCTCGATCCGCGGAAGGTCGAAGCCGCTCGTGCCGCGAGGCCCGGCGAAACCGGCGTGCTCGCCGGCCACGTCTGCCTCAGTCCCCCGCGTCGTAACGGGGCGACTGCTGCTCCTCATCCTGCTCCTGAACGGTATCGGCCTGCGCAGTGCCGTCGTGCTGACGCCGGCCGTCGCTGCGCCCGCTGCCGTTGCCGAGGCCCTGCAAGTCACCGGTCTGTACGACAGCCACCTCCTCCGGGGTCGTGACCGGCGGCCTGGCCGAGGGCAGCCGCTTACCGTAGCCAGTGTAGGAGGGGTGGGCCTCCCGCTTCCGGACCGGGGTGAAGATCTCGAGCAGTTCGTTCTTGTCCAGGGTCTCCTTGTCGACCATCCGGAGAACGAGGTTGTCGAGGACATCGCGGTACTCGGTGAGGATCTCCCACGCCTCGTCGTGCGCGGCCTCGATCAGGCGCCGCACCTCAGCGTCGATCGCGGACGCGATCTCCTCGGAGTAGTCACGCTGGTGGCCGTACTCGCGGCCGATGAACGGCTCGCTGTCGCCGGCCCCGAACTTGCGGGCGCCGAGCCGCTCGCTCATGCCGTACTCGGTGACCATGCGCCGGGCGATCTCCGTGGCCTTCTCGATGTCGTTGGCCGCGCCGGTCGTGGGCTCGTGGAAGACGAGCTCCTCCGCCGCACGTCCCCCGAGCAGGTACGCGAGCTGGTCGGTCATCTCCGAGCGGGTCTGGGTGTACTTGTCCTCGGTCGGCAGCACGAGCGTGTGCCCGAGTGAGCGCCCCCGCGACACGATGGACACCTTGTGGACGGGGTCGGAGTTCGGCAGCGCGTGGGCCACGAGCGCGTGACCGCCCTCGTGGTAGGCGGTGATCTTCTTCTCCTTCTCGCTCATCACCCTGGTCTTGCGCTCCGGGCCGGCGATCACCCGGTCGATGGCCTCTTCGAGCGTGGCCATGGTGACCTGGCGCTGGTTGCCCCGGGCGGTGAGCAGCGCCGCCTCGTTGATGACGTTGGACAGGTCGGCCCCGGTGAAGCCGGGCGTGCGACGGGCGACGGTCGTGAGGTCGACGTCCTTGGCCAGCGGCTTGCCGCGCGCGTGCACCCGCAGGATGCCCTTGCGGCCCTCGAGGTCGGGCCTGTCGACGACGATCTGGCGGTCGAACCGGCCGGGACGCAGCAGCGCGGGGTCGAGGATGTCGGGACGGTTGGTCGCGGCGATCAGGATGATGCCGCCCTTGACGTCGAAGCCGTCCATCTCGACGAGCAGCTGGTTCAGCGTCTGCTCGCGCTCGTCGTGGCCGCCGCCGAGCCCGGCGCCGCGGTGCCGGCCGACCGCGTCGATCTCATCGATGAACACGATGGCCGGCGCGTTGGCCTTGGCCTGTTCGAACAGGTCGCGGACGCGTGAGGCACCGACACCGACGAACATCTCGACGAAGTCGGAGCCGGAGATGGAGTAGAACGGTACGCCCGCCTCACCGGCGACCGCGCGGGCGAGCAGGGTCTTGCCGGTGCCCGGGGGGCCGAACAGCAGGACGCCCTTGGGGATCTTGGCGCCGATCGCCTGGAACTTAGCGGGCGCCTCCAGGAACTCCTTGATCTCCTGCAGCTCCTCGATCGCCTCGTCCGCCCCGGCGACGTCGGAGAAGGTTGTCTTGGGCGTGTCCTTGGTGATCAGCTTGGCCTTGGACTTGCCGAAGTTCATCACCCGGGAGCCGCCGCCCTGCATCTGGCTCATGATCCACAGGAAGATCAGGATGAGGATGACGACGGGTAGGAAGCTGAACAGCAGCTGGACGAGAACGCTCTGCTGCGGGACCTCGACCTGGTAACCCTTCGCGAGGTTGCCAGCCTCGACCTTCTTCTCCAGCAGGTTGACCAGCTGGACACCCTGACCCTGAACCCAGTACGCCTGCAGCTTCTTGCCGTTCTGCAGCGTGACCTGGATCTTTTGATCCTTGTCCGTGACCTTGGCGGACACGACCTTGTTCTGCTTGATGTCCTGAACGACGGTCGAGGTGTCGACGCTCTTGTACGAGTCGCCGGGACTGAACAGCTGCAGCAGGATGACGACCAACAGCCCGATCGCCAGGATCCAGAGCAGCGGCCCGCGGAGATAGCGCTTGAGATCCATCGATGAGGAACCCTGGTGGGTCCGTCGCCTCCTGATCAGCTCCCTGCCTCGACACCCGCTTCGGCGTCAAGGACGTCGTGCGTGCCCAGCCCGATGATTCGCACTAGACGGTACACCGGCACCCGGCGCTGCCGCAGCCTCGCCGGGTGTGCGCTTCGTGCTCAGTACGCGTCCGATCCAACGCCCCGCCCATCTCAGATGTTCCCTGGTTCACCCAGCGTAGACGTGCGGAGCAAGGGTGGCGACGAACGGGAGGTTGCGGTACTTCTGCGCGTAGTCGAGACCGTAGCCCACGACGAACTCGCTCGGGATGTCGAAGCCCACGTAGCGGACCTCGGTGTTCATCCGCGCGGTCTCCGGCTTGCGCAGCAGCGCGCACACCTCGACCGAGGCCGGCCCGCGCGACCGGAGGTTGCCGAGCAGCCACGAGAGCGTCAGCCCGGAGTCGATGATGTCCTCGACGACCAGCACGTCGCGGCCGGCGATGTCTTGGTCGAGGTCCATGAGGATCCGCACCACGCCGGACGAGCGCGTGCCCGAGCCATACGACGACACCGCCATCCAGTCCATCTCGACGGGCAGGTGCAGCGCGCGGGCGAGGTCGGCCATCACCATGATCGCGCCCTTGAGCACCCCCACAAGGAGCAGGTCGCGTCCTTCGTAGTCGGCGTCGATCCGCCCGGCCAACTCCGCGATCCTGGCCTGGATATCCTCCTCGGAGACGAGGATCTTCGCGATGTCGCCGGCGACGTCGTTGTCGTCCACTGGGGCCCTCCGGTACCTATTCAGTGGCCGCGCAAGTAGGGCCGCTGGACTCGCCGGCCCCTGAGCTTCGCCTGGCTCCGTTGTCGTCAGTCGACGCAGGCCCGCTGCGACTCCTTCCTCCGCCTTGCCATGCTCGCTCAGCTGACCGGCTCCTCGATCCACCGCCCTACTTGCGCGGCCACTCCCGACGGAACGCCAGCCTGCCACATCGGCGTAGCACGCTCACCCCGCCCGGCAGATCGACGCCCTTTTGACCTCGCCAACGCAGGACGAGCGCCTCTGCGGCCGCCAGATGTACGGCGCCGAGGGAACCGGCCGGGCATCCCGCCGCGAGGGCGGCCCGACGCAGCACCCGCCGACGGACCGCGGCGGGTAGCTCCGCGAGCACCTTGACGTCGAGGCTCTCTTCCACGGGGTCCTCCGCGTCGCGGGCCGCTTCGCCCGCGCGTTCAGCCCACGCGTCCAGAGCGTCCGCGTCGTCGCGGAGCAGCCGCGCGCTGCGAGCCAGGGCGTCGGCGACGCCGGGACCGAGCGTCCGCTCCAGTACGGGCAGCGCGTCGTACCGCACGCGGGCGCGGGCGAAGGAAGGGTCTGCGTTCTGCGGATCGTCCCAGGGCTCCAGGCCACGCGCGCGGCAGGCCGCCCGGGTGGTGGAACGGGGGAGCCCTAGGAACGGCCGCAGGTAACGTCCGGATGCCGCGGGCATCCCGGCGAGCGACCGCGCCCCGGAGCCACGGGCCAGCCCGAGGAGGACTGTCTCCGCCTGGTCGTCGAGCGTGTGTCCGAGCAGGATGGCCGCCGCACCGAGACGCTCGGCGGCGGCGTCCAGCGCCGCGTAACGAGCCTCCCTGGCGGCGGCCTCGGGCCCGCCGACCACGCCCACGTGTACGCGCACACTCTCGGCCGGGTCGAGGCCGAGTTCGCGCATCGCGCGGACGACGGTGTCCGCCCGCTCGGCGGAACCGCGCTGTAGGCCATGATCCACGGTGACGCCCGCGGCCCGTAGACCCGTGCGCGGCGCTTCGAAGGCGAGCCCGTCGGCGAGCGCGAGCGAGTCAGGCCCGCCGCTGCACGCCGCCACCACCAGCGCGTCACGGGGCAGGTCGGCGAGGCGCACGCGGACGGCCCGGCGGACCGCTGCGACGGCGGGCGCGGGACCCATGCGGCCTCACGTCCCGTGCGTGCCGCTCGCCTGGCCGTCGCCGACGACGCGGGCGAGCCACTCCTCGGGGCGCAGGATCTCCTCGCGGGTCGGGAGGGTCCGCGACGAGGCCCACACGCGGTTGAAGCCCTCCATGCCCGCACGCTCGATCACGGTCTGCACGAAGCGGCGACCCTCCGCGTACTGCTTCATCTTGAGGTCGATACCGAGGACACGGCGGATCGCCCGGTCCAGGCGACTGCCGCCTTCGCGGCGCCTCTGGAACCTCTCCCTGATGTAGGCGACGCTCGGGACCACGTCCGGGCCGACGCCGTCCATCACGTAGTCGCCGTGTCCCTCGATGAGCGTCATGACGGCTGTGAGCCGGTCGAGGATCACCCGCTGCTCGGGCGTCTGGATCGCGTCGAGGAGATTCGCGTCCCCTCCGCGTACGACGTCGGTGACCGCGTCGGCGGCGGCACGCAGCCGATCGAGGATGGCCGCGGGATCGAGATCGGAGGCGAGCAGGAACGCCGTCATCTCGCTCTGCACATGATCGCGCAACCAGGGAACGGTCGTGAACTGCGTGCGGTGGGTCTCCTCGTGCAGGCAAACCCACAGCCGGAAATCGTGGGGGTCGACGAGCAGCTCCCGCTCGACGCTCACGATGTTCGGAGCGACCAGAGTGAGGCGGCCCGCGGGAGAGCGTCCGGTCGGGTCGGGGGGAAGGAACAGCTCGTACTGCCCGAGCACCCGGCTCGCCATGTACGCGAGAATCGTCCCCACCTGCACGCCAGTGACGCGCGAGCCCACCGCGGTGACCAGGCCGCCGCCCGGCATCGCGTCCCTGCGCTCGGCCATCTTCTGCACGAGCGGCTCCAGGACAACGCGGAAACCGTCGACGTTCGCCTTGATCCAGCCAGGGCGATCGACGACCATCGCCTCCTCACCGGGAACTGTGCCGGCCATACCGGTGAAGTCGCGTACGTGCCGCGCCGCGTCCCGCGAAAGGCTCCGCAGCTCGCCCACGGCCTGCCGCGCCTCGGCGAGGCTCACCGGCGGGCCGGGCCGGCACAGCCGGGCGCCCGCGGACACGGCGAGGTCCCAGTCGATCATTTGTGTCATCGGTCGCCCTCGTCTCCTGGCTGGCTCATTGGTCCACGGTATGTCCCCGTCGGCCAGACATGGACACGTACCACTACCGGGGGTGGCGTCTGAAAGACCGCGCTAGCCGTGCCGCGAACAAGCAGACACCCCGATCTCACCCGGAAAGACGTCTGAAAGACCGCGCCAGGGAGGACGCGGATGCTCAGACCGTGGCGCGTGGGATGGAGCGGAGGGCGTGCGAGAGGCGTGGCCGCGGCAGCCGCAGCGCGCGACCGTGGCGGCCATCGTGTCGAGAGCGGCCTCGGCCGCCCACGTCCCTCCGTTCTGTACGTGGTTCGCGAGGAAGGCGAAGGCCAGCAGCCGCCCGTCGGCGTCGTAGGCGTACCCGGCGAGGGCGCTGACCCCGTTCAGCGTGCCGGTCTTCGCGTGGACCAGGCCCAGCGAGGCCTTCGCCGAGCCGCTGTCGTACCGGTAGCGGAGGGTCCCTGAGAAGCCGGCGACAGGAAGGCCGGTGACCAGCGGGCGCAGGTTCGGATGCCGCGCCGACGCGGCGAGCCTGAGCAGCGTGACGAGCGCGCGCGGCGTGATCGCGTTCTTGGGTGACAGGCCGCTGGCGTCATGCAGCTCGACGCCGCGGCGTACGCCGAGCCCGCCGAGGACGGAGGTGATCGCCCGCGCGGCGCCGGCGAAGGACGGCGGCTCCCCCTCGGCGAGGGCGACGCGCCGGCCGAGTGCCTCGGCGAGGTCGTTGTCGCTGAACGTGAGCATGTGCTCGACGAGGGTCGCCACGGGAGGTGAGGACACCTTGGCGAGGACCTTCGCGTTTCTTCGCGCGTGCCGCTCCCGGATGCCCGGCCGGACGGTGATGCCTCGCTTGTCGAGCAGCTCCGCGAACGCCTCCGCCGCGGCTTTCGGTGGCTTGCCGACCCGTGCGTCGCCGTCTGGCCGCACCCGTCCCTCATCCAGTTCCAGCGCGCTGACCGGCGCCACGTTGCCCCCGGAGACGTAGGAGTGCTTCCACGTCGGCGGGGTCGACGGTCCCGTGTAGAGCGACGCGTCGTAGCCTAGCCGCACGGTCGTCGTGTGGGTCCCCTTCAGCGCGTGCACGGTCCGAGCCGCGAGCCGGTCGAGGCTGGCGAAGCGCGGGTAAGCGCCAGGATCGCGGGTCCTCGTCAGCGTCGGGTCTCCCCCGCCCACCAGGATGACCGTGTGTGGGCCAGTGCCGCGCACCACGCGTGTGGCGAGCCGCTCGGCGGGCCCGACCGCGCGCAGGACGGCCGTGGCGGTCGTGAGTTTCGTCGTGGAGGCCGGCGTGGACGGATGCTCCGCGTGGTGGGCGTACAACCTGCGTCCCGTCGCGACGTCCACCACGACAGCGGCGGGGGGAGAGCCGAGCGCGTGGTCGACGATGGGCCCGGCCATGGCGTCCGCGAGCCGCTTCGGGTCCGGCACGGGCGCGCTCTCGCCGACGGGCCGCAGCGCAGGCGCCGGGGTCACCACGCGGCGCTGTGCGAGCCGCGGTGGGGGAGGCGGTGGTGCGGGCGCCAGCACGGCGACGGCGACGCTTGCGCCAACCGCGAACACGTTGAGCAGCGCAAGAACGATCACCACAGCTCGCCGCCCGTGCGCCACGCCACAGCCCTCCGGAGGAATGCCGCTCCCGCTCGTACGGGACACTAGAGGATGGAGATCGGGTCATGAGCCGACCACCCGCCCGCCGATGCAGAGCAGTTATCCAGGCAGTTATCGGGGCGGTGATTTGGTAGCAAATGAGGGGAGGTCGAGGTGGACTTCGACGTCACGGTCGAGATTCCGCAGGGCCAGCGGAACAAGTACGAGATGGACCACGACACCGGCCGCATCCGGCTCGACAGGATGCTGTTCACCTCGATGCACTACCCCGCCGACTACGGGTTCATCGAGGACACGCTCGCACCCGACGATGATCCCCTCGACGCCCTCGTCGTGCTGAACGCGCCCACGTTCCCCGGCTGCCTGATCCGGTGCCGTGGGATCGGGATGTTCCGCATGACCGACGAGAAGGGTCAGGACGACAAGGTCATCTGCGTGCCCGCCACCGACCCGCGGATGAGCGCCATCCAGGACATCGACGATCTCTCGGCCTTCGACCGCCAGGAGATTCACCACTTCTTCGAGGCCTACAAGGACCTCGAGCCCGGTAAGGCCGTCGAGACCGGCTCATGGGTCGGACGCGCGGAGGCCGAGAAGGAGGTTCACGCGGCGTACGACCGTCTCCGCCGATCCGGCACCAAGCACATCGCGGGGCGCCCGCACTGACCGGTGCCGCGACAGGCCCCCAACCAGCCGACGCGGAGGGCACCGCGCATCAGCCGGGACGGGTGGCGCCGATCAGGTCGGACCGCCAGATGCTCGAGACCCGTACGTAGGCCCCCGTGTATGGCGCCTCGACCATCTGTCCGTCGCCGATGTAGATGCCGACGTGGTGGATGGTCGAGGGATCCGACGTGTCGCCTGCGAAGAAGACGAGGTCGCCCCTGCGCAGGGCGTCCAGCGGTATGTGGGGCCCGGACGCGTACTGCGCGACGCTGTAGTGCGGCAGGTAGGTCCCGACCCGCTGCCAGGCTCGCGTCGTGAGGCCCGAACAGTCGTAGGCGGACGGGCCGGCCGCGGCCCAGACGTACGGCTTTCCGAGCTGGGTGAGAGCCCAGTTGGCGGCGATGGCCCCCGCGCTCACCGACGCCGTGCCCCCGTCGCCGACGCTGCCGGCGCTGCCGGCGACGGGGGCGGGGACCGCGCCCGATCCGCCGGAGGAGCTCTCCGCGTTAGCGTCCCGCTCTGCCGCCCGCTCGGCAGCTCGCTCGGCAGCTCGCTTGGCAGCGATGCGCTGCGCGCGCAGTTCCTTGGCCCGCTGGATGGCCGCCTGACGCCGCTGTTCGAGATCTTTCGCCCTTGCCCGGGCCGCCGTCACCTTGTCCTCGAGGGTGCCGGCATGCCCGCGGGCGTCCGCAAGCCTCTCCTCGAGCTTCTGCTTGGTGGCCTGGGCCTTCTCGACCTGGTCCCGCTGCGCGGCGACGGCGTCGTCCGCGGCCCGCTTGGCGCGCGCGACCCTCCGGGTCGCCGCACGCTGTTCGCCGAGCGCCTCCCTGGCCTGCTCGCGGAGGACCGTCGCCACGATCTCTGTCGACCGCACATGCGCGAGCGTGGCCGACCGTTCCTGACCGAGCAGCCGCAGGGTGTTCATCCGGTCGACCACGCCCTGCGGACCCTTGGCGCCGAACAGGAAGGGGACGCTGGACGCCGCGCCGCCCGTACGGTAGGCCTCGGCGGCGAGCTGGCCCGCGCTCCGCTTCGCCTTGGCGACGTTGGACTCGGCTCGTCGCAGACGGTGCTTCGTGCGCTGGTACTCGTGCTTCGCCCGCTGGAGCTTGACCCGCTCGCCGTTGTACTTCTCGACGAGCGTCTCGACCTTGTCGCGGAGGTCCCGCAGGTGGGCGTCGGCGTCGGCGAGCCTCGCCTTGATGCGGCCGACGTCCTCGGCGCGCCGCTCCGCCTGGTGTTGGGTCCTCGCGAGGTCGTCGGCGCGCTGCTGGGCGTGCTCCTTGGCCCTCTTGACGTCGCGTGAGCTGGGGCCGTCGACGTCGGCGGCGGCGGGCACGACGGACGCCGCCATCGTGACGACCGCGATGCTGACGAGCATGACGGTACGCCAGATACGGCCTCCGCGTCGTGACTCGGACGAGCTCACGATGTGCCCCCCCCCCGCCCCCTCATCATCGCCCAGGGCCTGTCTGTGAACCTCGTGTCCCAGCCGGTCACGGCGGCGACCCGCGATCAGCTCGAACGCGCCGCCACCCGGGCCAGCCTGTCGAGGACCTGGTCGTAGATGCGTCGCAGGCCCAGCGGCGCGAACATCGACTCGAAGAAGCCGGCGACGCCTCCCGCGCCGTCCCACGTCACCTCGACCTCGACACTCGATCTCCCGCCCTGTGCGGTCACGGCCCAGCGGGTCCGCAGCGAGGAGTTCGCGTCCTCCTCCACGATCACCCGGCCGGGGTCCGGCTCGCTCACCGACATCCGGCAGTCGCGGACCCGCCGGCCCGCGTGGAGCCGATACCGCATGCGTGTGCCCGCGCCCTGCCCCCCCTCCTCCACCGCGTAGTCGGTGAAGTTGTCCGTGAGGTAGTCCCTCCTGCGTTGGTAGTCGGCCACCAGCCGGTAGACGTCGTCGGGCGGGGCCGGCACCCGGCGGACTGTGACCATACGGACCTGGGCCATCGGCGTCCTCCCTCGGCGTCCTCCTTGAGGCACGACGCTACTCCCCACCCGAGGCTCGCGAGCGGCCCACGTCTCAGAGCCTGTTGTGAACTTCCCCCACGCGATTCCCGGACGCTGTCTCAGCCGACACCGGCGGCGGCCACGGCCGCCGCACCGATCCGTGCGAGATCCTCGTCGGGGGTGACGTACGGCGGCATGGTGTACACGAGATCGCGGAACGGGCGCAGCCACACCCCGCGTTCCACCGACGCCCGCGTCGCAGCCGCGACGTCCACCGGCCGCGACAGCTGGACCACGCCGATCGCCCCGAGCACCCGTACGTCCGTGACGTGCGGCACCGCACGCGCTGGCGCGAGATGCTCGGCCAGCCGGCTCTCGATGCGGGCCACGTCCACGCGCCAGCCGCCGGCCGCGATCAGCGCGGTGCTCGCGAGCGCGGTGGCGCAGGCGAGCGGGTTGGCCATGTATGTCGGCCCGTGCATCAGCGCGGCCGCCTCTCCAGCCGCGATGCCTTCGGCGACGCGGCTCGTGCACAGCGTCGCGGCGAGCGTCAACGCGCCGCCCGTCAGCGCCTTGCCGACGCACATGACGTCCGGGGCGATGCCGGCGTGCTCACAGGCGAAGAGCGCCCCCGTACGACCGAATCCGGTCGCGATCTCGTCGAGCACGAGCAGGATGTCGTGACGGTCGCACAGATCCCGGAGCGCGCGGACGTACGCGGGCGAGTAGAAGTGCATGCCCCCGGCCCCCTGGACGACGGGCTCGACGATCACGGCGGCGAGCTCGTCCGAGTGCCGTTCGACCAGGCCCGCGAGGTGGGCGAGGTACGCGTCGTCCAGCGGCGCGGTGAAGCCGGGCGGCGGCCGGTCGGCGAAGACGTGCCGGGGAAGCGTGTCGGTGAAGAGGTGATGCATGCCGCCCACCGGGTCGCAGACGGCCATCGCGCCGAACGTGTCGCCGTGGTAGCCGCCGCGAACCGTCAGCAGTCGCGCCTTGCCCGGACTGCCCCTTGAGCGCCAGTACTGCAGGCACATCTTGATCGCGACCTCGACCGAGACCGAGCCGGAGTCCGCGAAGAAGACATGCCGCAACGGCTCCGGGGTCATGTCCACCAGGCGGGCGGCCATCCGGACCGCCGGCTCGTGGGTGAGCCCGCCGAACATCACATGCGCCATCGTGTCCAGCTGCTCCCGCACGGCCGCGTTGATCGCCGGATGGCCGTGGCCGTGGATCGCGCACCACCATGAGGACATGCCGTCGATGAGCTCCCGCCCGTCGGCGAGCCGCAGCCGCACGCCACGGGCGGAGGTCACGGGCAGCGCCGGGGCTGGGGACGGCATCGGGCCGTATGGATGCCACACGTGTCGCCGGTCGAGGTCGAGCAGCGCGTCCCAGCCGGCGTCGGGTCCGGGCTCGGTGGGCATGGACAGGACACTAACGCCGCTCGTACGCTCGCCATCCGCCGAAGTGGGAGATCTCGACGACGTCCGGGCGGTCCGCCACCCCAGGACGCAGGAACATCGCGAACGCCCCGCGCCCGTCCTCCACCTCGATCAGACCGAGCTCCAGATCCGCGGGCTCGCTGGGCATCAGAGAGTCCCGCATGACCTCGTACGACAGCTCGTAGAGCTCCCCCTCCACGGCGACGCCCACGTCGTCGTCTCGTACGAGCCCGGGGAAGGAGTCCCGCACGGCATAGAGGCGGTACTTGGGCGCTGTCCGGATGCGGGCGAGCAGAGGGGCGCCCCGCAGGTAGTGATGGGTCGCGCCGCCGGACATCGTCGTGCCGTTGATGAACGTCCGTATGCTCATCGGCTTCCCCTCCCGAGCCGGGCCATCGCGAGAACAATAGGGAAACAACGAAGAGCGCGGGAAGGAGCAGCCACATGCGCGTACGACTGTCCTGGCCCGACGGCGAGGCCACGGCGACGCTCTCGTCCACCCCGACCGCGACGGAGCTGTGGGACGCGCGACCTCGATGGCGAACTCGTTGTGTGCGTCCCCCTCGAGGGGTGAGGGGGGCATCAGCTCGACCCACTCGACGCGGTCGCCGGACAGCTCGGCCGGGCTCGGGTACCCCTCCACCGCGCACGCCTCGACCGTGCACTCCTCGGGGTAGTTGCCCGTGAAGAACTCGGGGTAGTTGCCCGTGAAGAACGACGTGTCCACGACGACCCGGCGCACCACACCGGCCGCGCCGAGGCGGACGATCACCCAGTCGTGGCCCGGCGCACGTCTGCGGCGGGTCTCCCAGCCGTCAATGACCTTGCCCTTGTGCCCGTAGGAGTACGGGTCGAAGACGGGCGCCTGCGGCTTCAGCAGGTTCTCCTTCTCGGCGAAGAACGCGTCGTTCGCGGCGACGACGCTCCCGCCGAGCGCGCGGGCGGCGAGGTCGATCAAGGCACCGGGGAATGTCAGCGCACCGGCCTGTCCTCTCCGTCGCCCGATCGAGGGCGGGCGTCCCCGCGAGTCGTCGCCGACCTCGGCACCCGCACCAGGTAGCGCTCCCCCCTTACCGATTCTGCACAGGTCGCTTCGGCGGAGCGATCCGGAGCGGCGATAGTACGATTCCGTACAGCGGATAGATCACGGCCCGAGGCCTCCCTCCAGGCTCGCACGGCGTCCCTTGGAGGGGATGTGCGGGCAGCGGAGGGATCACGATGCCACGAGGCGGTGCCCCACGCGGAGGCAGTGAGGGCACGGCCCGACGGGGGACCTCAGGCACCCACACCGTACGCACCGTCGACCGCGCCATCGATCTGCTGGAGCTGATGTGCGACGTGGGCGGCGAGATGGGCTTGAGCGAGCTGTCCGCGGCCTCGGGCCTGCCGCTGCCGACGACCCACCGTCTCATGCGGACGCTGACCAGCCGGGGTCTCGCCCGCAGGGAGCCGTCGTCCCGCAACTACGCGCTCGGCCCGAGACTGATCCGTCTCGGTGAGGCGGCGGGCCGGATGTTGGGCGACTGGGCCAAGCCGTACCTCGCGGAGCTCGTCGAGGCCACCGGCGAGACCGCGAACCTCGCCATGTTCGACGGCGACGAGGCCGTCTACGTCGCCCAGGCGCCTTCAAGGCACGCGATGCGGATGTTCACGGAGGTCGGACGCAGGGTGATGCCCCACTGCACAGGTGTCGGCAAGGCCTTGCTGTCCCAGCTCCCGGACGCGGAGGTGCGGGAGTTGCTGCGCCGTACCGGGATGCCGTCCCAGACGCCGCACACCATCGCCGATATGGACGCCCTGCTCGGTGAGCTCGAGCACGTTCGGGGGCGCGGGTTCGCCCTCGACGACGGCGAGCAGGAGGTCGGCGTTCGGTGCGTGGCCGTACCCGTGCTCGGCGCGCCGACGATGGCGGCGATCTCCGTGTCCGGGCCGGCGACCCGCCTCACGGAGACCACGTGGGAGCAGATCGCGCCGGTGATGAAGTCCACCGCGGCGCGCCTCGCGGACGCCCTGACCAGCGACGCCGGCTGACGCACGGTGTCAGGGGAAACGCGCCACCCGCGGCCGGGAAGCTCCGGCACCCCCGGCCTGTCGGCGCTGAACGACGCGGAGGCGGCCGAGGCGGCGGCCACGCTGCGCGCCGTGTGTGCGGCCGAGTCCTGGGTCCGTACGCTTGTCGAGGCCCGGCCGTACACATCGGCCGGTGATCTTTGTGCCGCGTCGGACGCGGCGGTGGCCAGACTGGACGCGCGGGGGCTCGCCGAGGCGCTGGCCAGACACGCCCGCATCGGCGAGCCCGCCGACCACGAGAGGTCGCGGCGAGAGCAGGCGGGCGCCGTCGAGACCGGCGAGGGCGTACGGGCCGCGCTGCGGGAGGCGAACCGCCGGTACGAGGCGCGGTTCGGGCACGTGTTCCTCATCCGCGCGAGTGGCCGCTCGGCCGAGGAGATGCTCGCCGCCCTGCGGGCGCGTCTCGACCATGATCCCGCCACCGAGCGGGAGGTCGCACGCGAGGAGCTACGCACGATCAACCGCCTCCGGCTGGAGGGACTGGCAAGCGAATGACCAGCGTGTCGACCCACGTCCTCGACACCGCGCGGGGCTGCCCGGCCGCCGGTGTCTCCGTCACCCTCGAGGTACGTGACGGAGACGGCTGGCGCCGGGTCGCGAGCGCGGTGACCGGCGTCGACGGCCGCTGCGGCGGTCTCCCCGAGCTGCCCGAGGCGCCCGCGACCTGCCGGCTCGTCTTCGCCACCGCGCGGTACCTCGGGGAAGGGGCCTTCTTCCCCGAGGTAGCCATCTCCTTCTCCGCCGGGGAGGGCGAGCACTACCACGTGCCACTGTTGCTCAGCCCGTACGGCTATACCATCTACCGAGGGAGCTGAGGACCGTGGCTCCGGTGGGACGTGGCGTCGCCCTCGGCCCCAACCAGTACGGGAAGGCGGAGGTCCGCCTCGTGCACGTCGCCCGCGACACCCCGCGGCATGAGATCAGTGACCTCACCGTGAGTACCGCGCTGGCGGGCGTCGACTACCTCATCCCGACGATCCTCGACATGCCGCCGATGACGCTCGACGTACTGGAGCTCGCCGACCCGCACGCGCCGTACGGCGTGCGCGGCGTCGGCGAGCCGCCGACGATCTCCTCGACCCCCGCGATCGTCGCCGCCGTCCGCGCGGCGACCGGCCACCCTCTCACCCGCGTACCCGTACGACCCGAGCACATCGCCGGGGCGTGACCGCACGGTCGACCCCAGGGCCTCCGTGATCGCGCGGCGGGTCAGACGGTGACCCGACGCATCGTGGTGAACCCACCGAACGCCAGCAGGGCCACGATCGCCGCCAGCACCCCGGTCAGCCCGGCCGCGCTCAGGGTGGCGAAGAAGCGCCCGACCTCGGGCCAGGCGCCCGCCCAGGTCAGGACCAGTGCCACCGCGACCAGCACGATCACCTGGGTGGCGATGAACACCGCGAGGCCGATGATGCCCCACCGCCGGTACGCCAGGCCGTACCACATGCCGTAGACGAACAGGAGTGCCAGCACCACGAAGGACGTCAGCCAGGTCAGATACCACGGCCCGTCGAGGATCCACGGGACCCGGAAGAAGTGCATAGTGAGCCCCCACCCGCCGGTGACGCGTTCGACGACCTGCAGCACGGCCACGGCCAGGCCGTAGACCGCCCCGAGCCCGCCCACCAGCAGGACGGTCCCGAGGTAGTAGGAGCGGCGGCTCAGCCCCAGGGCGAACCCGAACGGCAGCGACCTGGCGACGCTGAGCACGCCAAGAACGAACAGGATGACGTAGAGCGTTATCAGCCCGCCGCTGTACGCACCGTCGGATGGGGTGGCGACCGCCGCGAAGACGACCAGGTTCACCAAGAAGGCGAACGCGGTGGCACCCCAGGGCAGCAGCAGGTACGGTATCCGGTCCACCAGGTGGTAGCGGGCCACGTTGACGAGCGTGCTCATGCGCTCACCCTCTCGTTCATCGGTCGGCCGGAGGTGTGCACCATCAGCTGCTGCAGCGACAGCGGCTCCAGGCTCAGGCGCAGCTCGCGCGCCCTGGCCCGGTCGCTGTCGTCCAAGGACCCGGCGACGGTCACCGAGGTCCGCGACCCGATCGTCTGGCGATGCCAGACGCGGCGCCCGGCGATGAACTCCTCGACCGCCGCCGCGGGCCCGCTGACGGTGGCCGCACTCCCGCGTACCTCGTCGGCGGGCGCGTCCAGCACGATCCGTCCCCGGTCGATCATCACCACGTGCTCCAGCAGGCCGGCGACCTCGTCGATCAGGTGGGTGGACAGCAGCACCGTTCGCGGGTGCTGGACGTAGTCGGCGAGCAGCCGGTCGTAGAACAGGTGTCGCGCCACCGCGTCCAGACCCGCGTAGGGCTCGTCAAACAACGTCAGCTCGGCCCTGCCCGCCAGGCCGATGACGATGGACAGCGCGGAGCGCATCCCGCGGGAGAGCTTCTTGATGGCCCGGTTCGACGGCAGGTCGAAGTCCGCGAGCAGCGTGTCGGCGAGCTCGGCGCTCCAGTTCGGATAGAACCATGAGGCGGCCTGGATGGCGTGCCTGACCTTGAAGTCGGGGAACACCTGGTCCTCGCGGACGAAGACCATCCGGCGCAGCACGGCGTCGTTCTCCACGGGGTCCTCGCCGAAGACCCGCACCGTGCCGGCGGTGGCGAACTCCTGCGCGGTGACGACGCGCATGAGGGTGCTCTTGCCCGCGCCGTTGCGGCCCAGCAGCCCGGTGATGGTGTCAGGTTCGATGTCGACCGTGACGTCGTCGAGGGCGAGCTGGTCGCGGTACCTGCGGGTCAGGCCCACCGCGGAGATCGTCGGGGTCATGGTGTGCTGCCTCCGCCCGTGTGGCTGGATCCCCGGACCAGGGAGACCAGGGTGTCGGTGTCGATGCCGAGCCGTTTGGCCTCGGCGAGCATCGGGTCGAGGTACTGCTCGGCGAACCGCTTGCGGCGGTCGGCGAGCAACCGCTCGCGTGCGCCGGCGGCGACGAACATGCCGATGCCGCGGTGCTTCTCCAGCAGCCCGTCGTCGATCAACACGTTGATGCCCTTCGCCGCGGTGGCCGGGTTGATCCGGTAGAAAGCGGCGAACTCGTTGCTCGAAGGGACACGCGCACTCTCGGCCAGGCTCCCGTCGGCGATGTCGTCGGCGAGCTGCTCCGCGATCTGCGCGAACAGGGGCGTTCCCTCGTCGAGCACGAACACCTCCGCCCCACCGCCCTGGTTAGATGGTTCACTACTCCAGTAATGTACAACCTAACCAGGGCCCATACAACCGCGGGGCACGGCGAGCGCGATCACCACGTGGGCCGGCGGGGCGACCTCGGAGTACACCACCACACGGCCCCGCCCCATGATCGCGAACACTCTTCCGCCCTATAGCAGGGGAAAGCGTTCGCGATCACGGGACCGTCAGCGGGGCGTAGGTGTCCGGCCTGCGGTCGCGGTAGAACTGCCACTCCTTGCGGACCTCGTCGATCAGGTCCATCTCGAGGTCGCGGACGATCACCTCGTCGCTAGCGTCCGACGCCGCCTCCCCGACGAGCTGCCCGCGCGGGTCGGCGAAGTACGACGTGCCGTAGAAGTCGTCGTCGCCCAACGGCTCGACGCCGACCCGGTTGATCGTGCCGACGTAGTAGCCGTTCGCGACGGCGGCCGCCGGCTGCTCCAGCCGCCACAGGTGCGAGGACAGCCCGCGGCTCGTGGCGGACGGGTTGAAGACGATCCGTGCGCCGGCCAGCCCGAGCGCGCGCCAGCCCTCGGGGAAGTGGCGCTCGTAGCAGATGTACACGCCGATCCGGCCCACCGCCGTGTCGAAGACCGGGTAGCCGAGGTTGCCCGGACGGAAGTAGAACTTCTCCCAGAAGCCCGGCAACTGCGGGATGTGGTTCTTGCGGTGCTTACCGAGGTACGTGCCGTCGGCGTCGATGACCGCCGCGGTGTTGTAGTACACGCCCGGCTGCTCCACCTCGTAGACGGGCACGGTCAACACCATCCCGGTCTCCCGGGCCAGGTCGCACATCAGCCGGGTTGTGGGGCCGTCGGGGACCGCCTCGACGTAGTCGAAATACGCCGGGTCCTGGACCTGGCAGAAGTACGGCCCGTAGAACAGCTCCTGGAAACACAGCACCTTCGCACCCCGCGACGCCGCCTGCCTCGCGTGGTCGACGCTCTTCTTGATCACCGAGTCCTTGTCGCCGGTCCATGCGCTCTGGACCAGGGCCGCACGTACGACCGTCATATCTACTCCCTCTCTCGACCCCATCCCGCCGAAGCCTGCGAGCCGGGCCTCGAGATCGGCAAAGAGGGGGCGGTCACAGGCCGTTTCGTTCGATCAGTCGCTTGGCGATGACGTTTCGCTGGATCTCGTTCGTCCCCTCCCCGATGATCATGAGCGGTGCGTCGCGGAAGTAGCGCTCGACGTCGAACTCGGTGGAGTACCCGTAGCCGCCGTGGATGCGCATCGCGTCGAGGCTGATCCGCATGCACGCCTCGGAGGCGAACAGCTTGGCCATGCCGGCCTCGAGGTCGCAGCGGGCGCCGGTGTCGAGCTTGTCGGCGGCGTCGAGCAGCAGCAGCCGGGCGGCGTGCAGGTCGGTGGCCATGTCGGCGAGGTAGTTGCCGATGGATTGGTGCCGCCAGATCGGCTTGCCGAATGCCTCCCGCTCCTGTGCGTAGCGCAGGGCGTCGTCGAAGGCCGCCTGGGCGACGCCGACGGCACGGGCCGCCACCTGGACCCGGCCTGTCTCCAGGCCTTCCATCATCTGCGCGAAGCCCTGGCCCTCGATACCGCCGAGCAACGCGTCCGTGGGTACGCGGCAGTCGTCGAACGACAGCTCGCAGCTCTCCACGCCCTTGTAGCCCAGCTTGGACAGCTTCCGCGACACGGTGAAACCGTGCCCCCGCTCCACGAGGAGGATGCTGATCCCCTCGTGCGGCGGGTCCGCGGCCGGGTCGGTCTTGCACAGCAGCGCGACCACGTCTGCGTGCTGGGCGTTCGTGATCCACATCTTGGTGCCGTCGACGACGTACGCGTCGCCCTCTCTTCGGGCGACGGTCCGCATCGCCTGCAGGTCGGACCCGCCGCCGGGCTCGGTCAGCGCCATCGTCGCGCGGATCTCCCCGGCCGCCATCGCCGCCAGGTAGCCGTCCTTCTGCGGCTGGGTGCCGAAGGCGGCGATGAGCCGGCCGACCACCGAGTGCCCACCCATCGCGCCGGCCAGGCTCATCCAGCCGCGTGCCAGCTCGGCGGTCACCAGCGCGAAGCACGACGTGGACACCGCGGCCGGGCTGTACGGCTCGGGGATGGCGAGCCCGAACACCCCCAGGTCCTTCATCTGGTCGATCAGCTCGCCCGGGTAGGTGTCGGAATGCTCGAGCTCGCCGACCGCCGGACGGACCTTCTCGTCCACGAACTCCGTGACCACACCGATGACGGCCCGCTCCTCATCGCTGAGGTGCGGCATGGCGCCTCCTTAGGCTGTGCTGCGCGAGCATCCGCCTCTCTTGAATCCGCAGCGTGGTTTCATATAACTTATATGAGCCTACCCTTCAGTCTGTAGGAGGACTACCCCGCCGGGTGGGAAAATGTCACCGTACGCTTCAGTACGCTTCCGGGTGCGTGCCGAAGGCGTGACATGGCCCTATGGCGGCCCTATGGCGGCACGGTGGCGGCACGGCGACGGCAGGGTCTCCGGTCGCCAGTGAGCGGAGCGGATTGCCATGAACGATCAGTGGACGGGGTCGCCTGACCGTGGTGCGGGCTTGGGTACACGGATGCACCGCGCTCAGCTCAGCGATGAGGCGGCCTCCTACATCCGGGACATGATCATGTCTGGGCAGCTGCCCAGCGGCACCTTCATCCGCCTCGACCACATGGCGGACATGCTGGAGATGAGCGTGACACCCGTACGCGAGGCGCTCGTCCTGCTGCGCGGCGAGGGGTTCGTCCAGCTGGAGCCGCGCCGGGGGTTCGTCGTGGCGCCGCTGTCGAAGGCCGACGTGGTGGACCTGTTCTGGGTACAGAGCGAGATCGCGGGCGAGCTCGCCGCGCGGGCCGCCGCGCACATCACCGACGCGGAGGTAGGCGAGCTTCGCACGCTGCAGACGCAGCTGGAGGCGGCGTCCGAGCGAGACGGGGCCGCGGACATCGAGCAGCTCAACTTCCTCATCCACCGGCGGATCAACCTGCTGGCGCACTCGCCGAAGCTCGCGTGGCTGCTGCGGGTGGCGACCCGCTACGCGCCACGACGGTTCTGGGGCACCATCCACGGGTGGGTGGAGGCGTCCGTCGCCGACCACGCCGCGATCCTCGACGGCCTCGAGGCCCGCGACCCCGAACACGTACGCAAGGCCATGCGTGAGCACATCATGCACGCCGGCACGCTGCTCGTCGCGCACCTGGAGAAGGAGGTCCTGGCCGAGGCCTGGGCGGCCGACGACGACGAACCGGCGGCGGGAGTCCGCCATCAGTTCCAGCCGCCGGTTCGGGGCGAGCGGTAGGGACGCTTGACGGTCGCCACCGCCGCCGCCTAGGTTTTGTATATCGTATTCGAAACACTCGGACGCGGTCCTTCCCATGCCTGGGGGCGAGCCTGATGCGCGTGGCCGTGCTGACGATGGGTGGAACGATCGCGTCGGTCCCCGACGCGTCCGGCCCCGGCGCCAAGCCCACCCTGACCGCCGATGACCTCGTCGCCGCCGTACCCGGCCTGGACAAGGTCGCGGACGTCCGAGGGCTGTCGTTTCGGCAGTTTCCCTCGCCCGAGCTCACCCTGAGCGACCTGTTCGCCCTCGCGGCCGAGGCACGTCGCCAGGTCGACGCGGGCGCCCGAGGGATCGTCGTCACCCAGGGCACCGACACGCTGGAGGAGACGGCGTTCGCCCTGGACCTGCTGTACGACCTCGACCCCCCGGTCGTGATCACCGGCGCGATGCGCAACCCCAGCCTGCCGGGGGCCGACGGGCCCGCGAACCTTCTCGCCGCCGTCCAGGTGGCGGCGAGCGAGGCAGCGCGGGGGGTCGGCGTGCTCGTGGTGTTCAACGACGAGATCCACGCCGCGCGGTTCGTGCGGAAGACGCACACGTCGAACCCCGCGACGTTCCGCTCCGCACCGACCGGGCCGATCGGATGGGTGAGCGAGGGTCGGGTCCGACTCGCGGCCCGTCCGGCGCCGTACCCGCGGCTGCCGGTGGCCGAGGACGCGCCGCCCGCCACGGTCGCGCTGGTGAGGCTGGTCCTCGGCGACGACCCCCGCCTGCTCGACTGCGCCGCGTCAGGCGGGTACGACGGGGTCGTCGTCGAGGCGTACGGCGGCGGCCACGTACCCGAGCGGTTCGTCGCGCCGCTGGCGGACCTGGCCGCGCGCATGCCGGTAGTGCTCGCCTCGCGCACCGGGTCAGGGGAGATGCTGCGGGAGACCTACGGCTTCCCGGGCGGCGAGCTCGACCTGCTGTCCCGCGGGCTGGTGAGCGCCGGAACTCTCGACGGGCTCAAGGCGCGGCTGCTGCTCACCCTTTTGCTCACCCGCGGCGCGGACCGGGATCGGATCGACGACGCCTTCGCGGCTGTCGGTTTCGGCGGCCGCGGCTGAGAGCGCTCCCGGCGCCCATGAGGAGCGCGCCGCGCCGCCGGCCTCTGAGGAACCGAGTTCGACGGTTGGCGGTCCCATTCGGCCGGTCCGGGCCCGCGAGGCCGACACGGAGCGTAGCATTCCGGTCATGACCGACGACGGCAGGCCGTCCTCCCCAGGCAACGCAGCCCCCCGCGACAGGGTCGACGTACGCACGCCCAACGTGGCCCGCATGTACGACTACTACCTCGGCGGCAAGGACAACTTCGCCGCCGACCGGGAGACGGCGGCGAAGATGCTGGAGACGGTTCCGGAGGCGCGCGTGGTCGCGCGGGAGAACCGGGCGTTCCTCGGCCGGGCGGTGCGGTTCCTGGCGGGTGAGGCGGGCATCCGGCAGTTCGTCGACATCGGCACCGGCCTGCCCACCCAGGAGAACACCCACGAGGTCGCGCAGGCGGCCCGCCCGGATTCCCGGGTCGTCTACGTCGACAACGACGGCGTCGTCCTCATCCACGCCCGGGCCCTGCTGGCCACCGACAGCCAGACCGTCGTGGTCGAGGGCGACATGCGCGACCCGGCGGAGATCCTCGCCGAGCCCGGCCTGCGGGCCCACATCGACCTCGACCAGCCGGTCGCCGTGCTGCTCGTGTCCGTGCTGCACTTCGTCCCCGACGACGCGGACGCCGCGCGAATCATCGCGACAATCCGGGACGCCATCGCGCCTGGCAGCTACCTGGTCCTATCCCACGGAACGACCTTCGTCGAGGAGAAAGCGGGCGGACTTACCCAGGTCTACGATCGCGCTACGTCCTCGATAACACTGCGCAGCCGGGACCAGCTCCTGCGCCTGTTCGACGGCTTCGAGCTCGTCGACCCCGGCCTGGTCGTCCTGCAGGACTGGCGCCCCGACACGCCGCCAGGGCCCGAGAGCCGCGCCGGGTCGTGGTTCTACGCGGCGGTCGGCCGCAAGCCCTGATCCCTGACCCGCTCAGGCTGTACACGGCCGAAGCTCAGGCGGGCGCGAGGCTCACCGCGGGAACGCCGCGGTGCACGAACCGCCCGTGGCCCGGCTCGACCCGCAGCTCCCCGCCGGAGACGACGATACGCCCGCGTACCAGGACCACCTCGGGAGTCCCGACGACCTCCTCGCCCTCGAACAGGCTGTAGTCAACCCTGGAATGGTGCGTGCTCGCTGAGATGCGATGCGGCCGCTCCGGGTCGAAGATCACGATGTCGCCGTCGGAACCCGCGGCGATCGTGCCCTTGCGCGGATAGAGGCCGAACAGCCTGGCGGGGTTCGTCGACAACAGCTCGACCATCCGGTTCAGCGAGATGCGGCCGGCCCGTACACCGCGGTCGTGGATGAGGTGCAACCGATCCTCGATGCCTGGACCGCCGTTCGGGATCTTCGAGAAGTCGTCGGCGCCGAGGCTCTTCTGGCCGTCCCAGTTGAACGGGCAGTGGTCGGTCGACACGACTGAGAGCACGTCCGTCGACAGCGCCCGCCAGAGCGCCTCCTGATCTGCCTTGGTCCGCGACGGCGGGGTGTAGACGTACTTCGCGCCCTCGAAGTTCGGCTGGTCCAGCGCACCGCTGTCCAGGAAGAGGTACTGCGGACAGGTCTCGCCCCACGTGAGCCACTCCTGCCGCCGCGCCGCGCCGATCGGGTCGATCGCTTCCCGGCAGGAGACGTGGACGACGTACAGCGGGCAGCCGGCGAGGTGGGCGAGCTGGATCGCGCGGCTCGTCGCCTCGCCCTCGACGGTGGGCGGGCGGGTCGCGGCGTGCCACTTCGGCTCGGTCTTGCCTTCGGCGAGAGCCTCCTTGACGAGGACGTCGACGACGTCGCCGTTCTCGGCGTGGACCATCGCGAGCGACCCGGACCTGGCGACGACCTGCATGGCCTTGAACAGCGTCTCGTCCTCGACCATGATCGTGCCCTTGTAGGCCATGAAGAACTTGTAGCTCGTCACCCCCTGCTCGGGCATGGCCGCGAGGTCGTCGAGCGCGCCGGGGTAGTCGAGGTTCGTGACGGCCAGGTGGAAGCCCACGTCGCCGACCGCGGGAGCGCGCCGCAGCCTCTCGTGCCACGTCTCCAGCGCCTCGGGCAGGGTCTGCCCGGACTGCTGCATGCAGAAGTCGACGATCGCGGTCGTGCCGCCGAAGACCGCCGACGTCGTGCCCGAGGTGAAGTCGTCGCAGGTGACCGTGCCGCCGAACGGCATCTCCATGTGCGTGTGCGGGTCGACCATCCCCGGCAGGACGTACTTGCCCGACGCGTCGACGACCGCGTCGGCGGTGACGTCGAGGTCGCTGCCGACGGCGGAGACGACCTCGTCCTCGATGTAGATGTCGGCGACGTAGTCGTCGGAGGCGGTGATGATGCGGCCGCCCTTGATGAGTACGGACATGTCGGTGCCTCCTCGTGTCTCGACCTCGCGGTCACCCGCCGGTGAGCGCGGCGATGGCGTTCAGCATCACCTCCGCGCCGACGGCCGCGTCGGCGGGGTCGGCGTCCTCCTCCGGCACATGGCTGAGCCCGTCCCTGCACGGCACGAAGATCATGCCGGTCGGAACGCGGTCGGCGACGCACATCGTGTCGTGAGCCGCGCCTGAATGCATGGTGCGGTACGGTTCGCCGGCCGTGTGTACCGCGTCCTCGATCGCGCCCATGACCCGCTCGTCCATGGGGGTGGCCGGGACGAGCTGCCGCTCGCGGACCTCGGCGGTCATCCCCCGCCGCCGCGCGGCGCCGCGGGCGAAGGCCGCGATGTCGTCGAACACGCCGCGGAACACCTCGTCGGCGACCCCGCGGATGTCCATTGTGAAGCCCGCCCGCCCTGGGACGACGTTGATGATGCCCGGGTCCAGCGCGATGTCGCCGACCGTCCCGACGGTCGGGGCGGTACGCGACGCCTCGCGGGCCAGCCGCTCGAGCTCCAGGACGCATTCAGCCACGACCGTGCTCGCATCTTGCCGGGCATCCATCGGGGTGGCGCCGGCGTGGTCGGCGCGCCCGCGTACCTCGACGTCACCGTGCCGGCACCCCGCGATCGAGCCGACGATCCCGATGCGGTCCCCGGTGTCCTGCAGCACCCTGCCCTGCTCGATGTGCAGTTCGATCCAGCCGACGAGGTCGTCCAGCGCCCGCGCGGACTCCCGCCACCGCGCCGGTTCGTACCCAGCCTCCTTCGCGTGCTCCCAGAAGGTCCGGCCGTCGTCAATCGCACGTGATCGCTCACGCAGCTCGGCCTCGTCGACCCGGCCGGCCATGATCCGGCTGCCGAGCAGGAGCTGACCGAAGCCGGACGCCTCCTCCTCCAGGAACGAGATCAGCTGCAGCGGAAGGTCGAGGCCGAGCTCGGCGTTCAGCCGGCACACCTCGAGCGCGGTGACCACGCCCATCGTGCCGTCGTACCTGCCCCCGTTGCGGTTGGAGTCGCAGTGCGACCCGATCCCGAAGACCGGCTCGCCGTGCGGCCGGTTGCGCGCCACCAGGTTGCCGACCGGATCCTCGTCCACCCCGAAGCCGAGGCTCCGGAGCCGCGTGACGAAGAAGTCCAGCGTGGCCCGGTACTCCCCAATGTAGGCGTACCGGCGGATCGCGCGGGGCGACGAGGTGTACGCCGCTCCGCCGAGCGTGTCGATGTCGCGGCCGATCCGCTCCGCGCTGCGGTCCCGGTCGATGCTCACGTACCGTGCCACACCCGCACCCCCTTCACGGCATCACGTCGCCGCTGTTCGGGCCGAGGGTCTGCCCCACGTAGAGGTTCCCGCCGGGGTCGCTCGCCAACAGCACGGCGGTAGGCGCGACCTCCTTGGGGACGCCGAACCGGCCGAGCGGCAGCTCCGCCCGCTTGGCCGCGCGCCACTCGTCGCTGATCCCCGCGGTCAGCGGCGTCTCGATCGGGCCAGGGGCGATCGCGTTGACCAGCACGCCGTAGGGCGCCACCTCCCTGGCGAGCGCCTTGGTCAGGCCGATCACGCCGGCCTTGGCCGCCGAGTAGTGGACAAGGCTCTCACCGCCCTTGATGCCGAGCTGGCTGGCGATGTTGACCACCCGGCCCCACCGCCGCTCGACCATGTGCGGCACCGCCCACCGGCAGCAGAGGAACACGCTGCGCAGGTCGGTGGCGATCATCTCGTCCCAGGTCGCCACGTCCATCTCGACCAGGGGAACCTCGGTGAGGATGCCGGCGCAGTTGACGAGCACGTGGACGGCGCCCAGCTCCGCGATCGCATCCCCGACCATGTCGCGGGTGGAGCGCTCATCGGTGACGTCCACCTCGCGGGCCACGGCCTTCGCCCCGGTGCCCCGACACCGCTCCGCCGTCGCCTCGGCCCTCGCCCGGTCGCGGTCCGCGAGCAAAAGCGTCGCGCCCTCCGCCGCGTACGCGACGGCGACCGCCGCCCCGATGCCGCTGGCCGCCCCCGTGACGACCGCGGCCTTTCCCGCCAGTTTCCCGTCGAGCGAACCCACGGGCCGTCACCGCCCCCGCCGCAGCGATCGTCCGGGCAGGGCTCCGGTGTGCTTGCCGCGATCGAGGACGACGGTGCCGCCGACGATGACGTACTCGACGCCGACGGACTGCTGGCGTGGCCGGTCGTAGGTGGCGACGGCGCGCACCCGCTCGGGGTCGAAGACGGTGATGTCGGCGGCGAACCCGTCGCGCAGGATGCCACGGTCGGGCAGGCCGAGCCGCTGCGCCGGGAAAGAGGTGAACTTGCGGACCGCCTCGGGCAGGGAGAGGAACGACTCCTCGCGGACGAACTCCCCGAGGATGCGCGGGAACGACCCGTACGTCCGCGGGCTGGGCCTGTCGCCGATGAACACCGAGTCGGTGCCGACCATGCCGAGCCGGTGCTGGAAGAACTTCGCCAGCGTCGGCCCGGTCGGTCCTGGGTGGACCTCGGTGATCCGCAGCCTCTCCTCGACCAGCAGGTCGAAGAACGCGTCGACCACGTCCTGGCCACGCTGGCGGGCGATCGCGCCCATGGTCATGTTCTCGTAGCGGCGGTTCTCCGACCTGGCGAAGTAGCCGACCCGCACCCAGTCGTGGAACGCCCGCCACGTGTCGTCGGCGTCGGTGTCGGCCAGCTCGGCCTTGAACCGCTCCCGGCAGCCGGCGTCGGCCAGCCGCTCGAGCGTCGCCTCCGGCCCGCCGGCCTGGATCCACTGCGGCAGGAAGATCGACAGCCGGGTGCTGCTCCACTCGTACGGGTACCCGTCGAACGTCACGTCCGCGCCCCGGTCGACCTCCCCCTCCACCAGGTCGAGCATCACCCCGGAGCCGTGCGGGTAGGCGGCCTTGCGGTAGAAGTGCGTGATGTGCAGCGGGCAGCCGCCCATCCGGGCGATCTGGAACGCCTCACGGAACGGGTCGAGGAACTTATCGCCCATCCAGTACCGCACGTGCGTGTGGTACAGCCCACCGACCCGCGCCGGCTCCCTGCACAGCTCACCCAGCTCCTCGGTGGACGCGTAGCTGCCCGGCGGGTAGTCCAACCCGGTCGACAGCCCGAACGCCCCCTCCTCGATCGCCTCCCGCAGCATCGACCGCATGTCCGCCACGGCCCGCCCGTCGGCCGCCACCTGGTCCCAGCCGAGCGCCGCGATCCGCAGCGCGGAGTTGCCGACCAGGCACGCGATGTTGACGGAGACGGCCCCGTCGAACCGGGTGAGGAAGCTCTCCACGGTGTCCCAGTCGTACGCCAGCTCCGGACAGCCATCCAGCCCGGCGTTGAACGTCACGAACCGCCGCAGCTCCCCCGCGTCGGTGAACGGAACGTACGAGCACCCATCCACCCCGATCAGCTCCGTCGTCACCCCCTGGGACACCTTCGGCAGATGCGTCGGCTCGTCGAAGATCATCAGCCCCGAATGGGAGTGCATATCGATGAAGCCCGGCGCCACCACCAGCCCGCTCGCGTCGACGACCCGCCCCGCGGGGGGAAGCTCACCGTTGCCCCGGACGATCCGCACCCGGTCGCCCTCGACCGCGACCGTCGCCGGATACCCAGGGCTCCCGGTGCCGTCCACCACCGTGCCACCGGTGATCAACAGGTCAGGCATGCCGACGTCCCTTCAACCGCGAGCAGGGCCGGGTACCGCGCACCGACCGATCGCGGCACCCGCACCGAGGGCCCGATAACCCGTTCAGCGCCGCTACCCGAAGGGATGACGCCGACGGAAGTCGTCGGCGGCCTCTTCCATCGTCACCCAGCTCACACCCGGAAAGCCGCTGAAGTACCGGATGAGCCGCTCGTGCATCATCAGCACCTGCGGGCGGCCGCTGACGTCGGGGTGCACGGTCATCGCGAACACCGCGTAGTCCATCTCGCGGTACACCCAGTCGAACTGGTCGCGCCACAGCTCCTCGATGTCATGCGGGTTGACGAAGCCGTGGCTGTTCGGGTTGCCCTTGATGAACATCATCGGCGGGAGGTCGTCGACGTACCAGTTCGCGCCGATCTCGACGAGATCGATCGGCTCGCCCCGATCCAGCGGCTTCATCCACGCGGCGGCCTCCTTGGAGTAGTCGATCTTCGTCCAGGTGTCGCCGACGCGCGCGTAGAACGGCAGGAAGTCGTGGTAGCTCTGGCTGTGGTCGTAGGTGAAGCCGTTCTTCAGCAGCAGCGAGGCGGTGTTCGCCGACATCTCCCACCACGGCGCGACGTAGCCGCGCGGCCGCCTGCCACTGGCCTTCTCGATCAGCTCGATCGAGCGGTTGAGGACGTCCTCCTCCTGCTTGGCCGACATCGCGATCGGGTTCTCGTGGGAGTAGCCGTGCGCGCCGATCTCGTGTCCGGCATCGACGATCATCTTGACCTGGTCGGGGAACGTCTCGACCGAGTGGCCGGGGATGAACCAGCTCGCCGGAATGTCGTACCGCTTGAACATCTCCAGCATCCGCGGCACACCGACCTCACCGGCGAACATGCCGCGCTGGATGTCATTGGGCGAGTCCTCCCCGCCGTACGAACCGAGCCAACCGCCGACCGCGTCGATGTCGACCCCGTAGACGACCTTGATGTCCTTCGCCATGCTGTGTCCTCCCTTACGTCCGTGTCCTGCCGCTGGCGTGCGAGCCGACTGCCCTCTCACTGCGGAGGTACCCCATCGCCTCCTCCGCGGACACGAGGTCCGCGTACTTCGCGGCCATGTCGAACAGGTTGGCCTCGTGCGGACCCACGGCGCGATCGCCGACGCAGTCGCGGATCACGAGTGTCTGGAAGCCGTGCTGCACGGCGTCGACCACCGAGGCGCGGACGCAGCCGGACGTCGTGGCGCCCGTGACGATGACCGTGTCCACCTGCCCCGCGACCAGCAGGCCCGCGAGGTGGGTGCCGAAGAACGCCGACGCCCCCCGCTTGTAGACGATCGGCTCGTCGGGTCGCCGACCCAGGCGGGGGTCCAGCTCCACCCAGCGCGAGCCCACGGTCAGCTGGCCGAGGCTCGGCACCTTGCGCAGCCAAGCGCCGCCGTCCCGCAGGCTCTGCTCGTAGGCGATGCTGGTGAAAGCGACGAGCGTCCCCACCTCGCGGGCCGCGCCCAGTACGCGTCGGGTGGCCTCCACCTCGGCGCTCATGTCCGAGCCCAGCGGGCTATCGGCGTCGGTGAAGCCGCGACTGAAGTCGACGACGAGCAGGGCCGGCGTCCGACCGGGCTCGACCGCCCCACCGAACCCAGCCCGCTCGTAGATCCGCCGCGTGTCTTCCGCCATGTGGTCCCCACTCACCATTGTCGTCACGATGTCGCGGCCGCCGGCGCGACGTCGTCGATAGGCGGTGCTCCCGGCCGTACCCTGCGGGCCCCGAAGATCAGGAAGCCGGAGATGAAGATCGCCAGCGCTCCGGCGACCGCCGCGCTCACTGCCATGCCGAACCCGGTGTCGAGGAGAGCAGTCAGCACGGCGCTGCCGAAGATCGCGCCGATCGGCCCCATGGCGTTCGCGAGCGCGGTGCCGGAGCCGCGCATCCGTGTCGGGTACGACTCGCCCATGTAGAACAGCAAAGCGGAGTACGGACCAATGAGGAAGAACAGGCCGAGCGTGTAGAAGATGAACACGCCGAAGTAACCGTGGACCACGAACAGCATCAGCGCGTAACAGATGCCGGAGAGCAGCCAGCCAAGGCCGATCGTCTCCCTGCGCCCGATCTTGTCGCCGACGACGCCGTGGACGACGTAGCCGACGAACGCGACCGCGTTCGACACGATCAGGATGACGAGGCTGCTGCCGAGGCTGATCCCGTGGGACTCGAGCAGCACCGTCGTCCCCAGCACGGAGAACACCTGCACGCCGAACCAGTTCAGCAGGAACCCGAGGCAGAGGAAGACCGTGTGCTTCCGCTGGCCGAGCTCGAAGAGCTGCAGCATCGGGAACCGCCCGGCGCGCCCGCCCTCCGCGAGGACGACACCGTGCTCCGCTGCGAAGCGCCTGGCCTCCTCGCGCTGGCCCTCGCGCTGCAACCGGCGGGCCTCCTTCATGCGGGCGAACTGCGGGGTGTCCTTCAGGCGGGTACCCATGATCGCGATGACGATCGCCGGGAACGTCGCGATAAGGAACACCCCGCGCCACCCGACGACCGGCAGCAGGGCCGCCGCCATGCCGGAGGCGAACAGCACCCCGACCGGCCAGCCGCCCTGGATATAGCTGTAGGTCCGCCCCTTGCTCTTGCTGCGCTCCTCCCTGTCCTCGGCGCTGTCGTACAGCTCATTCAGGTAGGTGGCGTTGACCGCCTGCTCCGAGTAGCCCCATCCGGAGAAGGTCCGCACCAGTACGAGCCACCAGGCGGAGAACGTGAGACCCGTGAAGAACGAGCTGATCGCGGCGCCGATCGTGACCACGACCAGCGACCTCGCGCGCCCGAGCCAGTCGATCATCGGGCCGACGGTCAGCGCCGCGATGAAGACCACGACGGACACGAGGGTCGCGATGAACGTGCTGTACGCCGTCGACCAGCCGAAGTGCGCGGCGATCGCGGGGAGAAGCGTGCCGAAGGTGATGTAGTCGTACACCGCGAAGACCCACGCGAGGAACGCCACCAGCGACGCGTACCTGACGTCCCTTCGGCTGACGCGGAGGCGCGCGCCGTCGGCCTCCCCGGAAGAAGACGCCGCAGCGGAGGACGGAGAAGAAGATTCCGCGGGTCGACGGCCGTCGCCCGGGTCGGCGGCGGAGGGAGGACGGTTACCTTCTGCGGCCATGGCGAGTACTCCGATGCTCGTGGGCCGGGTGATCCCGCAGGATCACCCGGCCGCGACCCGTTCATTCCGAGGCGTAACAACACGAGTACTTAAAGTATCCAATACCTGAAATATTTTGTACAGTAACTGGACCCACAGACCGTGTCAATACGGCACGTATGAGACGAACGAACCCTGGGCACCACGGCACGACGCTCAGGCGAGCCCCAGGTAGGACTCCCGCACGCGCCGGTCGCTGCGCAGTTCGGCGGCGTTCCCGCTGAGCACGACGCGCCCTGTCTCCAGCACGTACGCGTGCGACGCCACAGACAGCGCGACGTCGACGTCCTGCTCCACGAGCAGGACGGCCGTGCCGTCGGCGGTGATCCGCGGCAGCCTGGCCATGATCTCCTCGATGATCACCGGCGCGAGGCCGAGCGACAGCTCGTCGATCATCATCAGCCGGGGACGGCCCATCAGCCCGCGTGCGATCGCGCACATCTGCTGCTCCCCGCCGGACAGGCTGCCGGCGAGCTGCCCGAGCCTCTCCCGGAGCTGCGGGAACAGCTCCAGCACCCGGTCGACGTCGCCGCCGCGGTTGCGCCATCCCCCCAGACGCAGGTTGTCACGCACGGACAGGCCGGGGAACAGGCGCCGCCCCTCCGGCACGTGCGCGACGCCCATCGCGGCGATCCGCTCGATCGAGCGACCGCTGAGGGCGCGGCCGTCGAACGTGGCCGCGCCACCGCGGAGCGGGATCATCCCGGACAGCGCGCGCAGCGTCGTCGACTTGCCCGCGCCGTTGGGGCCCACGAGCGCGACGACCTCGCCCGCGCCGACGTCCAGATCGATACCCCACAGCACCTGGACCCGGCCGTACGCCGCCTCGAGCCCGCGGACCTCAAGCATCCCAACGCACCTCAAGAATCATTGCCGGTCTCCTCGCCCTTCGCGTAGCGGTGCCCGAGGTACGCCTCGACCACCCGCTGGTCGGCGAGCACCTCGCGCGGCGGGCCCGCGGTGAGCACCCGGCCCTCGTGCAGCACCAGGATCCGGTCGCTGACCGCGACGATCGCCCGCATCACATGCTCGATGACGAGGATCGTCACGCCCTCGTCCCTGAGGCCCCGGACCAGCTCCAGGCTCGGCTCGATCTCACCGGGCCGAAGGCCCGCCATCACCTCGTCGAGCAGCAGCAGACGCGGCCGCAGTGCCAGCGCCTTCGCCAGCTCCAGCCGGCGCGCGTCGGCGACGGTGAGCTCCCCCGGCGACTGCCCGGCCTTGTCGGCGAGGCCCACCCGCTCGAGCACCCCGTCGGCGGCGGAGAGGGCGTGCGTGGTCGTCTTCGCCCCGCCCGGACCGTAGAGCGCGCCGACCGCCACGTTCTCGCGTACGGTCATCCCGCGGAACGGCTTCACGATCTGGAACGTCCGCGCCACCCGCGCCCCCGCCACCCGCCAGGGCTTGGCGCCGGTGAGGTCCCTGCCGTCGACGAGGATCCGGCCGGCCGTCGGCTTGAGGTGGCCGGTCACCAGGTTGACGAATGTACTCTTGCCCGCGCCGTTCGGCCCGATCACGCCGAGGACCTCGCCCTCGGGGACGCTGAACGACACGCCGGTGAGGGCCTCGAGCCCGCCGAATCTCCGGCCGAGCCCCCGCACCTCCAGCACCACAGTCTTACCCCGTTCGCTTCTCCGCCCGCTCGGCGAACCCTCGCGCGCGTCGCTCACAGTCTTACCCCGTTCGCTTCTC